>VGVY01000024.1 GCA_016873835.1 Ignavibacteria bacterium
TGTTATATGCACTGATTTCTTTAGTATAACTGTATAAAATAGTGTAACAATTTTTCCCTTAATGAAATTGATAATTACAAAATTTTTAATAATTTTCCACTGCGAAAAAACAGGAGGTTTATAGAAAGCTTTCTACTACAAGTATTGCGATTAATTTATAGGTCTATTATCTATTCAGTGCCAAAAAATACTTCGAAACCGGGAACCAAATTATTTTTGCTTCCCTTTTTTGTTGCTGTTATTATATTCTCCTTCGGGTTCACTTTAAATGAGAATTCTGAACCGGGATTCAATAAGGAAGCTCTCTTTGATGCCTGCCTTATTAATTTAAAATCTCAGATGAATTATGAAAACCGAATTGAATTAAAGCATCCTTACAACAGGAAGCGTGTAATTAACCATTCAGAATTTTTCACTTCTATTTTTGCTGATCCGGACTCAACAGTCAAAAAAGATTCTACATCACTTAAGGATTCTTTAAGCAAAAATGACACAATTAATCTGAAAGATTCAATCGTAGTAAAACTTACAAGAAGCGATTCTATTAAACTTATAGCCCGTCAGGATTCTCTTCGCAGGGTCGATTCTCTCTCACAAGATTCAACTGCAAGAATTCAACATTTTAAATCTTCTCAGGCTGATTATTCAGTTGTACCATTTAGGCACAAAAAGAATTCTAGTTTATTTCTTCAACCTTCGATGACTTCATTGACTAGAACAATCGAACTCGATTCATCTGGAACAATAGTAATTATCAAAGAGAAAATTGCCGGGCAAGAAACCAAAACATATTTAGAAATTCCTCTACAAGAGTATATTAATTTGCGGCTACAATCTATTTCCAGAGATATTTGGGAGCAACTTGGGTACGCATACAAATTAAAGGAAGATAAGAAAGATTTAAGCCAATTATTAACTGACATTACGAATATTGAAATTCCTCTGCCAAGTACCTCATTGCTAAGTATTTTCGGACCTCCAAAAATAAATCTTAAAATTGCCGGTGCTGTTGATATACATGGTGCATGGCGTAATGAAACAACTCAAGGCGTTACGACTTCAGCTTTAGGTAATACAAGAAATGAACCAGACTTTAAACAACAAGTTCAAATAAGTTTAAGCGGTACAATTGGTGATAAACTTACTATTTCAGCAGACTGGAATACTGAAAGACAGTTTCAATATGAAAATCAGTTAAAGTTGAAATACACTGGTTATGAAGATGAAATAATTCAATCGATTGAAGCTGGCAATGTATCACTACAAACATCGCCGTTAGTAGGTGGAAGTGAAGCATTGTTCGGTGTTAAAGCATTGATTAAAATGGGCCCATTTACACTTACAGCTTTAGCTTCCCAAAAGAAAGGTGAGGTTCAAGAAGTTTCAGTAAGTGGGGGTGCCAAATCTCAGAAATATGAAATTCGCGCTTATGACTATTCTCTTAATCACTACTTTTTAAATGATGTTTATACTAGAAGAGATTTAAATATTTTTAATAATTTTTATGGCAATCCAGTTCCTCGCATTACGGATTCTATTCGAGTTAAAGATATCGAAGTTTGGAAAACTATAACCGGTTTGGTAAATCCAAATGAGCGAAAAGGTAATGCTTATATTGATTTAAAACGTAGGTCTAAATCTGAAAAATATATTGGTCTGCGCGACAGTACATTACAGTCAATTCCAGGAGTTCAAGAAATTGATAGAAGATGGATTTTATTACAGCAAGGGATTGATTATGAACTTCATGCAGAAACTGGTTTTATAAGTTTTAAAACTCAAATTCAAGATTTGGATGCAATTGCTGTATCATATAGAATCGAAGGACCAACTCAATCTGCGAATGATGATTTCTATTACGGTGAATTTTTACAAGAAGTAGGCGCAGATACAACAGCACGAATTGTTTTAAAATTGGTCAAACCACCTAACTTACAGCCGCAATTTAAAAAAGCTTGGAAACTTCAACTTCGTAATATATATCCTATTGGCGGACGCGATATTAAAGAAGAGGGATTTGTTCTTGACATTAAATATCAGATAGAAGGGCAAGAACCTCAAAGTGATTTTCAAGGAATAAAACTTCTTGAGGCATTTGGTTTAGATAAAACTGACAAAAGCGGAACAAGTGCCCAACCTGATGGAGCATTCGATTATTTCCCGAATAGAACTATAATTCCTTCAACCGGAGAAATTATTTTTCCAGTGCTTCAGCCTTTTGGCGATGATTTCCCTTCAACGTTAGATCCGTCAATAAAATACAAAGCAATTTATGATACAACTGTAACGTTTGCTAAGCAAGACCGCGCACAAGATAAATTTTTACTGACTGGTGAATATTCAGCGCTAGTTTCCTCTGTTTATAATGTCGGCTTCAATGTAGTAGAAAATTCAGTTAGAGTATTATTAAATGGAAATCCGTTGAATGAAGGAATGGACTATTCAGTTGATTATAACCTTGGACAAATAATCATTAGAAAGGATGAAGCACTTGTTCCCGGAGCCGATTTGAAAATTACATTTGAACAAAATGACTTATTTCAACTGGCATCAAAAACACTTCTAGGTTTTCGCGGATTGTATGAATTTAACCGAGAAACAACACTTGGTTTTTCATTTTTGAATTTGAATCAGCAAACATTAAGTGATAAAGTAAAAATTGGAGAGGAACCGTTAAACAATACAATTTTTGGAGCTGATTTTAAGACCAATATTAATCTTCCCTTCTTAACAAAAGCATTGGATTATGTTATCCCTACAAGCACTCCATCAACACTTAATATAAATGCTGAATATGCGTATATAAATCCGGATCCAAATACCAAAAAATCAACAATAGAAAGCGACGGGGGAAGAAGTATAGCTTACATTGATGATTTTGAAGGTGCAAAGAGAATTATTCCACTTGGAATGCCTTACGGATCTTGGAGAGATATAAGCGTTCCAAATGGACTTCCATTTATTAGTGGACTAAGAGAAAGCGAGCAAATAGATTACAAAGCAAAAGCTTATTGGTTCAATAGAACACCCTCAGATGTAACTGTGAGAGCAATTTATGGAGATAGAAAGCAAGCTGCGCCGGATCAGCAACTAATTACAGCACTCGATTTTGTTTATGAACCCAATCAAAGAGGTTACTACAATTGGAATCCAAAATTATCTGATGTAGCAAAAAATTGGGCTGGTTTTATGAAGCCGCTTTCTTCAACTGCAAGTAATTTGATTGAAGAAAATATCGAGTTCATTGAGTTTTATATGTATATAGCTGAAGCTCCTTCAAACATGAAGTTATATATAGATATTGGACAAATAAGCGAAGATGTTATTCCAAATGGAAAACTTGATACTGAAGATAAGAATTCTAATGATCTTGTAGATGATGGCGAAGATACTGGACTAGACGGATTTAAGGATATTGGTGAACCGAATTATAATTCATCTACTAATCCAGATCCGAGTAATGATAACTATTCTTTTCAACTGACGCAAAATCCTGACTATTCAAGAATTAATGGAACGGAGGGAAATGCGGTTTCAATTGATCAAGGAAGACTTCCTGATACAGAAGATTTAAATAGAAACTTTACGTTAGATAAAGTTAACAGTTACTTTAGATATGAAGTACCACTTGATACAAATAAAACTTCTAACCCATTAGTGCAAGGAGGAGGAAATGGTTGGTTTTTATATCGTGTTCCATTAAAAGATTTTTTAAGACCAACCGTAGGCGATCCAAGTTTTTCTGTTATAGAGACAATTAGATTTTGGGTTTCTAGCGCAAATAAGAAAGTGCACCTAAGATTTGCTGAAATGAATCTTGTTGGAAATCAATGGCAGAAAGTTTTAGTTCCGCCAAGAGTAACTGTTGATGATACAGTGCTGACAGTATCTACAATTAATATTGAAGATAATCCTGAATATTATTCACCACCCGGAGTATTTAGAGAACGAGATAGAACAAAGCCAGATTACGAAATTTTCAAAAATGAACAATCTCTAGAACTGATAATGAAAAATCTTGAGGATGGTGATAAAAGAGAAGTTGTAAAATTTTTATATAGACCGCTTGACGTTTTCAACTATAAAGAAATGAAACTCTTTTTGCACGGTGATCAAAATGATATTTCACCAAGCTCAATATCATTTTATAATGCGCCGAATGATTTCTCGTCAGAAATATATGTGAGATTTGGATCTGATACATCAAACTATTACGAATATCGTCAACCGGTAAGATCTGAATGGAATGAGGTAAGTTTAATTTTTTCAGAATTAACTGCTATTAAGCAACGACGCGATTCTACCCAATTAACGTTAATTTATAGTCTGCCAGTTGAAGGTAAGGAAGGGCATACATATGGCGTTAGAGGAAATCCGACTCTTACAAGAATAACATTTTTCACAATTGGAATTGTTAATCCTAAAAATATTGGGGTTCTAAATCAAAGAGTATCAGGAACTGTTTGGATTAACGAGTTAAGAGTTTTGGAAGCTGATGATACTCCAGGCTGGGCATATAGTGCTTCGGCTTCATTTGCTCTGGCTGACTTAATGAAAGTTAATCTTAATGTTCAACAGACAAATCCATATTTTCACAAAATAGCCGAAAGATTTGGAAGTCGTGAAGACCGTTTGAATTGGGGTGTTGCCGTTGATTTCGATATTTTAAAAATTATTCCGATCAGTTTGCCCGGAAGCAATTTGAAGATTGCTTACAGCAGAACAGAGAGTTCTACAAATCCACTATTCATCCCCGGAACAGATATAAAAGTAGATGAGGCACAAAATCTTTTAAGAAAAACCTTAGAAGAAAAATCTGTTGATCCAACTCAAATTGAAAATGCAGTGAATAGCTTAAAGAGTGAAGCACAAACAATTAATATTTCAGAAACTTGGTCACTTTCTAATATTAAATTAAAAATTCCTTCAACCGCTTGGTATATTGAGGATACATTTAACAGTCTATCATTTGGATTTAATTATAACAAAACTTTTGGACGCGCACCTACTATTGTTTCAAATTCAAGCTGGGTATGGAATGCAAATGCAAATTACAATGTGAATTTATCGAGGGATTTGTACTTCCAGCCACTAGATATTCCTTTACTTGGTGATTTGCTTGGAATTTTCTCTGACTATAAAGATGTAAAGATATTCTTTGCCCCTCAAAGTATTACCGCTGGAGTTACAGCATCGCGCAGAAGAACGTTCTCGCAAAATAGAAGTTTGGTAGCTAAGCCAAATATTCAGAGAGATTTTACAGCTACTCGCGGTGCTGGTTTTAATTGGACTGTTACTGAAGGTGGTTTGCTTAATATAACTCTTGCGTATAATTTTGACGTCTCTTCTTCGTTAGCATATTTACTTACTGAAAATGAATTAGAAAGACCAGAAAGTGAAATTTGGAAAGATATTTTCAGTAGTGCTTTCTTCGGAAAAGATTTTAATTATAAACAAAATTTTGACTTAAGATTAAATCCAAAACTTCCATCATTTGGTGATATAAATAGATATGTAAATGTTAATGCATCTTATGGATCAGCTTATACCTGGCAAAATAATTTCCAGCAAGAAGATTTGGGAAAAGGTGCTGGATATGCAAACCGAATTACCGCTGGCATTAATGTGAGGCTGAAATCAATTTTTGCTCCCCTCTTTCAAGAAGAAGCACCTACTCAAACTATTCAGCAGCCAAGACAAGAAGGTGGAAGAGGAGGCAGAAGAAGCCAACGAGGAACAGTCGCTGAAGGTGATACTACAAAAAGAATTATTGATGATAGAGTTTTAACCGATTCAACCATAACATCAGATAGTCTTGCAAGTTCAGAGGATTTAGAAGATCCGAATAAACAATCAGTATTTTCTGCGAGTTTGGAATTGTTAAAACTTGCCTTCAAATACGTCTTTTTAGACTATGATCAAATTTCAATAAATTTTTCACAGAATAGTTCTTATTCAGGAGGCGGACTTGCCGGTGAAGGAACCGGGTTTAATAATTTCTGGGGAATTAAACAATCGCATGTAAAAGGTCCATCGAGATTATTTATGTTGGGATTATCAAACGAACTTGGCGCAAGAGCACCTAATGGAAATCTGTCTGATAATTATTCTCATAAAAACGATTTTGATATCAAAACATCACGCCCGTTATGGGAAGGCGCACAATTAGATTTAACTTGGAAAGTTGGTTGGGGAATTAATAAAACCAGCACACTTCAAACTGATTCACTTGGAAATGTAAGAGTTACTAATCTCGTTTCTACTGGAAGTATTGATAGATCGTTTTTATCATTGCCTCCAACATTCATGTTTTCTTTTTTAGATAACGGAATTCATAAGGTTCATGAACTGTATGATAAATCTTCCGAAAATCCAAATGCAAATTTATCCGATGCATTTTTAAAAGGATTTGAAACAGTTTCATTTTTATCAAAAATTCCTTTCCTTTCTAAACTTTCAAAATATATTCCCAGACCTAACTGGAGTTTTAGTTGGAGCGGATTGGAGCAATATGAAATATTAAGCTTTGCAAGAAGAATTACACTTCAGCATGTGTATTCTTCTACATACAGTGAAGGCTGGAAAATAAATCCTGATGGAATTCAAGAGATTCAAACTCAAAGAATTGATTATGGGTTTACTCCGTTAATAGGTTTAAATTTCCAGTTTGATCAATTACTAGGTGGCAGTTTTCAAAGTACTGTTCGATACTCATCAAAAACTTCTTTCAGTCTTGGCGTAACGACAAGAAATATTACACAGTCACTTTCAAGAGACATAAACATTTCTGCAAGTTATACAAAAACTGGATTTGAACTTCCATTATTCGGGATATCTTTAAAAAATGATCTTGAAATTTCTTTTTCTTATACAAGCGGAAAAACTTCGAGTGTTATTTTTGAAATGGATAATTGGCGAGATGAAGGAACTCCTCAAGAAGGGAAAACTAATACAACAATTGAACCCAAAATAAAGTATGTAATGAGTTCACGTGTAACCTTATCAATTTTCTACAGAAGAACAAGTATAGAACCTGAAGGTGCTTCACGAATTCCGCCAACGATTACTAATGAAGCTGGAATTGATGTTCACATTACCATTCAGTAATATTAATATCACTAAATTCAATATAGAATGAAACAGAATAAAATTTTATGGGTTGATGACGAGATTGAACTTCTACGTTCTCATATAATCTTTTTAAACGAAAAAGGATATGATGTTGAAACAGTTACCAATGGCGAAGATGCTGTTTCTGTTGTCCGTTCAAAAAATTATGATTTAATTTTCTTAGATGAAATGATGGCTGGACTAGGTGGTTTAGAAACGTTAGCGCAGATTAAAGAGATAAATCCTAACATTCCGGTAGTGATGATTACCAAGAGCGAAGAGGAATCCTTGATGCACGATGCTATTGGGAGTAAAATTAGTGATTACCTGATAAAACCAGTTGTTCCTTCACAAGTGTTGATGGTTTGTAAAAAAATTCTTGAGAGCAAAAAAATTTCGGTTGAATATGTTGCTAAAGATTATTTGAATGACTTTAATGAAATTTCGAGAAAACTATTGAATGATCCGGATTATGAAGATTGGATTGAAATATATTTAAAATTAGTTGGCTGGGATATGGAATTGGATATCCATCCAGAAGTCGATTTAAGACAAACACTTTCTGAACAATGGAAAGAATGCAATCAGGAATTCTCAAAATTCATTGAAAAGGAATATCGCAATTGGCTAAACAAGCCTGATGATTTGAAAACTCCAACTCTTAGCATTGATGTAATTGAAAGGTATGCGCTTCCTCAGCTTAATAATTTTGAAGGACCTTTGTTTTTATTCGTTATAGATTGTTTAAGACTTGATCAGTGGCTTTTAATGGAAAAATTGTTAAGTGTTAATTTCAATATACAGAAGGATTATTATTACTCAATTCTACCAACTGCGACTCCATATGCACGTAATGCTTTATTTGCTGGTCTATTTCCATCTGAAATTGAAAAGCAGTATCCAAATCTTTGGGATTCAATGAATGATGATGAAAACAGTATGAACAAATATGAAAAAGATCTTTTGCAGCTTTTACTGAAAAGAAAAAGAATCTCACTTAGCAATGAATTGAAATATTTAAAAATAATTGATCCTGATGTTGGAAGAAATTTTGAACAAAATGTTCTTTCACATAGAAAAACTAATTTCATAGCAGTTGTTGTTAATTTTTTAGACATGATTGCTCATGGTAGGTCTGATTCTGAAATATTAAAAGAGATAGCTCCTGATGAATCCGCTTATCGATCGTTAACGAACAGTTGGTTTCAACATTCATATTTATTAAATACCTTTAAAACAATTTCAACAATTCCTAAAGCAAAAGTAATTGTTACAACAGATCATGGAAGTATTAGAGCACTTCGCGGTGCAAAAGTATTAGGGGATAGAGAAGCTTCTGCAAATTTACGGTTTAAGTTTGGCAGAAATCTTAAAGTTGATGAAAAGCATGCAATATTCATAAAGAACCCGGCTGAATATAAACTTCCAAAACGTGGAGTAACAATAAGTTATATTATTGCTAAAGAAGATTATTATTTTGTTTATCCTACTGATTACAACAAATATTTAAGCTATTATAAAGATAGTTTTCAACATGGCGGTATCTCGATGGAAGAGATGATTTTGCCAATTATCACTATGGAAAGTAAAGCATAATGCAGTTCCCATTTGTTAAATCTGGGCTGAATCTTGCCGATATGAAAAAAATTGCCTCTTCTTTTGCAGATGTTTTGTCAAATGGGGACATTATTTTACTAAATGGGGATCTTGGAAGCGGAAAAACAACATTTATAAAATTCATATGCGAGTGGTTTGATATTTCCTTTGCTGCAAGTCCAAGTTTTGCGATAGTAAATGAGTATCAATCTGAATGTAAAATTTATCACTTCGATTTTTATAGAGTTAAAAAAGTAGAAGAATTATATGATATTGGCTTTGCTGAATATCTAAATGAAAATGAAGCAATTTTTTTTATTGAATGGGCAAAATTGTTCCCGGAGATTTTGCCAAAAAAAGTTTATAATGTTGAAATAAAGATGACAAATGATTATTTGCGGACAATAAGAATTGACAAAAATGAAAAATAAATTTCCAATTCTTAGTATAGAAACATCGGGTGAACTCTGTAGTGCTGCCCTCATGATTGATGAGAAAACTTTTTTTGAAATGAATATCTTGAAAAAACATGTTCATTCCGAAAAGCTTATTGAAATGATAGATTTAATTTTAAACTCAGCAAATATTACTTTGAAAAACTTATCTTTTATTGCAGTCTCAATAGGTCCTGGTTCATTTACTGGGTTACGTATCGGTTTAACAGCTGCAAAGAGTTTAGCATTTGGTTCTGGTTTACCAATTGTTCCGGTGCCTACTTTTAATGCATTTGCTTTGCAAATAAATGAATATTTTATGAATGAAGAAAAGTTTGGAATTATACGTAATGCAAGTATCGACGATTTTTATTATGCAACATTCAATTCAAACTTGCAAAGCAATAATTGGAATTCAGAAGTTAAACTCATAAAAAAAATAGAACATGGTGTGATTAACCAAGAGATTAAAATATTTGGAGATAAGATTGCAAATTTAAAAATCAACAATATTTTGGGACCATACGCCTCGAATATTGCGAAGTGGTCTTATTTATTTGGCTCTGATTTATTAACTTATAACTACGATTATTTAGAACCCAATTATTTGAAGAATTTTATTGCAAAGGTGTAAAAATGAAGAAGAAAATTTTTTTTCTACTTTTAATACTTGCATCATTTACACTTGCTCAAAAGCAAGGGCCTAAAATAACATCGAGTAATCCAAACTTTGATTTTGGTGAAATCCTTGACGGTCAAATTGTAAACCATACTTTCGAAATTCAAAATATTGGCGGAGAGGATTTAAAAATAGATAAGGTACAAGCCTCGTGTGGTTGTACTGCGGCTCAGCCGGCAAAAAAAGTATTAAAGCCAGGAGAAAAGACTACAATTAGAGTTGAATTTGATTCGAGTGATAGAATGGGTGCTCAGCATAAAGCTGTGTATGTTTTTTCTAATGATGCAAATAATCCACAATTTCAGCTTGCTTTTACTGCTCTGGTTGTAGATAAATTAACCTCACCGCCAAAAGATTCTCCAAAATTAGTTCTGTCTTTGTATCAATATGATTTTGGTCAAGTTGAAGAAGGAAAGATTTATGAAGCTAAAATTGGTTTTAAAAATGAGGGCAAAAGTATTCTCGAAATAAAGGATGTAAAAACTTCTTGCGGCTGTACCGCAGCTTTGTTAAGCAGTAAAAAATTAAAAGCTGGTGAATCCGGTTCATTAAAAATTGAACTTGATACTGCAAATAGGGAAGGTAAACTTGTTCGAACTATAACCTTAAATTCCAACGATCCAGCAAATCAAAATCAGACTATTACTATAACTGCAAATATTAAAAAGAGAAAATGATGGCTTGGTTTAAAAGAAGTAAAGAGAACATTTCCCCAGAAAGTAGAAAAACAGACTTGCCGGATGGGCAATGGTCCAAATGTGAAGATTGTGGAGAAATAATTCATAACAAACAATTAGAAGTAAATTTATGGATGTGTCCAAAATGTCAATACCATTTTAGAATTGGCAGTGATCAATATATCAGCTTCATTTTTGATAAAAATTCTTTTAAGGAATATGATAAAAAAATGCGTTCTGGTGATCCCCTTGAATTTGAGGACACAAAAAGATATAAAGATAGAATAAATGCAACGATAAAAAAATCCGGACTTAATGATGCAATAAAAACCGGTGTTGGTAAAATTGAAGGACAAAAAGCTGCCTTTGCATGCATGGATTTTGGATTTATTGGCGGTAGTATGGGCTCAGTTGTTGGAGAAAAGATTGCTAGAATTATTGATGTCGCTTACGAAGATAAAATTCCTCTTGTTATTATAAGTCAAAGCGGCGGTGCGAGAATGATGGAAGGAGCTTTTTCATTGATGCAGATGGCAAAGACAAGCGCAAGACTAGCACGGCATGCAGATGCCAAATTACCTTTCATCTCAGTTTTAACTGACCCTACAACGGGTGGAGTAACTGCAAGTTATGCGATGCTTGGCGATGTTATTATTGCAGAACCAAAAGCATTAATTGGTTTTGCCGGTCCGAGAGTTATCAGGCAGACAATAGGAAGGGATTTACCTGAAGGATTCCAGAGATCAGAATTTTTGCTTGAAAATGGTTTTATAGATTTTATTGTGAATAGAAAACAGCTGAAAGAAAAGTTATCTCATTTATTATTTTACTTTAATTCTAACTAATACGGAATTTCTTCGCTAATTTTTGTAATACTTCTAATGCGTAATTGACTTCTTCAATTGTGTTTTGATATCCGAACGAAAACCGAATAGCCCCAGCTGCATCTTTCGGTTTAAAACCAGCCGCTAATAATACATGTGAAGCCTTAATAGTACCGCTTGTACACGCCGAACCACTTGATACAGCAACTCCATTTATATCTAAATACATAATTAGCGATTCTGCATCTGTGTTATAATATTCTGAATCCAAATTTATATTTAATATAAAAGGCGATGTTTTAGAACCGCCATTTATATTGATATGCTTTGAATCAATAGATTTAATTCCCTCTATAAATTTTTGCTTCAGATAACTTGCTTTATTGAAATCAGCTATTAAGTTTTCATTTTTAATTTTAATTGCTTCGGCAAATCCAAGAATTCCGGCAACATTTTCTGTTCCGCCTCTTCGATTCCGTTCTTGTGAACCGCCAAAGAGCAGTGGTGTAATTGGTGTCCCGCTTTTTAAATATGCAAACCCGATTCCTTTTGGCCCATTAATTTTATGGGCTGATCCAGTTAAAGAATCGATTTCTAATTTTTGCACATCTATTTTGAATTTCCCCAGAGCTTGCACAGCATCTGAATGAAGTAAAACATCATTTTCTTTTTTTAGCTTTGATATTTTATCAATTGGATTTATTGAACCAGTTTCATTATTCACATAAATACTAGTAACTAATGATGTATTATTTGAAATTGATTCTTCAATGGTATTTATTTCGGATGAAGTGAATTTATTAGTCGGCACAAGTTTGTTCTTGATACCAAACATTTTAAGGGCTTCAATAGTATCAATTATTGAATGATGTTCAACATTTGTTGATACTATTTCATATTTACTTTTTTCTTCGAATACTGCCCTTGAAATTCCGGAAATAATAAAATTATTACTTTCAGTTCCACCACTTGTAAAATAAATTTCACTTGGTTTTGCATTAATAAAATCTGAAATTGTTTCTCTTGCCTCTTCAATCGCAACTTTAGCTTTTCTTCCATAGGAATGAATGGATGAAGGATTGCCAAAGTCATTTGAAAGAACACTATTCATCTTTTCAATTACTTTTGGGTGAAGTGGAGTCGTCGCAGCATTGTCAAAGTATACATTCATATATCACCTTAAGCTAACATCACCAAAATAAATTTTTTCTATTTTATTACCTACCTTTAATAATAAAAAGCCATCTTCATCAATATCTTCAAATACTCCATTAAGAATTTTATCTTCTTCTACTATTTTAATTTTCTCTCCAATTAATTTGCACCTATTTCGCCAATCATTTAGAATTTTAGTAGCATTCTTTTTTAATTGGTAATAAATAATTTCAAAATTATTCAATATTTCGCTTAATAATTTTTCGCGGCTGACTGTAGATTTAAATTCTTTTCTAATAGATGTAGGTTGAATTTCAAATTTACCAGGAAAGTTAGGCTGATTTACATTTATACCAATACCAACTACTAGTCTGTTAATTTTGCTTCCTTTAGAACTTGATTCAATTAATATACCGGAGATTTTCTTTTTTGAGACTAGTACATCATTCGGCCATTTTAATTCAACATTTAGTTGATACAAATTTTCAAGAGCTTGTGCAACAGCAAGAGAAGCCCCAAGGTTTATATGATTTGCCTTATTTTCTTTTATTTCATTAATAAGAAGAATAGAAAAAGTTAAATTCTGCCCAGCATTGCTTATCCATGTTCTGTTCTTTCTTCCTCTTCCGCTTCTCTGAAATTCTGCGAGCAGTACTGTTCCATCAATATTAAAATCTTTTTTAGTTAATAATAATGAGTTTGTAGAATCAACTTCATCAGAATAAATAAAATTCCTTCCAATAAAATCGGTATCAAGCTTTATATCAAATTCTTCAATATTAAACATCCTTCCTCCAATGAAAAAAATTGAATTCTGGCAGAGATTCTGCCATGAAATCATAATTTATACAATTAATTGTCGCACTATGTCATTAAAGCAGATTTTTTTGTTTTAATGTTTATTGGTGTAAGCTATTATATTTTATATAGTTATAGAAAAAATCAACTTTGGCATTCTCATTGTTATATATTGGGCAAAAATAAACAATGGAGGATAACATGACACTCATTAAATTTGAACCCTTAAGAGAACTCGAAAGTATCAGTGATAAAATAAACAGATATTTCGAAGACTTCTCAAATTTCGGTTTTGCATTTACTGATAACTTTCATCCAAGGATTGATATCTCGGACGATGAAAAACATATCAATGTTATTGCTGAAATACCAGGTGTAAAAAAAGAAAATCTAAAACTTACTCTGCAAGATAATATTTTAACTTTAGAAGGTGAAAAGAAAAAAGAAGATGAGGTTAAGGATAAGAATTTTTATCGAGCAGAAAGAGTTTACGGCAAATTTAAAAGATGCTTTACATTACCAGCGGAAATTGATTCGGAAAAAATAGACGCAAAATTTGAGGATGGTATATTAACGATCAAGCTTAACAAAGTTGAGCCAAAAAAGATAAATGAAAAAATTATAGAGCTGAAGTAATACTTCAGCTCATTTTACTATTAAAAAGGAAAATGAAATGGGAAAGATAATTGGTATTGATTTAGGAACAACAAATTCTTGCGTTTCTGTGATGGAAGGCAATGAACCGGTAGTGATTCCAAATTCCGAAGGTGGACGTACTACCCCTTCAGTAGTAGCATTTACAAAAACAAATGAAAGATTAGTAGGTCAACCAGCTAAGAGACAAGCAGTTACTAATCCGAAAAACACAATCTTTTCAATTAAAAGATTTATGGGGAGAAGACTGGGTGAGGTTGATACTGAAACAAAAGAAGTACCTTATGAAGTAGTAGCCGGTGAAAATAATTCTGCAAGAGTAAAAATAAGTGATCGTCTATATTCTCCTCCAGAAATTTCTGCAATGGTTTTGCAAAAAATGAAAAAAACCGCTGAAGATTATCTTGGACACGAAGTTAATGAAGCAGTAATAACAGTTCCAGCATATTTTAATGATGCGCAAAGACAAGCAACAAAAGATGCTGGAGAAATTGCTGGTTTAACTGTGAAAAGAATCATCAATGAACCAACTGCAGCAGCATTAGCATATGGACTTGATAAAAAACACAAAGATCAAACTGTAGCTGTTTACGATTTAGGTGGAGGTACTTTTGATATTTCGGTATTACAGATTGGTGAAGGAGTGTTTGAAGTTAAATCAACTAATGGTGACACACATCTTGGCGGTGACGATTTTGATCAAAGATTAATTGATTATTTAGCAGATGAATTTAAAAAGCAAGAAGGTATTGATTTAAGAAAAGATCCAATGGCTCTTCAACGACTTAAAGAAGCAGCTGAAAAAGCAAAGATTGAACTTTCTTCATCAATGCAAACTGATGTTAACCTTCCATTTATAACGGCGACACAAGATGGTCCAAAACATTTAAATATTTCGATGAGCAGAGCTAAGTTTGAACAATTGGTAGATGATTTATTTCAGAGAACTATAGGTCCATGTGAAAAAGCAATTAAAGATGCTGGATTAAGTGCTTCGCAAATTGATGAAGTAATATTGGTCGGAGGCTCAACTCGAATACCAAAAGTTCAAGAACTTGTTAAAAAAATATTTGGTAAAGAACCGCACAAAGGAGTGAATCCTGATGAAGTTGTTGCTATTGGTGCAGCAATTCAAGGTGGTGTATTAGCCGGTGATGTAAAAGATGTTTTATTGTTAGATGTAACACCACTTTCACTTGGAATTGAGACTTTAGGCGGTGTGATGACAGTTTTAATTCAATCTAATACAACCATTCCAACAAAGAAAAGTGAAGTTTTTTCAACAGCAGCAGATAGTCAGCCTTCAGTAGAAATTCACATTTTACAAGGCGAAAGGCCAATGGCTGCAGATAATAGAACGCTTGGGAGATTCCATTTAGATGGAATTCCACCAGCTCCACGCGGTGTTCCGCAAATTGAAGTTACATTCGATATAGATGCGAACGGAATTCTACATGTTGCTGCAAAAGATAAAGGAACAAATAAAGAACAGAGTATTAGAATTACTTCATCAAGCGGATTATCTAAAGATGAAGTTGAAAAAATGAAAAATCAAGCAAAAGAACATGCTGCTGAAGACAAAAAGAAGAAGGAATCTGTTGAAATAAAAAATGCTGCAGATAATTTAGTATTTCAGACTAAAAAGCAAATTCAAGAACTTGGTGATAAAATGCCGGTAGATGCAAAGAGCAGACTTGAAAGTGAAATTACAAAAGTTGAAGATGCATTGAAAACCAATGATTCTGAAAAAATCAAATCTGCTACAGATGAATTAACAAAGGTTTGGAATGATGTTGCTCAGCAATTATATCAACAGCAGCCACCTTCTCAAGGAGAACAGCAATCTGCTCAAGATCCAACTGCTGGTCACCAACAAAGTTCTCAGAAAAAAGATGATGGAGAAGTTCAAGACGCATCTTACGAAGTAGTTGATGATGACAAAAAATAATTTATAATAAATAAACGGGGTAAAAATGACTGACAATAAACAAATGTTTGATATTCAAACAACCAAAAGCTGGGAAGAGGCTTTAGAAAATGAATCATGGATTGCTCCTATTGTAGATATTTATGAAACCGAAGATGATTATTTTCTAACAGCCCAAATGCCAGGCGTTTCTAAAGAACATATTAAAATTAAATTAGAAGATGGAAGCCTAATTCTAATGGGAAGAATTGACTACCCATCAATTCAGAATAGAAAATATATTTTGAAAGAAATTGAAAGCGGAAATTTCTTCAGAAGATTTAAAATTTCTAACGGTATTGATGAATCCAAAATTGATGCTAAATTCGACAATGGAATTCTCAATGTTAAATTACCTAAGCATGAGAGAGTTAAACCAAAAACTATCGAAATAAAATAAGCTTAACTTTTTTTCAAAAATTAACCCCGGGATTTTACACTCGGGGTTTTTTATTTTGAATAACAATTATTTACAATAAATAGAAAAACATTGTAGTTTTACATTGAACAAAATTAGTAATAGTTATAAATGATATTTATTCCAATGATTAAAAGAAATTTATTTATAGTAATAGTATTTATTTTACTAAGCATGCTAAATGGTTGCTCTACTACTAATAGATTTGTTGAAGATATTGAGAATGAAATCATAACTGTTAATCAATGGGGTGGAACTCCAGTTAATGATTCACTTGCACGAAAGCATTCAATAAAATTTATTACTTTGCATCATCAAGGAGAATTTTTCCCAAAGGATAGAGATCCTATAGAATATCTTAGAAGTCTTCAATCATGGTCAATAAAAGAAAAAAAGTGGATCGATATTCCATATCACTATATAATAGATCTTAACGGTAAAATTTATGAAGGAAGAAATATCCTTTATGCTGGAGATACGAATACAGAATATGATCCAAGTGGACATGCACTTATTGAAGTTGTAGGTAATTTCGAAGAGGTTGAACCAAATGAATTACAATTAAAAGCAGTTGTTAAAACAATGGCTTGGTTAGCATTAAAATATAATGTTGCAATTGAATTAATTCGTGGCCATAAAGATTATTCGGCTTTTACAGTTTGTCCTGGTAAAAATTTATACAAATATCTTGAGAATGGATATTTTAAAGAGAGAGTTAATAGCATTCTAAACAATTGAGTTTATTTTTTCATTACAGTTTTTGTGCTTACTTACCCATTTAAAACACTATTTACCAAGTTACTTCGTCATCTACATTAAACAATTTTATTTTCAATAAATATATGATGTTGTTTACGTATGTTTATTTGAAAAACTTTAAGTTTACTAATATGAATAGTAAAAAAATATTAATTGCTGTTGATTCATTTAAGGATTGTCTTCCTTCACTTGAAGTCGCGAAATTTCTTGAAGAAGGACTTAAAACAACAAATCCAAGTCTCGAGGTCAATAAAATTCCTTTAGCAGATGGTGGTGAGGGAACTGTTGAAGCGATAGTTGAAAGTTTAAGAGGGAGTTATGTTTCAGTCCAAGTAAAAGATCCACTTTTAAGGGACATTTCTGCCAAATATGGATTGATTAACAACAATGAAACGGCAATTATCGAAATGGCTTCTGCTTCTGGGCTTACACTTCTTAAAGAAGATGAAAGAAATCCAATGTTTACAACAACTTTTGGGACAGGTGAATTAATTTATGATGCAGTTAACCGTGATGTCAAAAATATAATTATTGGAATTGGAGGCAGTGCCACCAATGACGCTGGAATTGGAATGGCAACTGCACTCGGAGTAAAATTTTTAAATGGCGAAAATAACGTTGTTGAATGCAATTGTAGTGCATTAAATAAAATAACCAAAATTGATCAAACAAATAAATTAGAAAGATTATCAAAAACACCAATTACAGTAATTTGTGATGTAACCAATCCATTGTACGGTCCGGATGGGGCTGCACATGTTTATGGGCCTCAAAAAGGTGCAACACAAGAAATGGTTCAAATTATGGATTCGTATCTCAGACAATTTGCGAATGTTGTTGAAAAAGAGTTAAAAATTTTTGCACAAGACCTTCCGGGTGCTGGGGCTGCTGGTGGTTTGGGGTTTGGATTAGCAGTTTTTGCGAATGCAAAACTTACGAGCGGAATAGATTTCTTGATAGAATTTTTATGTTTAGATGAAAAAGTAAAAAATGCAGATTTAGTTATAACTGGTGAAGGAAAACTTGATTATCAAACTCAATTTAATAAAGCACCTTGGGGCATACTTCAAAAAGCAAAACAGAATGGTAAGATTGCTATTGGAGTTGCTGGTATCATTGATGAAGATGCGAAAAAATATTTTAATAAAAAATTTGATCTTTTGTATTCAACTGTAGATATCTCCGAATCTCCTTATGATTCAATCATTAATGCTGGGAAATATTTGAGAATTATTGGTCAGCAAATCGGGGAGGAAATAAAAAAGCCCGAATTCTTATAAATTCGAGCTTTCTTAGTGGGCCCAGAAGGACTTGAACCTCCGACCCGCTGATTATGAGTCAGCTGCTCTAACCAACTGAGCTATGGGCCCGTAAAAAGTGTAGCAAAAATAATGTTTTGAATTTTTGAAAGCAAATAGAGTAAAAACTGTTTTGAATTAGACATTAAAGCAATGGTTGGGTAAATTAATCTAATACTTTTATATATCGAATCTTAAAAAAATTGCGAGAAATAAGTAAAAAAGATTATATTTGCATTCCATTTTGCCGGGGTGGCGGAATTGGTAGACGCACAGGACTTAAAATCCTGTGGGTGTTCACACCCGTGCCGGTTCGAGTCCGGCCCTCGGTACTGTAAATAGGGTTCTACAACAAGGCTTTAATTAATGACGAAATAGGATCTCGGGTTCTTAGCTCAGTTGGCTAGAGCGTCTGCTTGACGTGCAGAAGGTCATAGGTTCGAGTCCTATAGAACCCACATCATCGGAGCGAGCTCCGTTTTTTTTTGATTTTGAATATATGGAACAGATAAAAATAAAATTTCCAGATGGAACAGAAAAGGAATTCGAGAAAGGAATAACTGCGTTTACTATTGCGAATAAAATTTCTTCTCGACTTGCTGATGATGCATTAGTGGCTAAAGTAAATGGAAAAATAGTAGACCTATCTACATCCATAAATAATGATGCTGACATGCAGATTTTAACATTTGAAAATCCCGATGGTAAAGAAACATACTGGCATTCCACTTCTCATTTAATGGCTCATGCTGTACAATCTCTTTATCCTGAAGCAAAATTTGGTGTCGGTCCAGCTATTGATACTGGATTTTATTACGATATAGATATTAATAAAACATTAAGTGAAGAAGATTTAGTAAAGATCGAAAATAGAATGCTTGATATTTCTAAACAGAAAAACCCATTCGTTAGAACTGAGCTAAGTAAATCCGAAGCAATAAATTTTTTCGAAAAAAAGGGTGACAATTATAAGTTAGAGATTTTATCAAAGCTAGATGAAAATGCTGAGACAATAAGCATTTATGATGAAGGAGAATTTACTGACCTTTGTACTGGGCCTCATATTCCTGATACAAGCAAAATAAAGTATATAAAGTTGCTAAGTGTTTCAGGTTCATATTGGCGAGGAGATGAAAATAATAAACAGCTTCAAAGAATTTATGGAGTGTCATTTCCAAAAAAGAAAATGTTGGATGACTACATAGTAGCTCTAGAAGAAGCAAAACGCCGCGACCATAGAAAGCTTGGAAAAGAACTTGAACTATTTCATCTAACTCCAAAAGTAGGATCAGGATTACCGATTTGGTTACCAAAAGGAACCATATTAAGGGAGACATTAGAAAAGTTTTTAAAGGAAGAGCAAACAAAAAGGGATTATCTTCCAGTTGTAACTCCACACATTGGTAATATTAATCTTTATAAAACTAGCGGTCACTACCCATTTTATAAGGATAGTCAATTCCCAACAATGAAATTTGAAAATGATAATGAGGAATATCTTTTAAAACCAATGAACTGTCCTCATCACTTTCAAATATATTTAGCTAAACCAAGGAGCTATAGAGATTTACCTTTAAGATTAGCAGAGTTTGGAACAGTTTATAGATATGAGCAGAGTGGCGAACTAAATGGATTAACACGTGTACGAGGTTTCGCTGTTGATGATTCCCATATATTTGTTCGCGGTGATCAACTTAAAGATGAAGTATGTAATGTTATTGATTTGATAAAAGTTGTATTTACAACTATGGGCTTCAAAGAATTTACTACCCAACTTTCATTTAGAGATAACAATGTTGAAAAATATGGCGGTGATCTTGCACTTTGGGATAAAGCTCAAGTTGAAATTAAAGAAGCTGCAGATTTAATGAATTTAGATTATCATATTGAAGAAGGTGAAGCTGCATTTTATGGACCTAAAATTGATTTTATGGTTAAAGATACTCTCGGAAGAAAATGGCAGCTTGGAACTGTTCAAATTGATTATGTAATGCCTGAGCGATTTAATCTGGAATACGTTGGAAGTGATGGACAAAAACACCGTCCAGTAGTGATTCACCGCGCTCCATTTGGTTCGCTCGAAAGATTTATCGGAATATTGATTGAACATTTTGCTGGTTATTTCCCAACATGGTTAGCGCCAGTTCAAGCAGTTGTAATTCCAGTATCTCAAAATTATTTTGATTATGCAAAACTAGTGTGTAACAAATTAAAATCGAATAATGTAAGAGTAGAAGTGGACGAAAGAAGCGAGAAAATAGGCTATAAAATACGCGAGTGGGAAAATCAAAAAGTTCCATACATGTTAATAGTAGGTGAGAAAGAAAAGGAATCAAATTCAATTTCATTACGCCAGCACAAAGTTGGTGATAAAGGCATCATGTCATTAAAAGATTTTTCACAAAAAATTCTTGATGAAATAATAAACAAAACAAATCATAATTAGAGAGGTATTCTATCACTCAAATTAAATACCGAGTCAATCAGGAAATAAGAATTCCTGAGGTAAGACTTATAGATGCAGATGGGGAGCAAGTTGGTATTGTACCAATAAAAGTTGCATTAGCAAAGGCACAAGAATCTGAAATGGATTTAGTTGAAATTGCCCCGCAAGCTACTCCTCCGGTTTGCAAAATTATTGATTATGGAAAATTTTTATACGAAATTCAAAAAAGAGAAAAATTACAAAAGAAGAAACAGCAAGTTAGTGTATTAAAGGAAATTAGACTTCATCCTAACACTGATACACATGATTTTGATTTTAAGGCAAGGCATGCAGTTAATTTTATTGAAGATGGTAATAAAGTAAAAGTATCTGTTATTTTTAAAGGCAGAGAACTTGCTTATACAGAATTAGGAGAAGCTCTTCTTTTAAGATTTATTGAACGATTGCAAGAGGTTGCAAAAGTTGAACAAGAACCGAAGTTTGAAGGCAGAGCGATGCATGCCATATTAGCACCGCAAAAAGGTAAAAAGAAAAAATAGATAGGTGTTAGAATGCCAAAAATGAAAAGTAACCGTGGAGCTTCTAAAACTTTTAGAAAAACCGGATCGGGAAAAGTAAAAAGAAACAAGGCTTTTAAATCACATATTCTCACTACGAAATCAACAAAAAGAAAAAGAGGATTAAGAAAATCAACTCTAGTTTCTAAAGCTGATTCGAAGCGAGTTAAAATCATGCTTCAATAATTGGAGAAAGTAAATTATGCCACGCTCAGTTAATAATGTAGCGTCTAAAGCAAGACGTAAGAAAATCTTAAAAAAAGCAAAAGGTTATTGGGGTGCGCGCAGCAAAGTATTAACTGTTGCAAAGCACAGTGTAGATAAAGCTTTAACTCATGCTTATAGAGATAGAAAAGTAAAAAAGAGAGATTACCGTTCGCTATGGATTGTAAGAATAAATGCTGCTGCAAGAGAACATGGTATTTCATATTCTAAGTTAATTCGATTGTTAGATGAAAAAGGTGTTGGGATCAATCGTAAATTACTTGCAAGCATTGCAGTTGAAAATCCAAATGCATTTGCGGATGTTGTAAAATTTGCGGTGCATTAATAATAACCCTCCTTCGTATGGAATAAATGTCGGAGGGTATTTTTTAAATACTCGGGAAGCAAAATGGTAGAAAAAATTTCTGAAACCCGAAAAAGTTTTGATGAGGCCCTTTCTAAAGTTACAAATCCACAGTCACTTGAAGAACTACGTCTAAAATTTCTAAGCAAAAAAGGAATTGTTAATCAGCTTTTTGAAGATTTCAAATTAACTTCAAAAGAAGAAAAGAAACTTATTGGTCAAATATTAAATGACCTCAAAACGTATACTCAATCCAAATTTAATGAATTCATACAAAAACTTGAAAAAGAATATACTGTTAAAAAAGCAGCATCAATAGATTTAACACTTCCTGGAAAACAAAAAGAGATTGGTAGCAAACATATTATTACTCAAACTCTTGATGAAATAAAAAATATTTTCAAAGGGTTAGGATTTTCTATTTATGAGGGACCAGAACTTGAGTCTGACTACAATAATTTTGAAGCTCTGAATTTTCCGACTGATCACCCAGCACGAGACATGCAAGACACTTTCTTTATTAATCAAAACTTTTTATTGAGAACTCATACTTCTCCGGTTCAAATAAGATTGATGAAAGAAAAAAAGCCACCGATCCGCGCAATAATGCCCGGTAAAGTTTTTAGAAATGAAGCTGTAAGTGCCAAGAGTTATTGTTTGTTTCATCAAGTTGAAGGACTTTATGTTGATACCGATGTTACTTTTGCTGAATTAAAAGGCACATTAGTAGCATTCATTAAACAATATTTTGGAAGTGAAATAAAATATCGTTTCCGTGCAAGTTTTTTCCCATTTACTGAACCAAGTGCAGAAATGGATATTTGGTGGCAGCCAAAAGGTAAAGAAGGCAGATGGATGGAAATATTAGGATGTGGAATGGTTGACCCGAATGTTTTGATTAATGTTGGAATAGATCCTGAAAAATATGTTGGTTATGCATTTGGAATGGGTATTGAACGAACTACTATGAGAAAATACGGAATTGATGATATTAGACTTTTATTTGATAGTGATATTCGTTTTCTAAAGCAGTTTTAATTAGGACTACTATGAAAATTTCTCTACAATGGTTAATTGATTATGTTGATCTTAAAGATATAAGTATCAATGAGATTATTGATAAGATAACTTTTGCTGGATTAGAAGTAGAAGAAGTAGTTGTTCAATCCGATAAGTATAACAACATGGTAGTTGGTTTAGTAAAGGAAGTTAAAAAACATCCAAATGCTGATAAACTATCGCTTTGTGTTGTTAGTGATGGTGAATCTGACTATAGCGTAGTATGCGGTGCCCAAAATGTTGCACAAGATCAAAAAATTGCATTTGCAAAAGTGGGATCTATAATTCCCTCTAATGGAATGAAATTAGAGAAAGTTAAAATTCGTGGTGAAGTTTCAACTGGAATGATCTGTTCGGAGTTTGAATTAGAATTAGGTGATAATCACGAAGGAATACTCGTATTAGATGAGAAACTAAAAATTGGAACTCCATTAGCAGATGCACTAGGTGCTGATGATGTAATTTTAGAAGTTGCAATTACTCCGAATCGTTGTGATGCTTTAAGCCATATTGGAATTGCACGTGACCTTGCTGCAATATTTAATCGTAAAATAAAATTTCCTGAAATTCAAATTAATGAATCAAAAAAGAAATCTGAAGATTTTGCAAAAGTTTTTATTGAAGATTCTGTTAATTGTCCAAGATATGTTGGAAAAGTAGTTTTAGATGTAAAGATACTGGAATCACCGGATTGGTTAAAGAAAAAATTAAAAAGTATTGGACTTAGACCAATTAATAACGTTGTTGATGTTACAAATTTCGTATTGCATGAAATCGGGCAACCTCTTCATGCTTTTGATCTTGATAAACTTCATGATAATAAGATAGTTGTAAAATGTGCAAATGAATCTGAAAAATTTTCAACACTTGATTCAAAGGATAGGGAACTAACTTCAACTGATCTTATGATTTGCGATGGCGAAAAGTCTGTTGCAATTGCCGGTATTATGGGCGGTGAGAATTCTGAAGTGACATTTACTACAAAAAACATTTTAATTGAAAGCGCTTTTTTTAATCCTTCTTCAATTCGCAGAACAGCAAAAAGATTGGGACTTTCAACCGACGCTTCTTATCGATTTGAAAGGGGAACAGATTACGATATAACCGCTTGGGCAGCTAGACGAGCAGCTCAATTAATTCAAATGACTTCTGGCGGTGAAATTCTATATGGTGAAATTGATGCTTATCCGAATAAAATTGAAAAAAGAAAAACAATTCTTAGGTTTTCAAGATTGATGAAAGTTCTAGGTTATTCGATTCCAGAATCCACTGTAGAAAATATTTTAACGAATTTAGGATTTGAAATAATTAGTAAGAATAATGAACAAATCGAACTAGTAATCCCAAGTTTTAGGCATGATATTGAAAGAGAGATTGATATAATTGAAGAGGTAGCAAGAATTTATGGTTTTGAAAAAATTCCGAATGTACAAAAAATATCAGTAACATTAGAAGAAAAGGTAGATCAATCTTACTTTTGTGATAATTTGAAAAATGCTATGAATTCATTAAGCTTTTATGAATTAGTCACCAACTCACTTTTAAACGAAACCATATCAGAAAAATTTGGTAAACCAATAAAAATGCTAAATCCTCAGAGCAGTGAGATGTCACACCTTAGAACTTCACTTCTTCCAGGGATGCTCCAAGCAATTTCGAATAACATTAAAGTGAATGAAAAAAACCTCAGGTTCTTCGAAATCGGAAAAGTATTTGAACTAATACATGAAAAAGAAATAGAGTCATTTGAGGACTTTAAAGAGTCAGAAATATTGCTCATTGCAATAACGGGTTACGAAATTCAGTCTGAATGGTACGAAAAGGATATAGCTTCAGATTTTTTCGGACTTAAAGGAAATGTATACGCATTATTAAATAAAAGTTTCCCTTCAATTAAGTTTGAATTGACTTATAATATTAACCATGTTAATTATGAAGAAGCTTTCACAATAATGCATAACAATAAAATAATAGGTTATGGTGGAAAGGTGAAAATGAGCGTCGCAAATCTTTTTGATGTTAGTCAAGAAATTTTTGCATGCGAAATCAATATTGATGAATTGAAAAAAATTGAGCAACCGGACCGAAAATTCAAGGATTTATTAAAATTTCCCAAAATGGTTAGAGATTTAGCATTTGTGCTTGATACCGAAGTTGAATCGGATAAAGTTATAGAAGTTATTAAGACAGCAAGCTCTAACTTGTTGCATCAGATAAAGTTATTTGATATCTTTCAAAGCGACAGTTTAGGTAAAGATAAAAAATCTTTAGCTTTTCAATTAGAGTATTTTGACGAAACAAGAACTCTAAAGGAAGATGAAGTAGATAAAGATTTTAGAAATGCAATAAAAGAAGTTGAAAAAACTTTTAAAGCACAATTAAGAGGCATATAGTTGCCCGAATTATCAAAATATGATTTGTTTTTAGATGAACTAAATTCTCTCGAAAAACAGATTTATTATTTTATTCAAAAAGGGACAGAAGTTTTAGAAGCAAATGAAGGATTAAATCAAAGAATTAATACTCTTGAAAAAGAGAACGACGCACTAAAAAGAAAAATTGCAGAAATTGAATCAAAGTTAAGTAAAGCATTACTGAATGAAGATAGTTTTATTAATGCAGAATCATTAAAACTGGAGGACAGAGAAGCATTAAGGAGTAAGATTAGTGAACTGATAGCCAAAATAGACTATCATTTACGTTCTTAAATATTGTGGAAATTTGGAATAGACAATAATGACAGATAAAAAGAAGCTCAAAGTAAAAATATTTGATAAAGAATATTCTCTGCTTGTAGAAAACCAAGAAATAGCTGCTGAATTAGCTGATTACGTAAATAAAATGATGGAAGAAACTCGCGAAGAATTACCAGATCAACCGAAAGATACAATAGCCATAATAGCTGCATTGAATATAGCTTATGATCTTTTTGTAGAAAAGAATAGATTCAGAGAATTTAGCATACAAGCAACTGACAAAGTAAAAAAAATAAAGCTTCTTTTGAACGAATCAATATTCATGTCTACTCCTTCTTAATTTTCCGCACTGCCGGCTTATTTAAAAAGAACTAACAATAAAAACCTAAGGGTTATTGACTTACGGCGTGTATTACAGGCCTCGCCCAATTTTGGGTTCTACATTAGTAGACTAGTGGAAGTAAAAAGCGTCGGGCAGTATCCCGCATATGATAGGAAAGAGTTCTTTTTCCTATTGGGTCGGCAGTTGCGGCTTAAATATATTTTCGTATAACGGAGGTAATTATGCAGTTGGATTTGTTAATGGTGATTTTAATTGTGCTTGTAGTGGCATTTTTTGCTTTCTACCTTGGATGGTTTATCAACTCTAAGATTGGTAAGAATAGTCTTGTAAATGCTAAAGAAAAAGCTGAAAAAATTATCGACGATGCTGAAAAAGAATCGAAACATATTAAACGTGAAAAATTATTAGAGGTTAAAGATGAATGGTTGAAGAAAAAGCAAGAGTTTGATAACGATGTCAATACAAAGAAACAGAAACTTCAAAATCATGAAAAGCAACTTGAATCACGAGAAGAAAATCTCGAAAAGAAATACGATTTAGTAACACAAAAAGAAAAGACAAATAAAGAAGCGGAAAAGTTAATTGCTCAGCAAAAAGAAGAAGTTGAACGAAAAATATTTGAGCTTGATAAATTAATAGCGGAGCAAAATGTACGATTGGAGAAAATTGCCGGGTTAACATCTGAAGAAGCAAAGAAAATGTTGATGGAAAACATGATATCCAAAGCTAAGTCTGATGCATCTCAATCAATAAAGGAAATTCGTGATCAAGCTAAAAATGATGCAAAAAAAGAAGCTCAACGTGTAATCATTCAAGCAATTCAAAGAACGGCAGTAGATCATTCAGTTGAATCCACTGTGTCAGTTGTCCAAATTCAAAATGATGAAATGAAAGGACGAATTATTGGACGCGAAGGACGAAACATCCGAGCCTTTGAAGCAGCTACTGGAGTTGATGTAATTGTGGATGATACTCCAGAAGCAGTTATCCTTTCTGCATTTGATCAGTTCAGAAGGGAAGTTGCCAGAATATCATTGGAACGATTAATAGCAGATGGCAGAATTCATCCAGCGCGAATTGAAGAAATTGTTACTAAAGTTCAAGAAGAACTTGATGAGGAAATTCAAAAAGAGGGTGAGAATACATTAATTCAACTTGGATTGCATGGTGTTAATATTGAATTAGTGAAACACATTGGTAAAATGAAATATCGTTCGAGTTATGGCCAAAATTTACTACAGCACAGTATTGAAGTTGCTTATCTGACTGGAATAATGGCAGCCGAGTTAGGATTTGACACTACTTTAGCAAAGAAGGCTGGTTTAATGCATGATATCGGAAAGACAATTGATAAAGATGTTGAAGGACCACATGCATTATTAGGGTATGAATTAACAAAGAAATATAATGAACATCCAATTGTTGTTAATGCAGTTGGTAGTCACCACGAAGATATTGAAATGGAACATCCTATTGCAGCTTTAGTTCAAGCTGCGGATGCAATAAGCGGTGCAAGACCCGGTGCAAGAAGAGAGCCTCTTGAAAGTTATGTAAAAAGACTTGAAAACTTAGAAGCATTAGCTAAATCATTTGAAGGTGTTGCAAAAACTTATGCAATTCAAGCTGGAAGAGAAGTAAGAGTTGTTGTTGAACCTGATAAAATTGATGATACTGTTGCTGATCGATTATCTTATGAAATAGCACAAAAGATACAAGAGGAAATGGAATATCCAGGACAAATAAAAGTAATGGTAATCAGGGAAGTGAGAAAAATTCAATACGCTAAATAACATCATTTTTTTTAATAAAACCTTCAAAGCAAATTTCTTTGAAGGTTTTTTCT
>VGVY01000025.1 GCA_016873835.1 Ignavibacteria bacterium
ACTTCAATGCCGAATCAAAATAAGCGACTCTGATGATGGAAATCCATCTGATATTTCTGACACGAATTTTGAAATCACAAATCAAGTTGTTCAGTCTATTAGACTTCTTACACCAAACGGCGGAGAAAAGTGGAGAGAAAAACAAACTCAAAATATCACCTGGACTTCTAAAGGAATTTCTCAAGTTAATCTACAATTTACAACTGATAATGGATTAACTTGGAATAATATTGTAACTAATCTTGCTAACTCCGGATCATATGCATGGACTATTTCTGAAGGAATTAATTCAACACAGTGTAAAATAAAAATATTTGGTATTGGAACAACTTTATCTGATGAAAGCGACGCTTCATTTACAATTTCTCTTACACCTGAAATCAAAAGATTTATTTTCCCAACTAATGGTGCAGAGATAATTGCGGGAGACCCGGTAACAATCATTTGGGAATCGACTGGAATTACTAAAGTGAAAATTGATTATAACTATGTTGATGTAACTGACCCAGCTAAATGGATTGTACTTGTCGATAGCGTTCAAAATAATAACAGTTATAAAACCAGTTTCACAACAGTTTCGAACAATTATGTTGTAAGGGTAACTGCAACTGATGGCTCTGCTTCATTGGTGAGTGGAATATTTAAAGTTAAGCCGGCATCTTCGATACGAGTTATTACTCCGAATGGTACCGAACAATGGCTTGTAAGTCAATTAAATGCACCGGTTACTGATATTCAGAATTATCATCCATATGAAATTAGATGGACTGCAACCAATCTAAACAAAGTAAAAATAGAATGGACTACTAATGGTGGTGGTTCTTGGTATGTTGTTCCTGGTGCTGATAGCACTGAAAATGATGGAAGCTTTATTTGGGCGCCTGGACACAGTGGAAGTCCAAGACCAGACAGTAGCGACAACTGTCTAGTAAGAATTAAGAATCCATATGGAAGCCCATCAGATGTATCCGATAGCGCATTTTCAATTCATGGAAGCAAAAAGATTAGAATAACTCATCCAAATACTGGTGAGAAATTCAGCAGAGCTACAACAACTGTTATGGAAGTTAAATGGACTTCATTTGCAGTTGGACTCGTTGATATTTATTATAGCTTGGATAACGGTGTAACCTGGGTTCAATTAGCGGATAATATTCAATCAACCGGCAAGTTCGTATGGAATTTCGGCGCACTTTACACAACTCTTGGAAGAGTTAAAGTAATTGATGCAACGGATAATCGAATCTGGGATGTTAATGATATACCATTCGAGTTAAATGATTAAGTACTTTAAAATGATTTGATTAAAAATATTTTAAAGCCACCATTTTTGGTGGCTTTAATTTTTATTTGGTTTCCTTTGTAATCGTTTATAATTTTTCGTTAGGAATTTTGCCCCGTGGTGTAATTGGCAACACGTCTGACTCTGGATCAGAAGAGTTTAGGTTCGACCCCTAACGGGGCAGCTGCTTCTATAATTTTACTCTTATAATATCTACAAATAAATTTCTTTCAAACTCAGATCTCATTTTTTTCTCAATGAATATTATTAGATTACTAATGAATAATTCCAGTTATAAATGAAAAAATTTTTAATTACTATTTATTTTTCTTTACTTATTCCAACTTTCACAGTTCTCTGCCAATCAAAAAATTTCATTTTTCCTGATTTTATAAATTCCAAAGATTCTATTTCATATTTTCAGTTAAAAACTGATTCACTTTTCATCAGCAATCAGATTATTAGTATTATTTCTATTCCTATTGGTTACAAAGAAAAATATCAGCTAGATATTTTAAATTCTGGTAAAACATTAGTCCGGACCAGCTCACTTGCTCAAAGGTGTAATGCACTCGCAGCAATTAACGGCGGTTTTTTCAATATAGATAGCGGCGGAAGTGTAACTTATTTTGAATTAAATGACTCTATCATTTCAAGAACTAAACCCCAAAAATTGAAATGGAGTAAACCTGATAGTCTAATGAATGGTGCAATTGTAATAACTAAGACTCATGAACTTATAATTGAAATAGCTAAGAATGGTGAACTCTATGAAAAATCAATTTTTGAAAAAGCAGTTTTGATTACTGGACCACTGTTAATAAACAAATCAAAAAAGGCTACTCTGCCAAAGATGACATTTGTTTCTGCGCGGCATCCAAGAACTATTATTGCAACAACCAAAAAATCAATACTATTAATTACAGTTGATGGAAGAACTAATGAAGCTTCAGGAATGAATTTATATGAAGTACAAGAATTCTTATTAATGCTTGATGTAGTTGATGCGGTCAATTTAGATGGAGGCGGTTCAACTACGATGTGGATAAATGGGATTGGTGTTTTTAATTACCCAAGCGGAAATTTAATTGAAAGACCAATAGCTAATGCAATTGTAATTCAAAAAAAGATTGAACAAAAATGATATAACATATGAATGTTAGCTTCATAGACTATGCGATAATTATTTTTTATCTAATTTGTATTGCCTTCATTGGAATTAGAACCGCTGGCAGACAAAGAACAATTAAAGACTATTTCATGGGCTCTAAAGAGATTCCATGGTGGGCGGTATGTTTTTCAATTGTTGCTGCAGAGACAAGTACTCTTACATTCATTTCTATCCCTGGCTTAGCATACCTGACAAATATGAATTTTTTGCAATTGACATTTGGCTATTTATTTGGAAGAATTCTCATTGCGTTTATTTTTCTGCCAAGATTTTTTAAAGGGGAAATTACAACCGCATATACATTCTTAGAATCGAGATTTGGTAATAAAACCAGAACTTTTGCATCAATAGTTTTTCTTTTTACTCGTGTTGCTGCAGATGGCGTAAGATTATTTGCTACTGCAATACCGCTAAAATTGATTTTGAATGTATCATACATAGAAGCTATTATTCTTATTGCAATTATTGCATTCATTTACACATTTACTGGCGGACTAAAAGCCGTTATATGGGTTGATGTCATTCAAATGTTTACATATATAAGCGGAGCAGTTGTTGCAATATTTTTTCTTTCGAATTTAATCCCAGTTGGTCTTTGGAATTATCTAAGTATTTCAATTGATTCTGGGAAATTTTCAATTATAAATTTTGGATTTGAAAAGGGAATATTCGATTTTTTTAAACAGCCTTATACTTTGCTTGGTGGAATTCTAGGGGGCGCATTTCTTTCAATGGCTTCTCATGGGACTGATCAGTTAATTGTACAAAGACTGTTGGCCGTAAGTAGTTTGAAGCAGAGTCAAAAGGCAATAATTACTAGCGGGATTATAATCATCTTTCAATTTGCAATTTTCCTCTTTGTCGGAATATTACTGTTTGGTTATTATGGAAGTCTTGATATTCGACCAGATGTTATTTTCCCAAAGTTTATTATAGAAGCCTTGCCATCTGGAGTTATAGGTTTAATAATTGCTGGATTATTAGCTGCAGCGCTTTCAACCTTGGCTGGTTCTATAAGTTCACTTGCTTCTTCAAGTATGATTGATCTTTATAATCCAATTTTTGGTGGATTAAAAAGTGATTCGCAGAAATTAATGATTGGAAAAATCTTTACTGCTGTTTGGACTTTGCTGCTTATATCATCAGCACTATTTTTTATGAATTCCTCCCAAACTGTAGTCGAACTTGCATTGAGCATTGCATCATTCACTTATGGCGGTTTATTAGGAACATTTCTATTAGGCTTTTTTAATAAAAAAGTAAAACAAAAAGAGGCTCTCATTGCTTTCTCTTGTGGGATTATAATTATGCTTGTTGTAATTTCTTTAAAGTTAGTTGCATGGACGTGGTATACAATAATCGGTGTTGCAGTTACAATTCTTGTAGGAAGTGTTTTGTCAATCAATTCTTACAAGAAATAAGACTATTTTTTCAATTAAACACAGTTATATGAAATTTATATAAGGTTTCATAGTTTCAAAAAATTAAATCATTTTTTAAAATATCTTCTGTTTTATTTTTTCTTCGAATTTTATAACTTACCAATCAGATGATGATAACAATTTGAGGCGTAAATGAAAAAAATAATTTTTATCCATGTCTTTGTAATGTGTTTATTACTAAATGCGCAGCAAGTTCAAAGTGGCGATTTTTTCTTTGATAAGTCAACTCCGAATTACACGTTAGATAAGAATCAAGGAATGAGAATTGTTGAAAGAGAAGTTAACTTCCCAAAGCCGTTTGAAACTAAACCGTATGTTGTTGTAACTCCAACAGTTATCGATGCTGAAAAAACCACACAAATTCGTTACAGCATTGAAGCAAAGGGAGTTTCTCGCGATGGATTTGTTGTAAAGATTGCTACTTGGGGTGATACACGCTTGAATGGAATTGGCGGATTTTGGATTGCATCGGCAGAAAAACTAGAAATTAAAAAAGAACAAATTAAAGTTGGAAGAACTTTTCAATTGAATAATGTTTACTTCGAGTTTAATAAGTGGAGTTTATTACCTGAGTCATTTGAAGAATTGAATAAAGTAGTCCAATTCCTAAAAGAAAATCCAAAAGTGGAAATTGAATTATCCGGGCATACCGACAATATTGGATCTGATAAATATAATTTAGAGCTTTCACAAAAAAGAGCGGAATCTTGTAAAGAGTATTTAGTTAAAATGAGAATTACTTCTAATCGGATAATACCAAAAGGTTACGGAAAAAATAAACCAATTGCACCAAATGCTACTGATGCTGGAAGGGAACAAAACAGAAGAGTAGAATTCACAATTCTCAAAAATTAATTGTTAATAGATGGAACAAGATTTATTTTTGTTACGTATTTAATGGCGCATTCGTCTAGTGGCTTAGGACGCCGCCCTCTCAAGGCGGAGATCACGGGTTCGAATCCCGTATGCGCTACTTAACAAATGATTTGATATAATTAACTAATCACTGTTTTGGGAAATTATTATTTCCCTTTTTTATATATGATCTAAAATAATCGATGTGACATTTTTAAAAGAAAAAAATAGAGCTAAAAAAATTTTTGATATTCTTTGGGAAAAATATCCTGATGCTGAGCCGGCATTAGAATATAATGATCCATTTGAATTATTAATTTCCACAATTCTTTCGGCGCAATGCACAGATGCCAGAGTTAATATTGTTACTTCGAAGTTATTTAAGAAGTACAAAAAGCCTGATGACTATTTGAAGATTTCTAATAAGCAATTGGAGAAAGAAATATTTTCAACTGGTTATTACAAACAAAAGGCAAAAAGAATTAAGGAGAGCTGTAAAATTCTTATAGAAAAATATCATGGAAAAGTACCGAATGATTTTGAGGCACTAACTGATTTGCCGGGCGTTGGAAGAAAAACGGCATCTGTAATAGTTGGTAATGCATTCGGAATTCCATCAATCGCAGTTGATACACATGTTAAAAGGTTATCTAATTTACTCGGATTCATTGAGTCAGATGATACGGCAAAAATAGAATTTAAATTAAAAGAACTAATACCTATGGATTATTGGATTGTTAGTGGTCATCTTCTCATGAATCATGGTAGGGAAACTTGTATTGCGAGAAGACCAAAATGTGAAATGTGTATAATTGGTAAATATTGTCCATCACAAAAACACAACTAAGAAATTAATGGAGAATAGAATGAATGCGGGCATAATGAGAAACAGAGATTTTTGCTTATCAATATTACAAGAGTATACAAAAAGCGAAAATCTATTAAAACATGCATATGCTGTTGAAACTTGCGTAAAAGCATACGCTCAAAAATACAATGAAGACACAGAGTACTGGAGCTGTGTTGCTCTGCTGCATGATTTTGATTATGAAATGTATCCAACTGCAGAGGAACATCCATTCAAAGGGAAAGAAATTTTACTATCAAAAGGATTTGATGAGGATTTTACAAACACTATTTTATCTCATGCAGATTATACTGGGATTAAACGAGAATCATTACTGCAGAAAGTCTTGTTCGCATGCGATGAACTTGCTGGTTTTATTACTGCTGTTGTATATGTAAGACCAAGCAAATCAATTGCTGAGGTAGAGGTAAAATCAGTTATTAAAAAAATGAAAGATAAGGCATTTGCACGTGCTGTTAGTAGAGACGATATTAAAAAAGGGGCTGAAGAACTTGGTGCAATTTTGGAAGAGCATATTCAATTTTGCGTAGATGCAATGAAACTGAATAAAGAAATGCTGGGTCTGTAATCCATAAAACTGAAATTACTTTAGTCTTTTTATTTGACTTGACATTTTATACTATACTTACATAAATTTTGCACATCAATTTGGGGAAGTAATATAGAGAATTTTTATACTAATTCTGTTTTCAAGTTTATTGTTACATTTACAAAAAGAAGTTAATTAATATTGAAAGCAATTATGAAAGTAAAATTCTCTATAATATTTCTCCTTTTTATTTTAAATCTTGCGAACTATTCCCAAGATTTGCGAGTTTTAACTTCTAATAAATCATCCATAGTATTTGAGTATCGGCCAACTTATAAGGATACAGCATTTCGTTTCATAAATGGTGAAAAATATTATTCATTTTCCATACCTGGAACTTATATAGAAAATTTTCTTCAAAAAGGTGAAACTCAAAAATTAGTCAAACAACTGAATATTGGAGTACCATCGGAGTTTGGCAATACTATTCAGATTTTAGCAGCCGATTTTTCAACAATACAAGGGAAGTATCAGTTTAATCCAGAAATTCGAAAAGATTCAATTTCAGCTTCCTACTACTATTTATCACCAAATAATGCTGAGAATGCTTTCGATGAAGATTTAGTTACCTTTGGAGATTTTGGACTTGTAAGAGCCCTTCCAGTTCAGACAATAAAAATATATCCTATTCAATTTGATAAAAAAAATAACACCATTAAAATTTATAATAAAATTCTTTTCAGTATTAATTATTCTCAAGCAGTTTCTGCATCTGAAATAATTGAAGACGAATTAATTCAAAATTCTGTTCTTAATTGGGAAGTCGCAAAAAACTGGGGTGTAAAATCTTTTCCAAAAATGGAAAAGTCTCTATCGATAATGAATGCTGGTCCATGGTATAAGTTTGAAACTTCCACTGAAGGAGTTTATCGAATCGATCGAGCCTTCTTGCAAAATCTTGGTATTGATGTAAATACGATTGATCCAAAAACAATTAAAATTTTTGGAAACGGAGGATATGCATTACCTGAAAATTATATTCAAGCCAGCAATAAAATTTTTCAGGAAGTAGCTATCACTGTTTTTGGAGAACAAGACGGCAGATTTGACAGCGGTGATTATATTTTATTTTATGGCAGAGGAGTTGAATTTTGGGAATACTCATCGCCACAAAGAAAAGTTATTAGAATAAAACATCCATACACTAAAAAGAATTTCTATTGGCTTACATTTGGCGGAGCGAATGGAAAAAGAATGAGCTCCATTCAATCTTCAAATTTTACATCATCTTATCAGCAGCCCTTTACTCTATCCTATAAAAGTAATGACAAGGATAGCATTAATATTGGGAAAACTGGAAGAGATTATTTTGGTGATGAACTAAATTTAACAACAAAAACCAGAACTTACCTTACTACTTTGAATGGAATTAGCCCATCATCAAAAATAAATTATAAATTCAGAGTTGCAAACGCTTCAACTTCAAGCACACAGTTTCGAGTTGATGAAAATAACAATGAAATTTACTCTACAACATTATTTGGATTGGTTGATTATACTTATGGTATTGAAAATACTGGATTTGGTTCTTATGCTGGAACTTTACCCGATGAGAGAAGTAATTTAAAATTTTCAATTATTACTGGAGCTACAAATGCAAAAGTAATGATAGATTATTTTGAGATTGAATATCAGCAAAAACTTCAAGCTGTTAGTGATAATTTAATTCTGTTTTCTAAAGACACTACTTCAGCTATTAAGTATGTTGTTGCGAGTTTTTCGAGTAGTAATATTCAAGCATATGATGTTAGTGATTATGCCAATGTTAAATTAATAACGGATCCAGTTATTAGCGGCGGACAGATTACTTTTCAAATGAATGAAAGTGCCGGGAATGTTAAAAAATATTTAGCTTTAACTACTTCCGCATTTAAAATTCCAACTAATGGTGTCTCAGTCCCTATATCAAATGTAAAAAGTAATATCTCTGGTTCTGATGTAATTGTAATCACCCATAAAGATTTTAAGACGCAAGCAGAACGATATGCTAACTACCGTTCAAATCAATCGCCAAATAATTTGAATACATCCATTTTTTACGTAGATGAAATTTTGAATGAATTTTCCGGCAGCATGCTCGATCCGACTGCTATAAGAGATTTTTTGAAATATGCATATGACAATTGGCAGAAAAAACCATTGTATGTTTTGTTATTTGGCGATGGTGATTTTGATTACTTAAATACAATTAAAGAGACTTCTGATAAAAATTTTGTACCACCTTGGCAAACGGTTGAATCACTTGATGAAATTTATTCTTACAATACTGATGATTATTATGCAAGAGTATCAGGCAACGATATAAAAGTTGATTTAGCGATTGGCAGATTAACTTTCCAAACGCAAGCTGAAGCTGATATTCTAATTGATAAAATTATTGCATATGAAAATAATCTTGAAAAAGGATTATGGAGAACTAAAGTTACGCTTGTAGCTGATGATGGTCCGGCAAAAGCTGGAACCGATGATGGCAGCATTCATACTTATCAATCTGAAAATCTTTCTCATTATATAATTTCAAAATTCTTTGATCAGCAAAAATTGTATTTAGCTGCATACCCAACTGCTATTTCCGGATTGGGAAGAAGGAAACCTGATGTTAACAGAGCGATTGTTGATGCAATTAATAATGGAACTCTTTTGTTAAATTATATTGGGCATGGCAATCCAACTGTATGGGCTCATGAAAATGTTTTTGAAAAAGCTACCACCATTCCGCAATTGAAAAATCCAAATTATTTTTTCTTAACTGCCGCAACATGTGATTTTGGGAAATTTGATGATCCAACTGAACAGAGTTCTACCGAGATAATGATTGCTATGAGAAATGCCGGTTCAATTGGTACATTCACTGCAACTAGAGTAGTTTTCTCATATCAAAATGCGGCAATAAATGATTCATTTTACACTAATCTTTTGAGCAAAAAAGAACCAGATAATTTACCAATTAGAATTGGTAAAGCTTACTTTTTAACAAAGCAGTTCAGAACTCAAGATAACGACGAAAAATTTCATTTATTCTGCGATCCAACTTTACGCCTCGCACAACCGGTCCTTCCAACAGTTATTGATTCAGTAAATCATAAATCATTAAGTACTGCAGTTCAGATTAATGCACTCGGAACAGTAAATATAAAAGGACAAGTCAAGAATTTGAATGGAAGCAATTCTAATTTCAGTGGTGAAGCAATTGTTAGCGTTTATGATTCTGAACGTCAACTTGAGTTAAAAGAAATGTATTACACTGCAACAATGCAAGGCGGATTAATTTATCGAGGTAGAACTGTAGTAACTAATGGGAAATATGAAACAGAGTTTGTAGTGCCAAAGGATATTTCGTATGAAAACAAAAATGGTAAGATAGCTACATACATTTTTAATCAACAACAAGATGGAGTTGGTTTTACTAGCAACGTAATTGTTGGAGGAACTAATCCGAATGCAATAAATGACGGCAAAGGTCCTGAAATAGAAATCTTTTTTGATACTGAAACTTCTGAAAGTGCATATTTAGTCAATCCCGATTTTACATTGATAGCAAAACTTAATGATCAAACTGGATTAAACACAACTGGAACCGGAATTGGTCATAAGCTTGAAGGGATACTCAATGATGATGAAAATAATTCAATTGACTTCACAAATTATTTTGTTGGTGATTTAAATTCTGGTGGGAAGTCAGGTGTAATTAAATTCAAATTTTCTTCGATGAAACTGGGTGATTATAAATTAAAAGTGAAAGCATGGGATGTATTCAATAATTTTTCTTCACAAGAAGCTTATTTTTCAGTTGTATCCCCGGAAAGCGGAATTACAGTTAGGGATGTATATAATTTCCCTAATCCATTTTCTTCATTTACAACTTTTACTTTTCAGCACAATCTTGTCAGTTCGATAAACGTCAAAATTAAAGTTTATACAATTACCGGCAGATTGATCAAAGAAATTGAACAGAATGATTTATTAAATAAATTTGTTCGAATCGATTGGGATGGGCGAGACAGCGATGGAAATGAAATTGGAAATGGAACTTATCTTTACAAATTATCTGTTGAATCGAGTGATGGTTTGTTCAAGGATAATGTTCTAGGTAAATTAGCAATCATTAAATAATTTTTTTAATCAAATGAGAAAATTCTTTTTGGAGGTATTATAAAATGAAAAAAGTATTTATGTTCTTGATGGTTTGTTCGATAATCATAAGTACTGCAATTAAAACAAACGCGCAAGGCGAGGCTGCAGTTCCATTTCTATTGCTTGCACCTGATTCCAGAGCTGGTGGTATTGGCGAATCTGGTGTTGGTTTAGCTGATAATTCAGCAGCAATTTTTTGGAATCCAGCTGGTATTGCTTTTTTAACTGGTTCTGAAGTTAGTTTTACTCACAGCAATTGGCTTCCGCAATTCAACCTTGATCTTTTTTATGACTATGCAACTTATCGTCAATATATAGAAGACTTAAGTGGTAGTGTTACTGCAAGCGTAACTTATATGAATTTTGGAGAATTTGTTCGTACACTTTCTAATTCGCCAGATCCGGTTGGTACTTTTAGATCTTTTGATGCTGCATTAACTCTTGGTTATGCAACTAAATTAAGTTCATCTTGGGGTTTAGGATTAAATTTTAGATTGATTCATAGCCGTCTTGCAGATAAACCAACTGAGCAAGAGCAAGGAAAAGGAGTTGCAACATCTGTCAGTTTTGATATTGGTGCAATGTGGAGACCAGTAGATTTAGATTTACCTTTAATTGGTAATATTGGAAATAAATTTAGTCTCGGAATGAACCTTAGTAATATTGGCCCGAAAATATATTACATAGATCAAGCTCAAGCTGATCCCATTCCAACGAATTTCCGTTTTGGTTTTGCTGCAAGATTTTTAGAAGATGATTTTAATTCATTAACATATACATTAGATCTTAGTAAACTATTAGTAAGCAGACCAGATAGTACAAAGAAACGAGATGAATTTTATAAGGCAATTTTTACTGCTTGGGCAGATCAACCTCTAAGCGAAGAATTGAAAGACATTGTTGTTTCCATGGGTTTGGAATACTGGTATGGTCAGCCTGGTGATTTTATGTTCGCATTAAGAACCGGATTTTTCTATGAAGATCCAAATTATGGGAACAGAAAATTTGTGACACTCGGTGCTGGTATTCGTTATGATTTATATGGATTTGATTTCAGCTATATTACAACTGACTTATTCAAGAATGGCGAGAACCATCCATTATCAAATACATTGCGTTTTACATTAATGATAGGTTGGGGCGGACAAATGCAGACTCATAAAGGATTCCCTCGCGGAATATAGCCTCAATGAAACGACTCATTGTATTAATTCTTTTTATTGGATTGGGCAGTTTATCTGCCCAATCTTTTGTTAAGCATTTTAATGTAGTTCAAGATGAACTTCAACTTAGAAATACTGCTGATACATTAAAAATACTTGCAGTGATGGTTGAATTCCAACCAGATAAATATGATGGAACAATCGGAACGGGAAAGTTTGGTTCTCATTACACTCAAGCTTATGGAGATACAATATTAGATCCGCTTCCTCACGATGCAAATTATTTTTCTGACCATTTAGAATTTGCGAAAAACTATTTCAAAAAGGTGGCTAACGGAAAAGTAAACATTTCATATAATATCATACCAAATATTATTACAGTTTCAAAATATATTCGAGATTATGTGCCGGATTACAAGTCAAAAGATTTAGCACGGCTTGGAAATTTTGCAAAGGAAGTTTGGCAGCTAACGGATCAATTAAATTCAACAATTAAGTTTTCTGATTACGATCTGTTCATAATTTTTCATGCCGGTGTAAGCAGCGGACTTGATATTGGAACATTTTCTATTGACCGGAACATGCCCTCACTTTATTTAAGTACCAAATCGCTTAAGGAAATTTTTGGAAATCAGTTCAATGGATTTCCAGCAAACAAGAATTCTTCATTGATAAAGAATTCAATAATACTTCCTGAAACGGAATCGAGAGAACTTACTGCAATTGATGATTCAATAAGATTATTAGAAATTACGATCAATGGAGCACTGGTATCGAACATAGCAAGTCATCTTGGCTTGCCCGATTTATACAATACCGAAACTGGAACAAGTGCAATAGGTCGGTTTGGTTTGATGGATGGTCAAGCAATAATAGCAAATTTTGGTATGTTCCCTCCTGAACCTTCTCCCTGGGAAAAAATGTATTTGGGATGGGAAGTTCCTACAACAATTTCAGTTGGTAATAAAAGAGTCAATCTGAGCAGTAGAGTTTCATCAACAATTACTGATACTACTTTAATTAAAATACCAATTAACTCAAGCGAGTATTTTTTAATTGAGAACCGTTCTCAAGATGCGAGGAAAGATAAAGTTAAAATTACTTACAAGAGAGCCGGAAAAACTTTTACAAAAATTGTAGAACCTGATACAAGCGGATATTTTTATATTGATTATAGCTCAATTGATGGCGGAGTTGTAATTGATGTAGATGAATATGATGCGGCAATTCCCGGTAATGGAATTGTTATTTGGCATATAGATGAAAAAATAATTAATCAAAAAATCAGTTCTAATACTATTAATTCCGACTTGTTCAAAAAAGGAGTTGATGTTGAAGAGGCTGACGGGATTCAAGACATTGGAGAAATATTTAATTCAATATTAGGCACTGCAATCGGCGAAGGTGGATTTGAAGATTTTTGGTTCAAAGGAAATATATCAAAACTTTACAAGAATCGATTTTCTTATGATACAAAACCAAACTCAAATTCAAATGATGATTCAAGAAATTTAATTACATTTGAAAACTTTTCAGAAAAATCGAACAAGATGAATTTTGATTTAAAATTCGGAGATGGGTCGTTAGAATTAATTTCGAGAACTAAATTTGATTTTAGTAATATTAATAGAATGATTTCTGCAAGAAATTATTCAACCACACCTTTTATTTATGTTGTAGAAAATTCAATTCTTCATAAGATTGACTTATCTGGCAAACTGATAAAATCAATCCCTAACTTTTCTCAAATACAACCTATAGTGTTTGATTATAATTCAACTGAATATGTTATTGGTGCATATGGAACTGTTATTAACATTTATTCAAAAAATACAACTGAGGATAAATTTAAAGTGGTATTAACCACAGCAGCTCAGATTACTGCATTATCTTTTGATCCAAATATTAATAGTAAGCCGAATATCCTTATTGGCGCAAATATAGCCTATGGTAAAGCGATAAGAATTCCTTTTGAAGATTTGCTAAATACAACTCAACTTAATCTTAATAGTAATGTCATTTATGAGTCAGAATATTTACCAATTAAGAATTTTGCAATTGGTAACGATTATATAACTATACTTGACCAAAAAGAATTAATTGAATTTATTCCGTCAAGTAATTCAAAAAAAGTTACATGGTTTGACTATGGCTCTGCAAAAAAATCTGTTTTGGTTAAGGGGAATGACGGCAAAAATTATTCGGTTGTATTGTTAAGTGAAAATTATTTTTCTGTTGTAAGTAATGGAATTATTTTAAATACTTTTTTAGTCAATTCATCAATAACCATTAATTCTTTTGCAGTTGGTGATATTTATAATGACGGGAAATATTATATAGTAGTTTCGAATGGAGAAGAAATTGTTGCTTATAATTTTAATGGTGCTATTGCTGAAAATTTCCCAATTCGTTTGCCAAATGAAATTAAATTCAACCAATCAATATTAATATTAGACTATAATAAAGATAATTCAACAGATATTATCTGTTTTGATGATATGGGTAAAATATATTTCATTGACCCAAAGAAAGGTACATTAAATAATATACTTACACTATCAAGCGGTAATAGAATCAGTTCAAATCCTATAATTGTTTCTGAAGAACTTCCAACAATGGGTCCACTCCCAAGCTACAAACCTTATTTAGTTGTGTTTAACGATGATAACCAACTTTCAATTTGGAAATTAGCAAACATGCAAGGTGCAAACAATTGGGTGAATTTATTTGGTGATTCGCATAACTTATCATTTGTTAAATCAAATTTGCAGTCATCTACACCAACAGAATTTTTCCCAGCCGAAAAGGCATACAGTTGGCCAAACCCAGTTTATGTAAATCAAACGAATATTAGATACTTTGTTTCTGAAAATTCTGATGTGGTTATTAAAATCTTTGATCTATCTGGAAAAATGATTGCTGAATTGAAAAATAGAGCCATCGGCGGTTTTGATAATGAAACTGTTTGGGATATCTCAAATGTTGCGAGTGGTGTATATTATACTTACTTAGAGATTAAAAGTGACTTAGGTAAAACTGCTAGTAAAATAATTAAGATTGCTGTTATCAAATAGTTCTTATTCATGAAAAAATTAAAATTCATATTCTCATTTAATAAAATTAGTCAAGCCAGCCTAATCTGTTTTGTATTGATTTATATTTTCTTCTCGGAATCGTTTGCACAGTTTAATGAATATTTTCCAGATTACAACTGGCTGACTATTCGTGGTAAGAATGTTCGAGTTCATTATCATGAAGAAGCAGAAAGAACTGCAAGAGTTGTGTTAAAAATTGCTGAAGAAGTATGGGATCCAATAACTTCTCTTTATAGATATGAACCAGATGTAGTTGACTTTGTGATTAAAGATATTGACGATTTTTCCAACGGAGCAACTTTTTTCTTTGATAATAAAATTGAAATATGGGCGTCATCACTCGATTTTGATTTAAGAGGTACTCATAATTGGCTGCGTAATGTTATCTCGCATGAATTTACTCATCTTGTTCAGATTCAAGCCGGAATGAAAATAACACGGACGCTGCCGGCAATCTATTTTCAATTTTTAAATTATGAAGATAGACGAAGGCCTGATATTCTTTACGGCTTCCCAAATTTTATTGCATCATATCCAATCCCTTCCATAAATATTCCAGCTTGGTTTGCTGAAGGAACTGCACAATATATGCGAACTGAATTTGATTATGATAATTGGGACACACACCGCGATATGATTTTACGGTGCTATGCTTTAGAAGATAAAATGTTGACATGGAATCAAATGGGAGTATTTAATAAAACAAGTCTTGGCAATGAGTCAGTTTACAACTCAGGTTTTGCTTTAACAAAATATATCTCTCAAAAATATGGTGAGGATAAAATTAGGTTAATAAATCAAAAATTGGGTAAGCTTACTAATTTTACCTTTGATGCTGCTGTTGAAAAAATTCTAGGTAAAAATGGTGATGAATTATATTATGAGTGGAGTACTTTTCTTAAACAAGATTACGCTAAAAGAATTGCTGATGTAAAGTTAAATCATATCGCTGGTGAATTGATTTCAAAAGAAGGATTTGGAAATTTTTATCCGTCTTATTCTGATGACGGTAAAAAAGTGGTCTTTATTTCAAACAAAATGAATGACTATTTTACACTCTCTTCCATCTACCTATTAGATCTTGAAACAAGAAAAGAAAAAAAAATAATGAGCAATGTCCGGTCTACTGTAAATTTTATTCCGGGTTCTGAAAAAATAGTATACTCAAAGTTAAGTGATGATAATCCGAAGAAGACTAATATTCATGACTTGTATGTTTATGATTTAACAAACGATAAAGAAACAAGGATTTCAATTGGCTGGCGTGCAAATAATCCATCTGTTTCAAATGACGGCAAAAAAATAACATTTATTTTTCAAAAAGATGGTACTGTAAATTTAGGCACATGTGATATTGATGGAAAAAATTTTAGAAAATTAACTTTGTTTGAAAAAGGAGAGCAGCTATATAATCCTAAATATTCAGCTGACGGCTCACAAATATATTTTGATTATTCTTATCATAATAATAGAGATATTGCGATTGTTGATACAAACGGTGCGAACTTTCAATTTGTTACTAATTTAGCTGCTGATGAAAGAAACCCATTTCTGGATAAATATGGAAATTTATATTATGCTAGCGATGAAAGTGGGATTTTCAATTTATATAAAATGAATTTGGAAGATAAATCTGTTATCCAGCTTACGAATGTAATTGGCGGTGCATTTATGCCAACCGTAAATAATTTTGGTGAAATTTCATATGCTGGATATATGGCGGATGGTTATAAAATATTTCAGTTATCACAAAACGAATCAATAAAAGTTGATAATACAAAAAAATATATTTGGGTTGGAAATCCTCCACTTGGTTCAGATAAACCAAATGGGGATATTGAAAAATTTAATATTAGCTCACTCAAAAATTTTGATGACTTAAATTTACCTGATATAAAACCAGAAAAATATTCTGGATTTTTTAGCAGCATTAGTTTTTTCCCATTTATACGGTTTGATAATTATAACATTACAAGTTCTGGAATTGATAAGATAAAGCCGGGGATCATTATTGCATCGAGTGATGTCTTAAACCGTTATGCAATTTTTGGCAGCGCTGCTTTTAATAAAAGTTTGGAAAGAGATGTCTATTTAAGTTTTGAATACAGAGATAAATTGCCTTTACTCTTTAATTATGGATTAAAGCCCGAAATCGGGTTTGAAATTTATAGCATAAGTAGAAATAATAAAATTGAAATAGACTTCGGAATTGACTCAACTTTTACTCCTCCGTTAATTGATTATAAAGTGCCAGTCGAAGTAACATATAATCTTTTTGAATTCGATTTATTTGCTCGTCATAAAATATTTAATGAGTTCAATAAAATTGAGACTAAGTTTATTTATAGTAATTACACTTCAACACTTGGCAGTTTTATAATCCCAGAAAGCGGTAATACATTATATCCGGTTACAAAGGACACATATTTTATTGGTAGGAACTTTCAAGTAAAATATTCTCATGAAAATATTTTGCCTACAATTGATGCTGATATAAATCCGATTGGTCGAAAATTTGAATTTCAATATAATTATGAATTCAACCGTTATAATAATGAGAATAATTACGAAATTGTAGATGGAATATTAAAACCGGTTTATAATGATTTTAATTTTCACCGTATCGAATTCAATTGGAAAGAATATTTCGAAATTGCCAAAGATAATACACTCAATTTTCAATTTAGAGCTGGATCAATTTTGGGTTCTACTGTACCAGACTTTTTTGATTTTTATCTTGGCGGTTTAATTGGGATGAAAAGTTATCCGTTTTATTCAATTAGCGGAAATAAGTTATTTTGGGCTAATGTAACATATCGATTTCCGGTATTGAAAAATATTGATACAAAAATTGGTCATATTTATGTGGATAAAATTTATTTATCTGTTTATGGCGATTTTGGCAATGCCTGGAACGGTGTAATGCCAGCTATTGGAGATTTTAAAAAAGGAATGGGTTTTGAATTTAGAATAAAAATGAATTCCTTTTATATTTTTCCGACGAGTATTTTTATAAATGCAGCTTATTCATTTGATGAAGTTACAAGAAAAATATTAAATCAAAATGTAAGCTATGGAAAAGAATGGAGCTTTTACGGCGGTATCTTGTTTGACTTTAATTTTTAATTTTGAAGAGAGTTTCATGAAAAAATATTTTGTGCTATTAATAGTAATAAATCTTTCAATTTATGCCCAAGAATCAATTGAAATAAAATTAAACGGAACATTGTTCTTTGATTCAAATATTGCATTTGAGCATTCTTCAAAAATTGATATAAAGGATGAAAACAATAATACTGTTATAAAGAAGTCACCATTATTGGCTGGTTTACTATCATTTGCACTTCCTGGAGCCGGTGAATTTTATTCAGAAAGTTATTTGAAAAGTGCTCTATTTGTTGCTGCTGAAGTTGCTGCAATTACTTTTGGATTGATTTATGATAAAAAAGGAGATGAACAGACAATCTCGTTTCAAAATTATGCTAATGCTCATTGGGATGTTGCTCGTTATGCTCGATGGACAATTAAGAATGCTAAGAGTATCAATGCTAATGTTGATCCAAACTCATTCAATATTTTTTTAGTTGGCGGCAAAGTTAATTGGTCTGAATTAAATCGACTTGAAAATGCAATCGGAAATTATTATTCGCACCGCTTAGCACCTTATGGCGACCAACAGTATTATGAAATGATTGGGAAGTATCCTCAGTTTAATGTTGGATGGGATGATTTTGGCAACGAAGATACACCTTTTAATTATGGTGATCCTTTAACAAATAATTTTATTTATTACTCCAAAGAACGTGGTAAAGCAAATGATTTTTATAATGTTGCTTCAACTGCTGTAATTATTGTTGTTGTAAATCATGTTCTAAGTGCGGTTGATGCTGCTTGGACAGCAAGTTCATTTAACAAAAAAATAAATATTTCATCAGATATTGAGAAAATTGAATTAGGTTATAAAAAAATTTATTCCCCTAGAATAAATTTTCAGTATTATTTTTAAAATTATTTGAGCATAGTGAATTAAATTGAAAGAACCAGTCGTAGTAATAGTTGGAAGACCAAACGTTGGAAAGTCGACATTATTCAATCGTCTGACAAAAAGCGGCAAATCAATTGTGGATGATGTAAGCGGTGTAACCCGTGATAGAATATATGGCGATGTTGAATGGAATGGAAAACATTTTCAAATTATTGATACCGGCGGTTATGTTCCTAACTCATTAGATCTTTTTGAAACTGCTATTAGGGAACAAGTTACTGTAGCTTTAGAAGAATCAGATGCAATTCTTTTTGTTGTTGATGGTAAAAGCGGTCTTACTCCTTTTGATGAAGAAATGGCTGGAATGATTCGAAAATCTTCTAAACCTTTTTATTTGTTGGTCAATAAAGTTGATACGGTTCAACTTTCACAAAATAAACTTGATTTTTATTCATTAGGTTTTGAACACGTTTATGATGTTTCAGCGCTCAATGGTCGTAATCTCGGAGATTTTTTAGATGATTTACTTTCTCACTTGACTTTCCCGGATGAAAAAGCTGCTGCAGATTCAAGATTACATTTAGCAATAATCGGGAAACCAAATGTCGGTAAATCTTCTCTCGTGAATTCGCTGCTTGGATATGACAGAAGCATTGTGACAGATATTCCAGGTACAACAAGGGACAGTATTGATTCAATTCTAAAATATTATGGTGAAGAAATTGTATTGGTTGATACTGCTGGATTACGTAAAAAAACTAAAGTAAAAGAGAATATTGAATTCTTTGCTAATGTTAGAACCTATCGTGCTATTTGGGATAGTGATGTAGCAATCCTACTTTTGGATGCTGAATTAGGAATTGAAAATCAGGATCAAAAAATAATTCAAGAAGCTGTAAGAAGAAGGAAGGGATTAATTATCGCAATTAATAAATGGGATTTAATTGAAAAGGATATGCATACGGCAAAGAAATATGAAGATGCAATTAGTGAAAAAATGGGTTCGATCGATTTTGTACCAATAATTACTATTTCAGCAATTACAAAGCAAAGAATTTTTAAATTAATCGAAATTGCGAAAAAAGTTTATGAGGAACGCAAGAAACGGATTCCTACCCACCAATTAAATGATATATTGCTCCCAATAATTGAACAGACTCCTCCTCCGGCAACTCCGACCGGAAGGGAAGTGAAAATTAAATATATAACTCAAGTTGGCGATTATTATCCAATCTTTTTCTTTTTTGCTAATGAACATAAATACATTCCAGACCACTATAAACGATTCTTAGAAAAGAACATCCGGCAAAACTTTGGCTTTGAAGGAGTCCCAATGACTGTTTCGTTTAAAGAGAAGTAGATGTTGTATCATCTAAAATCAAGGACTTTAAATCCTAAAGGACATTATTTTTCCCTTTTGTCTTTATAGTCTATTTCTTCTTTGGTTAATCCTTGCTTGAGTCATTCTTTCTCTTAAACCACCTTCTTTTAGAAAATCTTCTTCTAATTTTTGTATTTGCTTTGATAGTAAATATGAAGCGACCTTTATTAAGCCAATAATAACATTAGCGCTAATTTCAGGATTGCTATTCTCAACTCCTTTGCGGAATGTTTCGTAGGTGCAGTTTGGATCTTTATTTAGTTCTTGCAGCCTTTTAACATAAAGGTGATTCTTTTCCCACTCTTTAAATTTTCGTATTCTTAAAAAATCAGGGTAATCAATAAGAAGCTCTTCGAGACTTGCACGGGCAACATTTGTAAGCTTAATTTCAGTTTCTTTTGAAGTACCCGAAGCCATACTAGCTTCTGCAATATTTTGCTTACCCGAACGAGCCGCTTGCACCATTTGATCTATTGTACGGTCTCTCTTATCAAAATACTTATTACAAAAATAAACAGTACTGTCATAAATTATCTCTGCTTTCTTATAAGAATATAAATTTTTGTATCCACCGTGTTGTGGTATAAAACCGTTTTTATTGTATTGCTTTTCTGATAAGGGAACACACAAATTTTACTACAAAACTATGAAATTCTTTTTAATTTTTTTACTACTAGGATTGCAATGATTTATTAGGAATGTAAATGCTCTAGCTATATGCTGATGAGATAAAAACAAAATTGATACTTAAACATTGCTCGAATTATTTCTTCTATCTACTCAATTCCGGTACAGATGAAATCGGACCCCTGAACTTTACATTCTCGAATTGCTCGAAATGCTTTTCTCCGCAATGGATTTTTAACTTTTCACTTTCTCTTAATTCTTGATCCGCTGACTTAGTCTCAGCAACAAAATAAATTTTCTTTACTCCTTTAAAAACTACAGCCCAATCGGGTCTGTATTTTCCGATTGGCGTTGCAATTTCAAACCAGAAGGGGAGTTTAAAATAAAATTCGATCTGCTCGCTACTCTCGCAATCTTTTGCAAATTGATTTTCCACTCCACTTTCAAGAGGAATGTAGTTTTCATAAATTGTTTTTGAGTTATCTTTTACAATATGAGTGAATTCATCTAGATAAATTTCAAAATCCTTATCATCGAACAAAGTCATTTCGTAAATCTTGTCACCAATTTTTTCATATTTAATTCCATCAATCATCAAGCGATGAAGTTCTTCTCTAATTATTGATACTACATTATCCATAAACATCTGTGGATTGATCAGCAACTCATTTAACCGTTTAGAGTTTTTTAATATTTCCAAAATTGTAGATCGGGTTAATTCTGTTTTACTTTGTATATATGAAAGCATATCAGGAATTTCGAAATCAATGCCGAAATAATCATTTGAACTATCCCTAACTAAAAGCCCTTCAACTCCTTCATCAGTTATCAAAACCTTTTTTGTTATTGATCTTATTGATGGTCTTTTTGTTTCCTCCATTTGTCTATTAATTGAATTTGCTGCAAGGGTAATCAACTTTTCGGTCTGGTAATTGACATTGTATTTTGTTCGGTACTTTATCTTCTCCCAAATCTGTAAAAATTTTGGATCGGCTTCAAAACCTTTTCTGTAATTCACCTTCTTCTTATCGTTTTTATTTTTTGTTTTGCCAGTAAAGTCTACGCCGCAGTCTTCCTGAATTTCTTTCTGCAATTCTTTTGCAAAATCTTCATAGCGCTCATTTGCAACAACAGTTAGTTTATTAATGTTTGGATCGAATATTCGTTGTCCTTCCTGATTCACTGATAAGCGAAGTCCTCTCCCGATTTCTTGTCGTTTTTTAACTTCTGATTTTGTCTCGTTCAATGTACAAATCTGGAATACATTAGGATTATCCCAACCCTCACGCAAAGCTGAATGACTAAAAATAAAACGAAGCGGAACTTTCACATCAAGCAGTTTTTCTTTGTCTTGCATTATCAGTTTGTAAGTATCGTCATCTAATTGTGTTTCGCCGCCAGTGTCTTTTACTTTGCCCTTATTGTCTTGAGAAAAATATCCGTTGTGAATTTCATCAATGGAATAAGGGATTAAATCATTGTAAATCGGTTTGGAAATTTCCTTTTGATAAATCTCCTCAAACCACCCGGCAATCTTGCCTTTTACCGGATTACCGTCAGAATCATACTCGCGATAGTTTTTAACTTTATCAATAAAGAAAAGTGAAAGGACTTTTATTCCTTTGTCTTTGTAATGTTTTTCCTTTTTTAAATGTTCTTCAACAGTTTTGCTAATCATAAAACGCATAACTTCATCATTCATCCCACCTTGTGTTTCACCCTTTTTCAAGACAATACCATTAGTTAATTCTATCTGCTCGTTCCCAAAATCAATTTCATAGATTTTTAATCCACCATATTTTTCATTTTTGTTTGAAAGTTCATACAAGTCAAGTTTTTTTCCGCTTGTTGTAACCGATTTTCTTTTTACTCCACCGTTTGATAATACATCAATTTTAATTTTTGCTTTTATTGAATTGCCAGTCCGTGTAATATTTTCTAATTGGAGAAATGGTGTATTGAAATCATTTTCGCTCACTATTGAATCAACTTCAATCTGTTTTACCAATCCTAAATCATACGCTTTAACCGGATTAAGCGAATACATCAAGTTGTATAAATTGGTATGGGTAGCTGAGTAGCGCAGTGTGCAGAGCGGATTAAGATTATCAATTGCACGTTTACGCGTTTCAGTCTCCATATTCTGTGGTTCGTCCACAATCACAATTGGTCGGCAGCTTTGAATAAACTCAATTGGTTTTTTACCGGTGAGCTTATCGTTTGGTTTGTTAATTATGTTTTCATCTTTTGCAAATGAATCAATATTTAGAACTAATATTTGTATTGTATTGGAAGAGGCGAATCCCCGAAGATTGGATACTTTCTTACTATCGTAAACATCGTAAGTAACCGGAACTTTATCATAAATATTCTGGAAATGTTCTTCTGTTATATATAGGTTTTTCAGGACACCTTCTCTAATGGCTATCGAAGGTACAACGATAACGAATTTTTTAAATCCGTATAATTTGTTTAGCTCGTAAATCGTACGAAGATATACATATGTTTTACCAGTGCCGGTTTCCATTTCAACAGAAAAATCCCAGCCGTTGGTGAGAATTTCTTTTTTTGATAATACTTTTACACTATTCTGCTTTTGAGTTCTTTGAATGTTATCAACTAAATTTTCGAGAGATGAAAAATCAATTTTATTTCCAAAGCCATTCTCGTTAAAGAAAACGCCTGACTGCGTTAATGCAAATTCGAAATCACCATTGTTTAAAGATTGCCCTTCAAAAATATCGGTTATAGCTTTTATAGCTTCTAACTGGAATTCTTGCTTGCTGTCGAAATGGAGTTTCATTTTTTAAAATTGAATCCGCCAAATAGATTTGGCGTCATTGGCAAGTCCTCGCTGTCTCGCAGATAAATTTGACTCATTCCATTCTTCAAAATTATCGGGAATCGAAATAGTTAACTTACAATTGCTCTGCTTATAGAATGTTTTCTTATCAGTAAACTTTAATCTATCTGCATCTCTATTCAATTTATTTTCGAGAAGAGTAAGATTTCCAAGACGATAAACAGAACGATTAATAGCATCATCATCGAAGTCGCCCCATGAAGCATCAGCACTTTCAGGAAGTATATGCTCGATAGTGTATAAATCGCTATCTGTTGGTATTTCGTTTCTAAATCTATACTTCTCAATTTTGCTAAAAATGTATTTAAGTATTTTATTATTTCTAGTAGTACTCTTAAAAATCTTATTGGAAAAATCAATTTCAAACTTACTATCAGGTATATAGATGCTTTTAAAATCTGCAACACTAAATTTTTTAGTTTTATTAATATTTAATGCAATGGTGTTATAGACTTCCTCTTGTTCGTTCGGATTCAACCCCCCAATCACATTATACCTAAATGAAACAATAACACATGCTTTTATAAGTTTTTCAAATTCACTGTCAGAAAGGTTATTAAATCCGGAAATAAAAAGTGAAAGTGTTTGTTTTATTTGAAACAGCTTCAATTCATGTAATGCTTGAGCAACATCTGTTTTTTGTTTCCAGAGTTCATCCTCGGGATTTTGAAATGCCATATAAATATCTGCAGTGTCATTCAATTCCCTTAACAAAGCAAAAGCTTGTGCTTTATTAGAAATGCTTTTTCTGATAGTCTTGAACAATGCAGTTTTTCTAACTGTTTTATTTCTGCTGTTCCAAAAGTATCTTAAATAATCCTCAAATTTTTGATTGCCTAATTTCCCAATGACTTTACTCCACAGCAACTCCAGCTCATCAACTTCTGATTTATGTGGCTTCGATTCATCAACAATAGAAAATAAATAATTCTTTAATAAGTCTGCTGCCGATAATTGTACGCCTCTTGCGTTTAATGTTTCAAAAACTCGAAATGCATTAAAATCATCTGACACGCTAATTCTTGTAAAAAACAATTTGTCTGCTAATTCATCAATAAACGCTGCTAATGCCTCTCCGGTTGTAAATTCTTTTTTTATCCTATCATAGAACCATAAAAAACATTCTCTCATCTGTTTCTCTGAGGAGTTAATATTTCTTAACGGTAAATCTTTTAATAAAACAAGATATTGCCGGTAAAAGTCATCACTGTTTCTATTGAGTTTGAGCTTATTATTAGAAATTAAAGTGACAGGATCTATGAAACCGATATAGCTATTTAATAGTGTTTCAATTCGCTTGCGATTATCTTCTGCATCTATATTGTTATCTATTAAATCTTTCAAGCACTTCAGAACAACAAGTACTATAATGCTAAGTGTCGTCATTCGTTGTTGACCATCAATAATTTGAAACTTCTTGTTATCTGAACTTTGCAAAACAAGATAGCCCATATAATGGTCAGATTCTTCTTTATTTCTTAATAAGCTTATATCATTCCATAAATCATCCCAATGTTCATATTCCCAAGTATAGTCGCGTTGAAATTTTGGAATTTCATAACGTATTCCATTGCCCATCAATTGACGATAGGTTAAACTTGTGGTGTCTTGTATACCTTTCATATTAGTATCCTCTATATCGTCTTAAAATCAATTTCTGCATCTCTCATTTGTAACACGGTGTTTGTTTTAAGTTGGTCGTTATCCGCAAAAAGTCTATCTAGTGTAATAACTTTTTTTGGCTTAACTGAAATAATTGTATCAACTAGTTTTTGGTTCATTTCTTCCAAAGCAATTATTAACTCACTACCATTAACATAATAAAGTTTGTTTTTGCATTCCACTCTATCTGTAAGCAAGTAACCGGCTTTTAGCATCAACTCGTAAAGCATGTTTTCTTTTTCGCTCCCTTCTTTTACTGGATTTGTGAAAGCATCGAGTTGTGTTTCTAAGTTTTCTTCTGTGATTTCATTGCCCCGCCATATTTTGAAATTGGATGAAGAGAGTTTGAATACTTTGAAGCCCAAATCCAATTTGTCATTCTGATCCCGACGTGAGTCGGGAGAAGAATCTGTATGAAATAACCCTACCCTTTTAGATGCTTCACTTCGTTCAGCATGACATTCTTCGTTCAATTTCTTAATTACTCGTCGAATCCTTTCCTTACCAATATCTGCAATGGTTTTGTAACCGGCTTTGTATGCTTCGCTTTCTTCTTCACACTTTTCTGGAAGCTGAACTAAAATAAATTTTCTATTGCCGCCGTCTTCTTTGTTTTGTTCTAAAACGGCTTGAGCGGTTGTACCCGAGCCAGAGAAGAAATCAAGGATTATATCATTATTATTAATTGAACCGAGATGGATTAATCTTTTAGTAAGCAAAACCGGTTTTGGATAATCAAAGTAACTATTATCGTCAAATAATTTTTTAAGTTCTTTCGTTGCATCTTGCGAATGCCCAACTTCTTTATATGTCCACAATGTAAGCGGAGTTATTCCTGAGCTAACTTCATTGAGGAATAATTTTGGAGCCCAAATACTGTTACCATCTTTACCAAAATAAATTCTGCTATCAGCAACTAATTCATAATATTTTTTTTCGTTATAAAGCCAACTCCGTCCTTTCGGCGGTAAAACTTTTCTACCGGAAGGCAATGTAATCTCATATATATTTTTTTCTACAGCGGGTCCAACTGAAGGATTGCCCACCTTCCATCTTCCCCTTGGATCATTATCCGGATTTTTGTAGTCATCGTTTTGCTTGTCAGTTCTTGTCAATTTGTTTAATTTAAAACCGTTTATATTTTTTGCATAGCAAATAATATAATCGTGATTTATTGAAAAGAACTTATTCATATTTACAGGTGCGTATGCTCTTTGCCAAATAATATTAGCAACAAAATTCTCCTCACCAAAAATCTCATTCATAATTAAGCGGAGGTTGTGCACTTCATTATCATCAATGTGGACAAAGATAACTCCATCATCACGCAATAAATTTTTAGCAAGGAATAAACGAGGATACATCATGCTTAACCAGTTGCTGTGGTAGTGTCCGCTATCCTTGCTGTTTCTGCGGAACATACCTTCTTTCATCAAATATCCTTCTTCATCAACATCGCCAATTCTTTTTTTGTAATCTTCTTTGCTTTCCTTAAAGCTGTCGGGGTAAATAAAGCTGTCGTTGCCGGTATTGTAAGGCGGGTCAATACAAATAACTTTTACTTTTCCGTAATATGCTTTTTGCAGCACTTTGAGCACTTCAAGGTTTTCGCCTTCAATAAAAATATTTTCCGTAGTATCAAAGTTTATAGATTCACCATTGATAGGTTTTAGAGTTGCAGTAGTTGTTTGCTGTAAAATTTTGAAAGCATCTGATTTGCCAGCCCAGTTTAAAACATAGCGTTCATTTAAGAACTCAATATTTTCTTTACCAAGCGTTGCCTGGAGTTTTTCCCAATCGATTTTACTTTCGGTTACGGCTTCGGGAAAGATTTGTTTCAGCTTTTCCAATTGATCGTGCAATATGTTTAATGATTTTCCGTCCATTTTAACTAAATTTCAATTTTAGGTCGATATGGACCAAATGTATAAAAATTTACTAATCTATTTTTTAATTCTT
>VGVY01000026.1 GCA_016873835.1 Ignavibacteria bacterium
CAGCCCTCTTTTTTTAGGTGAGTTTTATTGGTAGTCTTCTGATTCTTTTTCCAGTTGCACTAAATAATGCATTGCATAATCCAGGTGCTGCGGCGCCAACTCCAACTTCACCAACTCCGCCAACCGGTAGATTATTTTTTACAACATGCAGATCGAAAGTTGGTGTTTCAGAATACGTCATAATCTGAAATGTATCATAATTCTTATCAACAACTCCGCCATTTCGAATTGTAATTTCACCTTTCATTGCTGCCGAAAGCGCAAAAATAATTGCACCTTCTAATTGTGATTCAACAATGAACGGATTTACTACCGTACCGCAATCAATTACAGCAGTTACTTTATTTATTTTGTATTTCTTTCCATCTGAAGAAACTTCAAAAACTTGTGCGCAGTAGCTACCATATCCTTGGAAGCACGCAATTCCTTTTCCTTCACCATTAGAAAGTTTTTTATACCAATTCGATTTTTCAGCAGCAATCTCAAGTACATTTCCTAAACGCGATTCTTTTGGAAGTATATCCCTTCTAAATTCAAATGGATCTTTATTTGCAGCAAACGCAAGTTCATCCATAAAAGCTTCAGTCGCAAAAGGATTCTGTGAATTATAAACAGAACGCCACCATAATAACGGAATATGAGTTGATACGATCGTGCCAGAAATTTTAATATTTGGGATTGAATATTGAAGATTCATTGAACCTTCTCCCAATCCAGAATCTTTAACTGGAACATTTGGATTAAATCTTTGCGCAGTAATTGAAGGAGCAATTACATGGTGAGAAAATTTTAATGGGCTGCCATTTTCTAAAACAGATCCTTTAAATACATGAATGCTAGGAGGACGATAAGCTCCAAATCTCATATCATCTTCTCTTGTCCAAGTCAGCTTTACAGTTTTTCCTGAAGCTTTTGAAATTTCTGCAGCTTCAACAGCATAATCATTAATTAATCTTCTTCCAAATCCTCCTCCAACCAAAGTAACATGAAAAGTTACATCTTCTTCTTTTATTCCAAGCGCTCGTGCGACATCAGTAAGTCCGCTTTGCGGATTTTGTGAAGGTGACCATAATTCAACCTTTCCATTTTTGTATGATGCAACAGAATTCATTGGTTCCATTGGGGCATGTGCTAAAAATGGAACTTCATAGACAGCATCAACAAATTTTTCTCCGTCAATTGACTGACTTACATTACCAACAGATTGCATCTCAGTTCCTTCAGATGAAATGTGCTTCAACATTTCATCACGTATCGATCCACTATCCACGTTTGCAAATTTTCCCAAATCCCATTCAATTGATAATGCTTCTTTTCCTTTGAAAGCTTGCCATGTGGATTTAGCAATTACTGCAATACCTTGCGATACTTGAACAACATCAACAACACCATTAATTGTTTTTGCCTTAGAAGCATCAAACGATTTAACAGTTCCGCCAAAAGTTGGGCAATGCGCGATGGAAGCGTAATACATATTCGGGACAACTATATCAATTCCAAATTTTGCAGCACCAGTAACTTTTATATCCATATCGAATCGAGGAATTCTTTTCCCAATTATTTTATAATCTTTTGGATCTTTCAATTTTACATCCATTGGGATCGGCAGTTTTGAAGCAGCATTAACTAATGCACCGTAATTGATTTTTTCACTGGTATGCTTGTTAGTTACAAATCCGTTTTCTGCTTTACAATCTGATGGTGTTACCTTCCAGATAATTGCCGCGGCAGTAATCAACATTTCTCGGGCTGTTGCTCCAGCTTTTCGCAAAGGATCAAAATTTCTTCTGATACTTTGGCTTCCGCCAGTTGATTGATTCCCGTATTTTTTATCAGCATCAGCAAGTTCAACACGAATGTTTTTTATATCAACTTCTAATTCTTCAGCAACAAGCATTGGCAGTGAAGTCATCACTCCTTGACCCATTTCAGTTCTGTGGATGGTAATAGTCACAATTCCATTTGAATCAATCCTTAAGTAAACACTTGGTGCAAAAATTTTCGGTTCATCTTGTAGTTTTATTGCTGAGATATATGAGGGAACAAATGATGCAAGCATTAATCCGCTGCCGCTCATTCCAACTACTTTGATAAAATCTCGTCTACTTTGCTTTTTCATAATGAACCTCCATGCTCAACTACTTTTTCAATTGCTCTTTTTATTCTCGGATAGGTTCCGCAACGGCATAAAACACTATTCATCGTTTCTTCGATTTCAGTTTTTGATGGTTTTTTATTCTTTTTATACAATGCAGCAAATGCCATAATTTGTCCTGGATGGCAATATCCACACTGAGGGACTTCCTCTTCAATCCAAGATTTTATGATCGAGTTATTCGGATCCTCAGCAAATCCTTCGATCGTAATAACGGATTTGCCAGAAACTTCATTAATGCTGACTGAGCAAGACCTTACAGCTTCTCCATTCAAATGAACTATGCAAGAACCGCAAATTCCTTCACCGCAACTATATTTTGTTCCAGTCAATCCAATTGTATCTCTCAACACCCAAAGCAACGGAGTATCTGCATCAACGTTTACAGTCTGTTTTTTATTATTTACAATTAGAGTATAATTAGGCATGGTTTACCTCAAAGAGATGATTGATTCACTTCAAAATAAAATATTCGTACCGATTCTTCAAGCAGAGTATTATGTAAAATTTATATGGAAAAAGATTACCATCTTAATTATTATGCAAGCCATATTTAGCCTAACTAATTAAAAATGTATATCCACTGGAGTCAATTATGAAAAGCAATAAGTTCTTTTCTGCAGTTGGTATTATTCTACTTTTTATTTCTACAAATTCATTTTATTCTCAGCAGATTGATATGGAATTATTTAAAGCTTTAAAACCAAGAAGTATTGGACCAGCCGGTATGAGCGGAAGAGTAACTTCAATAGATGTAGTACTGAAAAATCTTGATATTATTTATGTAGGAACTGCAAGTGGAGGATTGTGGAGGTCAACCAGCAGAGGAACAACATGGGAACCAATTTTTGATGACCAAAATGCAGCTTCAATTGGAGCAGTTGCTGTTGATCAAAATGTACCCGATATAATATGGGTTGGAACTGGTGAAGGAAATCCAAGAAACAGCCAAACCAGTGGAAATGGAGTTTATAAAAGTATTGATGGCGGAAAAACTTGGAAACACTTAGGTTTAGAAAATACCAGAAATATTCATAAGCTGATTATCGATCCAACAAATTCAAATACAGTATATGTTGCAGCGCAAGGTTCTGCTTGGGGAGAAAGCAAAGACCGCGGAATTTTTAAGACAACTGACGGCGGAAAATCTTGGCACAAAGTTTTATATGTTGATGAAAAAACCGGTGCTGCAGATTTTATTATTGATCCTTCAAATCCAAATAAACTTATTGCAGCAATGTGGCAGTTCAGAAGATGGCCTTGGTTTTTCAAATCTGGCGGACCCGGTTCTGGAATTTATATTTCATTTGATGCTGGAGAAACCTGGCAGATAAGAACTGATAAAGATGGTTTACCTAAAGGAGAATTGGGTAGAGTTGGCTTAGCAATATCTAGAAATAGAACTAATATTATTTATGCACTGGTTGAAGCTAAGAAAAATGGTCTTTATCGTTCTGAAGACGGCGGATTCAAATGGCAATTGGTTACTGAAGAAAATGTAGGTAATAGACCTTTTTATTATCATGAAATTCATGTGGACCCACAAAATGAAAACAGAATCTATAATTTATTTTCATCAATCACATATAGTGAAGATGGTGGAAAGACTTTTAAAACACTTGGGGCTTCCTCGAATGTTCATCCTGATCATCATGCATGGTGGATTAATCCAAATGATCCAAACTATATAATTAACGGCAACGATGGCGGTTTGGCAATTTCAAATGATAGGGGATTGACTTGGAGATTTGTTGGCAATCTACCACTTGGACAATTTTATCACATTAATGTTGATAATGAATTTCCATACAATGTTTATGGCGGACTTCAAGATAATGGTTCATTTAAAGGTCCAAACAGAGTATTTCACCGAGGCGGAATAAGCAATAGCTTTTGGGAAGAGGTTGGATTTGGTGATGGTTTCGATACAGCAGCAGATATTGAAAATCCTCGTTATGTTTATCATATGTCCCAAGGTGGAAATTTAGGAAGATACGATTGTAATACTGGTGATAGAAAAAATATTCGTCCGGTTCATCCAGAAGGGAACAAACTTCGTTTTAATTGGAATGCTGGTTTCTCACAAGATCCTTTTAATCCGACAACAATTTATTATGGATCGCAATACTTACATAAAAGTTCAAATCGAGGAGATTCATGGGAAATAATTTCTCCGGATTTAACAACTAATGATCCACAAAAACAAAAGCAGCTTGACAGCGGCGGATTAACTTTTGATGTTACTAATGCTGAAAATTTTACAACAATAATTTCAATAGCACTTAGTCCTATTAAACAAGGTATTATTTGGGTCGGAACAGATGATGGAAATTTGCAATTATCTAAAGACGGAGGGAAGTCTTGGGAAAATGTAATTAAAAATATTAAAGGTGTACCTAATGGTTCATGGGTACCTCAAGTTAGAGCATCTGTTTATATTCCCGAAGAAGCTTTTGTTGTAATAAATAATTATCGAAGAGATGATTGGAAACCGTATGTTTTTAGAACAACTGATTTTGGAAAAACTTGGAACCCAATAGTAAAAGAGACTGATGTTTATGGATATGCATTATCATTTCTACAAGACCCAATTCAAAAGAATTTATTTTTCCTTGGTACTGAATTCGGATTGTATTTTAGTATAAACGAAGGGAAGAGTTGGACTAAATGGACTCAAGGATATCCAACTGTTTCCAGTATGGATATAGCAATTCAATCACGTGAAAGTGATCTTGTAGTTGGTACGTTTGGAAGGTCAATATATGTATTTGATGATATTAGACCTCTGCGGAATTTAGCAAAAGAAGGAATTTCAATGTTAGATAAAAAGTTAAAATTATTTGAAATTCGTGATTCATATCAATTAGCAGTTAAACAAATTCAAGGAATGCATTTCCCGGCTTCGGCAGAGTATTTTGGGGATAACTTACCTTTTGGTGCAATGATTACATTTTATATTTCACCAGATACTTCTAAAGGAGATGATAAATTAAAATTAGAAATTTATGATAGTGGTAATAAACTTATTAGGACATTGTCCCCTAAATTTGAAAAAGGATTTAATAGAATATTTTGGGGACTTGAAAGACGAGGGATAAGAATGCCGGGAGGCTTCCAAAGATTTAGAGAAGAAAGGGAAGATGCAGAACCTTCTGGACCTCAAGTTTTACCAGGTACTTACAAAGTGAAGATTACTTATAGAAAGCAAATCGATTCTGCTTATGTTAAAGTTAGTTCTGATCCTCGATTAGATGTTAAATTTGAAAATCTTGTTGAACGAGATAAATTGATTAGAGAGTTTGAAAAGAAAGTTGAAGTTGTTACCAATGGGAATTCTCGTATACAAGACGCTGGAAAAATTATTTTGTTAGTAGAAGAAAAAATAAAAGGGAAGAAAGATTCATCATTCGTTTCCTTAGGTAAAACAGCTAAAGCATTAAAAGATTCTTTAAAATCGTTGAACGAATTAATCAATCAGCCTCAAGTGCAAGGAATTAGAAGTGATGATTCTAAACTCGGATCGAAAATCCGTACCGCATACTTTTCAATTGCTGGATATTGGGATAAAATTGGCGATGGGGATAAAGTTAATTTAAAAATTGCTGAGGATGCAATGGATCCAGTTATTTCCAAAATCAATACTTTTTTTGAAATGAATTGGGTTCAGTTTAGAAATGAAGTTGAAAGATTGAAAATTTCAATTTTCGATGATTACAAAAAACTTGAGTTTACAAAATAATATTACTTTTGGGGGGACTATTTCATTGAATTAATGGAACAATCTCTATTCGTTTAATAAAAACAAAGCATAAATACAAGCTTGCTTTAAGTTGAATCCATATTAGTCTCTCTTTATATTACAAAGTAAAAGTTGGAATGAAATGGCTAATCGAGTTATCACATCAACAGATTTTCAATCATTAAAATTGTTCAAACGCGGTAAAGTTAGAGACGTTTATGAATTAGGCGATTATTATTTAATAATTTCTACTGACAGAATTTCTGCATTTGATGTTATAATGAAGGAGGGAATACCTTTAAAAGGTTCGGTGCTGAATAAGATTTCCAATTTTTGGTTCGATTACACCAAAGATTTGATTAAGAATCACATCATTTCAGTTAATGTGGATGATTATCCTACAGAATGCTTACCATTCAGAGATTTTTTGATTGATAGGTCAATGTTAGTAAAAAAAGCGGAACTTATTCCACTCGAATGCATAGTGCGTGGTTATATCACTGGTTCTGGTTGGAATGACTATAAAAAATCAGGTGAAATTTGCGGTATTAAATTACCAAATGGTCTAGTAGAATCAGAAAAATTACCAGAACCAATTTTTACTCCCTCTACAAAGGCAGAAATCGGTCTACATGATGAAAATATTACTGCAAATGAAGCGATTTCCTTAGTAGGAGAAGATGCTTACAAAAAGGTAAAAGAAGCAACTATGAATATATACATGAAAGCTTCTGAATTTGCTCTATCCAAAGGATTAATCATTGCAGACACCAAAATGGAATTTGGATATTATAATGAAGAAATCATTCTGATTGACGAATTATTAACTCCTGATTCTTCTAGGTTTTGGCCTCTTGACAAATATGAGAAAGGGCGTTCCCAAGAAAGTTTTGATAAACAATATGTCCGTGATTTTTTGCTTTCGATTAATTTTAATAAACGTCCTCCAGCACCAACATTGCCCCAAGATATAATTATGAATACTAGTGAGAAATATAAAGAAGCTTTGTTTAAATTAACTGGTGAAAGAATTACTGAATGAGTCCGGTAAAAATTAAAGCGGAGGGAAATAAATATTTATATATAAAATGGGATGATAATTCAGAACAAAGAATAAAACTTTCTAACTTACGAACTAACTGTCCTTGTGCAATTTGCACAACTGAAAGAAATGGAAAAAGCAGTAACTACTTCCCAATTTATTCGAACGATGAATTATCAATTAAAAAAATTAATTTAGTTGGAAGTTATGGAATGTCTATAGAATGGAAAGATCACCATAATACTGGTATCTATGAATTCAATTTTATTAAGAAATTATAGTAATTGACCTGATCAGATATAAAAATGCTACTGCCAAATCAGTTAACAATATTGAGAATGATCTTGACTCCGGTGTTTCTCATACTTTTTTTATCAGGAGAACCACTTCTCATTCAAATTTCTTTTGCAGTTTTTATTATTGCTGCATTGACTGACTGGTATGATGGCTGGCTTGCTAGAAAATTCAATTACATTACCGAATGGGGAAAATTTTTTGATCCGCTTGCAGATAAGATATTAACTTCTGCAGCTTTTATTGGTTTTGTATTTGTGGGGGTTTTAGAATTATGGATGGTATTGCTTATAGTAATAAGAGATCTGTTAATAACTATACTGAGAGCATATGCAGATTACAAAAAAATATCATTCACAACACGTCGTTCTGCAAAATGGAAAACATTTATCCAAATGATATTTTTATACTATCTATTATTTCTATATACACTCAAAACGTTCGACGTATTTTATCAAAACAATTATACAATTTTTGAACTTCTTCTCAGACAAGACTTAATATACTATACCATGCTCTTTATAACTTTATTCACTGTTTTTACTGGAATGACTTATTTAATATCAAATAGAGTTTTAATTAAAAAATTAGTAAAAAATGAAGTTAAGTCTTATTGAAAAAATAATTGGTTCAGGGTTATTGACTGGTTTTTCTCCATTTGCATCAGGCACCGTTGCAAGTTTTTTGGCATTACTTATTTATTTATTTGTACCGGGATTTTCAAATCCAACTTTAATGATGTTATTAATTTCATTTTTATTATTGATAGGAGTAAAACTAGCAGTAAAATTTGAAACTATTTATGGTAATGATCCAAAACAATTTACTTTAGATGAATTTATTGGTTCTTGGATTTCATTTTTGTTTTTACCAAAGAAATTATGGATTGTAATTCCGGCTTTTTTAATTTGGAGAATGATGGATATCTACAAACCTTTTCCAATAAAAAATCTTGAAAAATATAAAAATGGATGGGGAGTTATTTTAGATGATGTACTTGCCGGATTATTTTCTTTTTTTGTAATTCAAATATCATTACACTTTATTAACAGATTATTTTAAGAGTATGAACGCTCACATAATTACTATTGGTGATGAAATACTGATTGGTCAAACATTAAATACGAATGCTGCCTATATTGGAGAAAAATTAACGCAAAATCAAATAAATATTACCGGCAGTAGCGTTGTTCCAGACATTAAAGAAAATATTGTAGCTGAGTTTGAAAGGTCTTTAGCAAATAATGATTTAGTTATAGTAACTGGTGGTTTAGGTCCAACTCATGACGATGTTACAAGGAACTGCATTGTTGATTTTTTCAAATCAGGTTTAGTTAAAAATGAGCAAGTACTTTCTGATATTAAGTATCTCTTTGAAATACGCGGAAGAATATTAACTAAGATAAATGAAGATCAAGCGCTTATACCACGAATAGCCTTGCCAATTAGGAATTCTAAGGGAACTGCGCCTGGATTTTGGATAGAAAAAGAGGATAAGATATTTATTGCAATGCCTGGTGTTCCTTATGAAATGAAAGAGATGATGAACGATTTTGTTATTCCGCGTTTACTTGAAAGAAATAAAACTCTTGGTAAAAAAGTAATAATTAAAAATTTATTAACTACGGGGATACCAGAATCAACATTGTTCGATAAATTAGGTGATCTCGAGAAATTGCTAAAAGGAGCACGATTAGCTTTTTTACCGAGCCATTATGGAGTTAAACTTAGATTGACTGTTGAAGGTGTAGATTTTGAAAGCGCACAAAATAAATTAGAGGAAATTGAACAAAAAATTAGATTTACTATTGGTCGTTACATTTTCGGAAAAGACGAAGATACGATTGAAGAAGTATTAGCTAACTTATTAATTGATAGAGGATTAAAGATTTCAATTGGCGAATCATGTACTGGAGGTTTAATTTCTCATCGTCTTACTAATATTTCTGGGAGCAGTATATTTTTTGAACGAGGAATAGTAGCCTATTCCAACCATGCTAAAGTTGAACTTTTAAAAGTTGATGAAGAAATTATTGCTAAATATGGAGCAGTAAGTTTTGAGGTTGCTAAACAAATGGCAAATGGAGCAAAAGAAGTCAGTGGTGCAGATATTGGACTTGCTGTTACTGGTATCTTGGGACCTACTGGAGCAACACCTACAAAACCTATTGGTTTAGTTTATATTAGTCTATGTGACAATAAAAGGAGTACAGTAAAAGAATTTAGGTTTGGGGATAATAGATTGTTAAATAAAGATAGGACTTCTCAAGCTGCATTGGAAATGTTGAGGAGGTATTTATTGGGCATTTCATATGATGATTAGAACTTTTATTGCTTTGGAAATTCCAAGGGACCCATTAAGTAAAATTTTGGAAATACGAGATCAGAATTTTGATATTAAGTTAGGTGTTAAATGGGAAACTATTGAAAAGCTGCACATCACCTTAAAATTTCTTGGCGATACTAATAGTGATTTGATTAATCTAATTAATGATGAATTAAATAACATAATCCTTAAACAAAAAAAATTTGAATTGACTTTTGATAGATTTGGTATGTTCAAAAAAAACAATATTCCAAAAATATTGTGGGTAAATTTCTCTAAAAATCAGTACTTAAACGCATTTGCCAGAGAAATTGATCAAATGTGTAGTAAATTTGGTTTTGAAAGTGAGCTAATAGAATTCAAACCACATTTAACATTATTACGAATTAAAAATGAAAAGCTAGTTCCAGAAGTAAACAAATTGTGCAATGTTAAAATCCCTAATATTAATTTTGTTTCTGATAAAGTAATTTTTTTTGAAAGCAAGTTATTAAAAACTGGTTCAGTTTATAATTCAATAAAAAGTTTTATTATTTCATAAAGGAGGAAAAATGGCTGTTGATAAAGATGCAAGATTGAAAATAATTGATGATACTATTTCAAACCTTGAAAAGCAGTATGGTAAAGGTACAATTATGAAGTTAGGCGATAGCGTAATCAATGCAGTTGAATCAATTTCTACTGGTTCGCTTTCACTTGATTATGCATTAGGAATTGGCGGTGTTCCACGGGGTAGAATTATTGAAATTTATGGCCCCGAATCTTCAGGTAAAACTACTTTATGTTTACATATCATAGCAGAAGCGCAAAAGAAAGGTGGACTTGCAGCATTTATAGATGCAGAACACGCAATGGATGTTAATTATGCTAAAAGACTCCATGTTGATACATCTAATTTATTATTATCTCAACCAGACTTTGGCGAACAAGCATTAGAAATTGTTGATACTTTAATTAGGAGTAATGCATTAGACATAATTGTAGTTGATTCTGTAGCTGCTTTAGTACCCCGATCAGAAATTGAAGGGGATATGGGAGATCCGCAAATGGCTATGCAAGCAAGATTAATGTCTCAAGCTCTTAGAAAAATTACCGGTGCAACCAGCAAATCAAAAACTTGCGTGATTTTTACTAATCAATTAAGAAGTAAAATAGGAATTATGTTTGGTAATCCTGAAACAACTACGGGCGGTAATGCTTTAAAATTTTATGCATCTGTAAGATTAGATATTAGAAGAATAGCAGCAATTAAGGATGGAAATAATGTTGTTGGCAACAGAACTAAAGTTAAAATAGTAAAGAGCAAGGTAGCGCCCCCATTCAAGGAAGTTGAATTTGATATTCTTTATAATGAAGGAATTAGTAAAGCTGGAGATATAATAGATTTGGCTACTGATAAGAATATTTTAAAGAAAAGCGGTGCTTGGTTTACTTATAATGAAGATAGATTTCAGGGCAGAGATCAACTCAAAAACAAAATGCTCGAAGATGCTGATTTGTTTAGCTCGTTAGAGAAAGATGTTAAGATTGCGTTAGGAATTGTTAAGGAAGATGTTAAACAAGAGAAAGAAGAATCAACTCCAAAAGTAAAGAAAGGGAAGAATTAAAAAGAGTTAATGAAGATAATTTCCTTAATAAAAAAGGGTTCAAATATAGAGTTGTGTTTTGACGAAGGGTCAATATACAAATTAGATTATCGTTCTGTATTTGATAATGGACTTAAAAAAAATGACGATATAAGTGATGAAAAATTAGAGGCACTCCTTCTACAAAGTGAATTCCAAAAAACAAAAGATTCGGCGCTGCGTCTCTTGGCACGGCGTCCGCATTCAAAATATGAAATCAAAATAAAATTAATTAGAAAAGGATATTCAAAAGATATTATCGAAAATGTTATTCAAAAATTGACTGATGAAAAATTAATTGATGATTTGGTTTTTTCAAACGCATATGTATTAGAATTATCAGAAAAGAAAAAATCTGGGATCGTAAAAATTAAAAGCCAATTATTGAAAAAAGGTATAGATCGTAAAATAATTGCAAATGCACTGGAAAAAATAAGTGATATTGAAGAAATAGAAAATGCCTATCAGTTAGTAATAAAAAAACTTAAAATTCTGAAAAGAAAAGAAACCGATCATAAAAAAATTCAACAAAAATTATATTCCTATTTATTATCAAAAGGATATCCTTCCGAACTAATTAGTAAAACATTGCGTAAAATAAATTTATTATCAGATGAGATTATGTGACATTTGTCATCGAAATCAGATTTATTTATTTTAGCGCTCAACTAAATCAGGATTTAAATTGTTTATTGGTGTTGATTATTTTAATATCGAAAGTCTCTTAAATGAAGAAGAAAGAATGGTTAGAGACTCAGTCAGATTATTTGTTACTGAACAAGTCTTGCCGATAATCGAAAACCATTATCAAGAATCCATTTTTCCATTGTCAATAGTTCAAAAGCTTGGTGAACTAGGCTTATTAGGTATTACCTTTCCACAAAAATATGGTTGTGCTGAGATGAATAATGTAACATATGGTTTAGCAATGCAAGAACTGGAAAGAGGTGATAGCGGATTTAGAAGCTTTTGTTCAGTTCAATCGTCATTGGTTATGTATCCAATATTTACATTCGGTAGTCAAGAGCAAAAAGATTTTTGGCTTCCCAAATTAGCCACTGGTGAAAAAATTGGATGTTTTGGTTTAACTGAACCTGATTATGGTTCAAATCCAGGTGGTATGATGACGAAAGCTGAAAAAGTTGAGAATGGTTTTATTTTGAATGGTGCAAAAATGTGGATTACTAACGGAACAATATCTGATATTGCAGTTGTATGGGCAAAACTTGATGGTGAAATAAAAGGATTTTTAGTTGAGAAAGGGATAAAAGGTTTTTCTGCGCCTGAGATGAAAGGTAAACATTCTTTGAGAGCTTCAGTAACTTCTGAATTGATTTTAGAGGATGTGTTTATTCCTGAAAAAAATATTCTTCCTAAAAGCAAAGGTTTAAAATCACCGCTAATGTGTTTGAATCAAGCACGATATGGAATTGCATGGGGAGTGGTTGGCTCTATGATGGCTTGTTATGATTCCGCACTTAATTATGCTAAAACCAGAATTCAGTTCGAAAAACCAATTGCATCATTTCAACTTATTCAGCAAAAATTAGTATTTATGCTTAGTGAAATTACTAAAGCTCAGTTGTTGAACTTGCAATTGGGAAGATTAAAGGATCGAGGAGAAGTTACTCACGCACAAATTTCTTTAGCCAAAAGAAATAATTGTGAGATGGCATTGGAAGTCGCCCGAACTGCAAGAGAAATATTAGGTGCAAATGGAATTCTCTCTGAATATCCAGTAATGCGTCATTCAGCAAACTTAGAATCTGTAAAAACTTATGAAGGTACCCATGAAATGCATACATTAATTATTGGTGAGGATATAACCGGCATTTCTGCCTTCGAATAAATTGAGACCACCTTGTGTGGTCTTTTTTGTAAATGTGAGGAATTAAATGAAAAATACAAAAATTGATTTTGAAGGATTAACTTTTGATGATATACTTCTTGTTCCAGCACGTTCAAAAGTACTTCCAAGAGATGTAGAAATTTCTAGTTTTTTGACTGAAGAGATTAAATTAAATATTCCATTTCTTTCTGCTGCTATGGATACTGTTACTGAATCGCAAATGGCTATTGCTATGGCAGCACAAGGAGGTATCGGCATAATTCATAAAAATATGTCCATTGAAAAACAAGCAGATGAAGTTGATAAAGTTAAACGTTCAGAAAGCGGAATGATTGTTAAACCTATTACCTTATCTCCTAAAAAAACAATTTCAGAAGCTGAAGAAATTATGTCAAAGTATCATATCTCCGGAATTCCGGTAGTTGATGATGAGGGTAAATTGATTGGAATTCTCACAAACAGAGATTTACGATTTGAGCATAATAGAAATTTACTTGTTGAAAATTTAATGACTAAAGAAAATTTGATTACTGCACCTATTGGAACTACGCTGCATCAAGCAGAAAAAATCTTACATAAATATCGTATAGAAAAATTGCCTGTGGTTGATAAACAAGGTTTTCTAAAAGGATTAATTACCTATAAAGATATTATGAAGAAAAAGAAATTCCCGAATGCTTGCAAAGATAATCTTGGAAGATTAAGAGTTGGTGCTGCAGTTGGAGTTACTAAGGACACTATTGAAAGAGTAGAAGCGTTGATATCTGCACATGTAGATGTAATTGCCATTGATACTGCTCACGGGCATTCAGAAGGAGTTTTAAAAACTGTGAAAACAATTAGAAAAAAATTCAAAAATCTTCAAATGATTGCTGGAAATATTGTTACTAAAGATGCAGCACTTGAATTAGTTGAATGCGGTGTTGACGCAGTAAAAGTTGGAATTGGAGCTGGTTCAATTTGCACTACTCGTGTAATTGCCGGAGTTGGAGTTCCTCAAATAAGTTCGATTATGCATGTTGCATCAGCATTAAAATCAAAAAATGTAAAAATTATTGCTGATGGCGGTGTTAAACAAACTGGTGATGTTGCTAAGGCAGTAGCAGCCGGTGCTGATACCGTAATGATGGGTGGAGTATTTGCCGGCTGTGATGAAGCACCGGGTGAAAAAGTTTTATTTGAAGGAAGAAGTTTTAAAGTTTATAGAGGGATGGGTTCATTAGGCGCAATGAAGCACGGCAGCGGTGATAGATATTTTCAAGATGTTGAAGAAGATATAAAAAAACTTGTGCCGGAAGGTGTAGAGGGAAGAGTTCCATATAAAGGTCAGCTTGCAGATACTATTTATCAATTCATAGGTGGATTAAGGGCTGCTATGGGATATTGCGGTGTAAAAAATATTGATGAGTTGAAATCAAAAACAAAATTTGTAAAAATATCTTCTGCTGGATTACGAGAAAGCCATCCTCATGATATTATGCTTACTGAAGAAGCACCTAACTATCAGATTGTTAATAAATTATAGTTGTTTCTATTAAATAAATATTGGTGATATAATATTATGTTCAAAGTCTTAATACTGGCATATTACTATCCTCCAATGGGTTTAAGTGGTGTGCAAAGAATTTTGAAATTTACTAAGTACATGCCAAAATTTAATTGGCAGCCAACTGTAATTACAACTGGAGATGTAGCATATTTTGCTCATGATTTTAGTCTATTAAAAGAAGCGGAAAAAGCTGGAGTAAACATTATCCGAACAGAAGCATTCGATTTAAATTCAATAATTGGAAGAAAATATGGAACTTTGAATATGCCGAAAGAAGCTGTTAGAAAAATCTATTCAAATTTCTCAAAAACTTTTTTTATACCAGATAATAAAAAATCATGGGCAAAAAAAGCGTATAAAAAAGCTCAAGAGTTATTGAAGAAAGAACATTTTAACATTCTCTTTGTAACAATTCCGCCTTATTCTAGTTTCGTTTATGCTGCCAAATTAAAAAATGAATTTAATATTCCTTTATTTGTTGATTATCGCGACCTTTGGTACGGTAATCATTTTGCTTTTTACCCTACATATTATCATAAATATAAACATCGAAAACTGGAATATAAGTCGCTTAAAGCTAGCAATAAGGTAATTGTCATAAATAGAAAAATTAAGGAAAAACTACTTACGACATATCCTTTTTTAACTTATGATGATATTTCCATAATTCCACACGGATATGATCCCGAAGATTTTCAAAAACTTGAAATTGAAAGTTCAGCATCCAAAATTAAGTTAACTTATTCTGGAATTTTTTATGAGAGTATTACACCTGAGTTTTTTCTAAAGGCCTTCAAACAACTCTTGATTGAAAGACCAGACATTGCTGCAAAATACGAACTTGAATTCATCGGACATTTAAGAAGTGAAAATACTAAACTTATTACGGAACTTAATCTTAATGAGTATATAAGAAATTTAGGTTACATTGAACATAAAGATGTAGTTATTAAAATTGCTTCTTCAACAATTCTATGGATGATGATTGGTGAATCCAAAAATTCTGATACAATATCAACCAGCAAACTATTTGAATATTTTGGTACTGGAAAACCGATACTAGCTTCAGTACCGGATGGAACTGCAAAGACCTCACTTCAAGAATATGGTGCTGCGTTTATTACTGAGCCTTATAATATTGAACAAATAAAAAGTCGATTAATTGAAATTCATGACTTGTTTATTCAAAATAAGTTACCTAAACCCAATGGAGAATTTGTTAATAAACATAATCGTGAATATCTCACCGATCAATTAACAACTCAATTTCAGTTTTACCTCCAGGATTAAAATGAATGTATGTTTGATTGGATCCGGCGGACGTGAGCATGCTATTGCATTAGCAATTTCCAATAGTAAGTTACTCGATAAATTATTTATTATTCCTGGAAATCCGGGCACAAAAAGTTTTGGTTTGAATGTATCGATAGACATAACTGATGTTGACTATTTAATTGAGTTTTGTAATGAGAATAATGTTGAATTAGTAATTGTTGGTCCAGAAAAACCACTTATTGAAGGAATCGCTGACCAATTACTTGAAAATAATATTAAAGTTTTCGGACCATCAAAAAATGCTGCTCGAATTGAAGGGGAAAAATCTTTCGCAAAAGAACTAATGAAAGAATATAATATACCAACTGCGAGCTATAAATTATTTAATAAAAGCGAGTATGAAAAAGTTATAACTTATTTAAATACAGTCAATTATCCTACAGTTATTAAAGCAGATGGTATTGCAGCTGGGAAGGGAGTGGTAATTGCTCCAGATTTTGATTCCGCTAAAAAGGCAGTGAACGATTGCTTTATTGGAAATGTATTTAATGAAGCCGGTGATAAAATTGTGATCGAAGAGTTTTTAATTGGTCAAGAAGCCTCTCTATTCGCAATTTCAGATGGTAGTGAATTTGTTCTCCTTCCAGCAGCGCAAGATTATAAAAGAATATATGATGGTGACAAAGGTAAAAACACTGGCGGGATGGGTGCGTATGCACCAACTCCATTTGTAAATGATGAACTGATAAAGCTAATTTCAAATGTCATTATCAATCCAACCATACAAGCATTAAAAGAAAAAAACTGTGCTTATATAGGTTGTCTTTATTGCGGATTAATTTTAACTACAGAAGGACCAAAAGTCATTGAGTTTAATTGCAGATTTGGAGATCCAGAAACTCAAGTTGTTCTCCCATTATTAAATGGAGATATCCTAGAACTTTTTTATACTGCAGCTTGCGGCAAGATTAATAGCAATGCTGTAAAGTATAATGGCGGATCTTCGGTTTGTGTTGTGGCTGCTTCAACTGGATATCCTGATGAATATGAAAAAGGGAAAGAAATATTTGGTCTTAACAATGTAAATAGGGATGATGTAATAATTTATCATGCTGGCACGAGAGAGAAAAAAGGGAAGATATATACAAATGGCGGAAGAGTTTTAGGTATTACTTCTGTAATAAATAATAATGACTTAATTGATGCAAAAAAAATAGCGTATGAGACTCTGGATAATATTTATTTTGATGGAATTTATTTTAGAAAAGATATAAGTGATAAAGCGCTGTTAGCTCTTAATAAATAATCGTTTCTAGCAAAATCCATATTAATTCTTATCCAGGTGGCCAATTCATTTTTCTTCCTCCTAAAAGGTGCATGTGGAGATGATAAACTTCTTGTCCGCCATTTGCTCCACAATTTATAACTAATCGGTATCCTTCATTACTAATCGATAGGTCTTTTGCAATTTGATTAGCAGCTTCAAATAGGGAGGAAAGTATTGATGTATGTTTGTCTTTCTGAAAATCCTTGATTGTTTCAAGTTCATCGATTTTCGGAATAATCAAAATATGAACTGGAGCCTGAGGACGAATATCTTTAAAAGCAAGAACCGCTTCATTTTCATATACAATTTCAGCCGGTATTTCCTTCCGGATGATTTTAGAAAAAATTGTTTCACTCATTTTTTAGCTTTTCTCAATCTCATATTTTTTTAATTTATTATAAAGATGACTTCTTTGAATTCCCAAAATCTCTGCTGTTTTACTTACATTCCAATTGTTTGCATGCAATTGCTTTAATAAAAATGCTTTTTCAGCTTTCTCTTTAAATTCTTGAAAGGTATTATTTACACTCAAAATTTCATCAACGGGAGATGTAGTAGATGGTAAAAATGTATTAATTTCCTTTTCAGTAATATTATTTGATGGAACCATTATTACAATTCTTTCGACAAAATTTCTTAACTCCCGAACATTTCCTTTCCATGTAAAATTTTGTAAAGTTTTTACAGCGGCTTCCGTCCATGTTTTAGAAGCAAATTTATTTTTTTTGCAAATTGCATTTGAGAAGTATTCAATTAATAAAGGGATATCTTCTTTTCTTTCTCTTAAAGGCGTAAGGTGGATAGGAATTACGTTCAACCTATGAAATAAATCTTCTCTAAAATATCCTTTTTGAATTTCTTGATGCAAATCTTTATTTGTAGCTGCAATAACTCTTACATCAACTGATATTTTGGATGATCCGCCAACTCTTTCAATTCTGCCTTCTTCAATTGCGCGAAGTACTTTTGCTTGAGCTGGAAAACTCATGTCGCCAATTTCATCCAGAAATAAATTTCCGCCATTTGCTAATTCGAATTTCCCGATTCTTTGTTTAATTGCTCCAGTAAATGATCCTTTTTCATGTCCGAATAATTCTGATTCTATTAATTCATGAGGAATAGCTGCGCAGTTTACTTCAATTAATTCAGTGTTGCTTCTTGTACTTTGTTTATGAATCTCTTGCGCGATTAATTCTTTACCGGTCCCATTTTCTCCAGTGATTAAAATTCTTGCATCAGTTTTAGCCACTCTAGCGACGGTTTCTAAAATGCTTTTGATGCTTGGGTGATTCCCAATTATCAATTCACTAGTTCCAAGTTCACTTTTTAATTTTTTGTTTTCCTTCAAAAGGTTTGTCTGTTCAACAGCATTTCGAACGGAAATTAATAATTTATCTCTATCGATTGGTTTTTCAAGAAAGTCGAATGCACCTAATTTAGTAGCATTTACAGCATTTTGAATACTTGCATGGGCAGAAATAATCACTACTTTAATTTCATTCTTTTTTTCTTTAAGCCAATTCAAAATTTCAAATCCATTTTTACCCGGCATTTGAATATCAAGCAACAATGCGTCATAAAGCCCATAATCTAATTTTTGAATTCCTTTTTGAGAATCGGTTGTGTAGTCAACAAAATAATTTTCATATTCGAGAATCATCTTAATACTTTCGCATATCTGCTGCTCGTCATCAATCACTAAAATTGATTTCATAAGTACACCTTTAGAAAAAGCAATTGATAGATTTTTAATATATCTGAAGGAAGAATTTTATTATTATTTTTGACCGTTTCAGCAAATAATTCGCCTATATGATTAATTACAATATCTTTGCCGCTGATACTGCCATTTACAAATAATTTTTCTTCCACTTGCTCAACAAAGATACCCATAAATTTAGATAAATTGAACCATCCAAAATTATATCTTAAAAAAGCACTTCCAAAGAAATGAGCCAATTTATCCTTGTCTCCAAAGTTGTTTTGTGGGGAATCGAAAAATAATTTTTTTGGAAGTTGAATTACTTTTTTATCAAATATTTTTTTTGAGGGAGAGGGAAGTGGAATTATTAATTGTGTGTTAAATAAAAATTTGGACTTTATGAAATTGTAAGGAAGTGTTGCGAAAGTTAGACATAAAAAAGTTTCTGAATAATCATAATTAAAGAATTCAAGTGCTTTTGTGTAAATTGAATCAACTAATTTTAAATCATCTTGGTTTGTTTTAAGATTATGAAAATAATCTGATGCTACGTAATCTGATATATAAAACAATCCTCCATAAAAGGATTTCTCATAATTTGATTGAGAATAGAAGTCATGAAAAAAGATTACTAGCCAAAACACTAATAATGTTTTCAATAATACACAATTAAGTTTGAATAACACCAGTATTGAATTTATTCATAATAGGATTGTTGTTTGCGTATTCTATCGATGCAGAAATTATTTCTCGAGTAAATCTCGGATCGATAATTTCATCAATCCACAATCGGGCCGCTGCATAATAAGGACTATTCTTTTCATCATAGGAATTAGTTATCTCATTCAACAATTTTTCTTTTTGTTCTTTCGAGAATTCCTTGCCAGTTTTTTCCATTTGTTTAATTCTAATATCTAATAATACATTGCTCGCTTGGCTACCTCCCATGACAGCAATTTTTGCATTAGGAAAAGCATAAATAAATCTGGGATCATATGCCTTACCGCACATAGCATAATTACCGGCACCATAACTATTTCCAATAATAAAAGTGATCTTTGGTACAACTGAATTAGCAACTACATTAACCATTTTTGCGCCGTCTTTAATTATTCCGCCATGTTCTGCTTTACTTCCAACCATAAAACCAGTGACATCTTGCAGAAACACTAATGGAATTTTTTTTTGATTGCAATTCATAATAAACCGCGTTGCCTTATCAGCACTATCAGAATATATAACTCCTCCAATTTGCATTTCACCTTTTTCCGTTTTAACAACGCTTCTTTGGTTTGCCACAATACCAACTGCCCAGCCGTCAATCCTTGCATATGCTGCAATTATCGTTTTACCAAATCCAGCTTTATACTCATCAATTTCAGAATTATCAACAATTCTTGCTAACAGTTCATAAGTATCATACGGTTTGGTTGTATCTTCAGGTAAAATTCCTAAAATTTCATTTGAGTTAAATTGCGGCAGCTTCGATTCAATTCGATTATAACCAGCTTGTTCAAATCGTCCAATTTTTTCTACTAAATTTCTGATTTGCGTTAAACATTCAGAATCATTTTTCATAATATAATCTGTTACCCCAGAAATATTAGATTGAACAACAGCTCCTCCAAGGTTTTCATTATCTATTTCTTCACCTATTGCAGCTTTAACTAAATGTGATCCAGCAAGAAAAACGGAACCTTCACCTTCAACAATTAAAGCTTCATCACTCATGATAGGTAAATATGCACCGCCAGCAACACATGAACCCATTATTGCTGAAATTTGGGGAATGCCCATTGAGGACATTATTGCATTGTTTCTAAAAATCTTTCCAAAGTGTTCCTTGTCTGGAAATATTTCATCTTGCAATGGCAGAAATACACCAGCGCTATCAACCAAATAGATAATTGGTAAACGGTTTTCGATGGCAATTTCTTGAGCTCGTAAATTCTTTTTTGCTGTAATTGGAAACCATGCACCAGCTTTTACAGTTGCATCATTGGCAACAATAACAAAATTTCTATTATGAATTTTTCCTATTCCATAGATTGTACCGGAACTTGGAGCGCCGCCATATTCTTCATACATTTCGAAAGCAGCAAGGGTATTTAATTCAAAGAAATGAGAATCTTTATCAATTAATTTTTCAATTCGTTCACGAGCAGTTAATTTTCCGCGCGCATGTTGTTTTTCGATTGCACCTTTTCCTCCGCCTAGCTTTATAATATCGATGTGCGCGTTTAATTTTCTAATTAAATTTTTTTGATGATCTTCTCTTCGAAGAAATATTTCTGTATCAGATAATGGAGTTCCTAATATTTTCATAAGAATTAATCTCGCAATAGATTTCTGGCAATGACAATTTTTTGAATTTCGGATGTTCCTTCACCAATAGTAAGCAATTTAACATCTCGATAAAATTTTTCAACTGGGTAATCTTTTACAAATCCATAACCGCCAAAAATTTGCACTGCATCATTAGCAGCTTTGGTTGCAATTTCACTTGCAAATAATTTTGCTTTGCATGCTATATCTAAAATATCATCACCATTATCTTTCATAGTAGCTGCTTTATAAGTGAGCATTCTAGCTGCAGAGATCTCAGTAGCAATGTCTGCTAATTTAAATTGGATCCCTTGAAATTCTGAAAGTGATTTTTTAAACTGTTTTCTTTCTTGTGAGTATGAAATAGCTGCTTCTAAAGCACCTTGAGCAAGTCCGACACTTAAAGCTGCAATTGAAATTCTGCCACCTACTAATATATTCATAGCTTGATGGAATCCATCACCTTCAATACCGATTAAATTTTCAATTGGCACTGTACAATTTTCAAAAATTAGTTGTGCAGTTTCACTTGCTCTCATGCCAAGTTTGTTTTCCTTTTTACCTGGAATAAATCCCGAGTAATTTTGTTCGACAATAAAAGCAGAAATTCCTTTTTTACCTTTTTCTTTGTCTGTAAGTGCCATAACAACTAAAGTCTCACCGCTTATACCATGTGTAATAAAACTCTTAGTTCCATTAAGAACATAAACTTCATTTTGTAATTCCGCAAATGCTTGAAGAGCTCCGGCATCACTACCTGAAGAAGGTTCGGTTAATGCCCAGGCACCAATTTTTTTACCGCTTGCAAGGTCTGGTAAATATTTTTTCTTCTGTTCGTCACTACCATGAACTAATATATGGTTTGTGCATAATCCATTGTGTGCAGCAACAGAAAGGGAAATGGAAGGATCGATACGAGCTAATTCTTCTACTACAATTGCGTATTCAATGTATCCTAAGCCAGCACCTCCAAATTCTTCAGGAACTAGTATACCAAGAAATCCTAATTCACCTAGTTGCTGCATTATTTCTATTGGAAATTTTTGTAGCTCGTCATATTCCATTACAGCTGGTTTGATGATTCGTTCAGCAAAATCGCGGATAGTGTTTCTAATTGCGATTTGATTTTCATCAAGATCAACTACAAACGAATTTAATGTTTTTGTATCGTTCATTTTGATCCTTATTTATTTTTGTAACTATTGAATAATTTTTCAGCTACTTCGTATGGAGAAGTTTCACCATCTAAAACACTCTGTAAACTTCTAATTAAAGATTCTTTTCTATTTGTCTCCCATAATTCTTGTTTTATCAGTAACTCAACTATTTCCATAATTCTAATTTTATAATTTTCTTCTCGTTTTTCCTTTAGGAGTTTACCTTTTAACAAAAAAGTTTTGTGTTTATTAATTTCCTCTGCAACCACTAAAGTACCTATGTCTTCAGATGCTACAGTCTTAATAATCGATGGAATCCATTCATCTTTTTTTCGTTCTTTTAACATTAAAATCGTTTTTAACGCAGTGATGGCCATTTCTGAACCGGGACGGTCACTTTTATTCAATACAAAAAAATCAGCAATTTCCATTAAGCCAGCTTTCATCGCTTGAATCGAATCACCCGATTCAGGTACTAACATTACAATGGTCGTGTCTGCAGCTTTAGCAATATCCAATTCTGATTGTCCAACTCCAACAGTTTCAAAAATGATATAATCATAACCGGCAGCATCAAGAATATCACCAGCGTCAATAGTTTTTCTACTCAATCCGCCAAGACTTCCGCGTGTAGCCATACTTCGTATGAATATTCCTTCATCAATTCCTATTTCACTCATTCGAACTCTATCACCAAGCAGTGCACCTCCGGAAAAGGGACTTGTGGGATCAACAGCAATTATTCCAACTGTTTTATTAAGCCTTCGATAAAATTTTGCTAATTGATTTGTTAAAGTGGATTTGCCGGCTCCAGGAGGTCCGGTAATTCCAATTCGGTATGCTGTTCCAGTTTTTTTATGAATTTCTTTTAGAATTTTTGTTGAGTAGGAATTATTAGATTCGACAATACTTATTGCACGAGAAATAGCACGCTTATCAGATTTAAAAATATTTTCAATTAATTCATTACTTTTTATCATAATATCTTTTTTAAAAAATAATCATTATAACTTAACTGATAATTTACAAAAAAATAAATTAGTCATCTGTACAAATGATTTTTGATTATGTATTGTCTTACTTTCTGTGGAACAAAAAAATCAATATACTTCCCATTTTTAATACGTTTCCGAATTTCTGTTGAAGAAATATCAATTGTGGGTGTATCAAGAATAATTACTGATTTTAGGTATTTATTTTTTTTTAATTCAGCATTTTCTTTTCTCTTAATAACCAATACAGTGCATTCATTGATGATATCATCAGGCTTGTGCCATTTATCAAATACATTGAAATTATCATAGCCTATTATCAGTTCAATTTTTGGGTAAGTCATTTTGAAATGATTAATCGTATCAATCGAATATGAAATTCCTCCTTTATTAATTTCATAATCAGAAAATTCAAATTTTGGGAAATTGCTGATTGCTAATTTCAACATATTCAATCGATGATTAGGTGATGAAACATTTCTAATTGTTTTGTGAGGAGAAATATTACATGGAATAAAAATTACTTTGTCAAGTTTACGTTTTTCAAGGACATTTTGGATTGTAATTAAGTGACCATTATGGATAGGATCAAAGGTTCCGCCAAAGAGTCCAATTTTAATATTTGGTCGTTTATTCATTTTGTGCAAGTAGGGTTCTGATTTTGTCCCTAAATGATTCTATATAGTTATCATACATAATATTTAAATGTTCTTTGGAATTTTTTTTCTTTCTTTTCAAAAATGCTAATTTAATTGCACTTCGAAAATATTGTTTTCTAATATCTTCCTTTATCCAACCAATCTTAAATCTGGCACTCGAACTAATAATTTTAACATGTTCAACTGGAATCAGATTATTGCCGGCTTCTTCATTTAATTCCTCGATAATTAAACTTCGTTCTTTTGTTATAGATATTCTAAACAGTGTAAAATACGAAAGAATAAGGAAGAACATCATTATGAAACCATATAAAAAAGTTTCATTGAAACTAACACTTAGATTCCAAGCTCCGTGGATAAAAATTGCTATTATAATCCCTACAAAAGGGAACATAATATTAATTCTTTTGATATTAAATTTGGCGTATCCAAGAAAGGCTCCGAAAATACCAGTTGAAATACCATGCATGACAGCAGAGAAAACAGACCGAATAATTACTAAATAGAGCCATGATGATAAAGTATCACCATAACTAATGAAATATGTGAAGTTTTCCGTCATCCCAAAGCCTAAACCTATAGCACCACCATAAACAAGTCCATCAGTTATATTATCAAACTTTCTTGAATTAATAATGAAGAATAAAAATATACCTTTTGCAATTTCTTCTGATATAGGTGCAAATAGCACGGATTGAATTAGAGTATGACTTTCGATCGATTCATCATTAAATCCAGTAAAAGAACCTAATAGAAGGCTGCCTAAAATACCAAAGAAAATTGCACCAAAAGCACCCCATATAAAATGTAAAATAACAAACAGAAAAGGTTCCCTCTCATATTTATCCAAACGCCAAATTATAATTAAATAAATCATCATTGGTATAATAGAAGCAATTAGAGAGGCAATTATTAGCATTTATATTCCGTCGATTGGTAATGTTTTGTTTATTAAGTAATTACAGCAATTCTTGATTATAAACGTTTAGGTGACTATATTTTGACCCAATTTTTTGCTCTTTGTTAAAATGGTAATAAAATATACAAATTTTTCAGACGGCATCCATTACCTTAATTTTCAAGAATCCGTTGAAAAATTAGGATTGGATGAAATTTATCATGATGTTGCATCAATCGTCTGCAAGATGGATAAATCTTCCCATCAAATTGTGCTAGATTGCGATTTATCTTTGCAATCAAAAATGATTTGTGACAGATGCAATAAAGAGTATGAAACTAAGTTAACAACCCATTTTCAGATGGGATACATTTTTGCAAGAGAATCAAATTCTGATGAAAGTTTCAATGTTCGGTTTCTTTCAACTGATGAAGATAAAATTGATCTTACAAATGATGTAATTGAATATTCGGAATTATCAATCCCAATGAAACGAGTATGCAGAGAGGATTGCAAAGGACTTTGCAGTATCTGCGGTAATGATTTGAATGTGAAAAAATGTAAATGCAAAATTAAAGTTAAATCTGACATTTGGGAACCATTACAAAAATTAAAATTTAATAACTAATTAAGGGAAATACGATGCCTAATCCGAAACGTAAGATGTCTAAAGCGAGACGCGATAAACGCAGAACGCATTATAAGGCTACTGTTCCTACCTTGAGCCGCTGTTCAAATTGCGGTGAATTAAAACTGAGTCACAGAGCATGTCCAAGCTGCGGATATTATTCCGGCAGATCAATGTTTGTACCTGAATTATAACATTAATTCTTATTTGATGACAAAAAATCAAATCAACACTAAATGCAGATTAGCAGTTGATGCAATGGGGGGCGACTTTGCCCCTAAGAATATCATACTTGGAGCATTAGATGCTTTAAAGGAAGCTGATTTTCAACTTCTTTTAGTTGGAGACAGAAGTAAAATTCTTGAATCAGCTAAACTTGAAAATGTTTCAATCTCTGAAGAAATGATAGTTCATTCATCACAAATCATTGAAATGGATGATACTCCAACTACTGCTTTAAAATCAAAACCGGATTCATCAATCGTTATTGGTGCTAAACTTGTTAAAGAGAATAAAGCTGATGCATTTATTAGTGCTGGTAATACTGGTGCTATGATGGCAGCATCAACTTTGATAATGGGCAGAATTCAAGGTGTAAGCAGACCTACAATTGGGGCTTCATTTCCAACAATAGAAAATAAAAAATGTCTTTTATTTGATGTTGGAGCAAGCGTAGATAGTAAACCGCAACATCTTTTTGAATATGCAGTACTTGGTTCGATTTATGCAAAAGAAATGTATGGGATTGATAAACCTTCTGTTGGAATGTTAAGTGTTGGTGAGGAGGAAGCAAAAGGTAATGAAGTAACATTTGCGGCTTCTAGATTATTAAAAGAGTCAAAAGTAAATTTCCTTGGTAATGTTGAGGGAAGAGATGTTCTTAAAGGCACCGTTGATGTAATTGTCTGCGATGGATTTGTTGGGAATATTGTTCTAAAGTTTGGTGAGAGCGTTTTGACATTATTAAAAACTCGTATTAGAAAATATGCAGACCAAGGAATAATGAATAAAATATATGCACTGATAGTTAAAAAAGTTTTGAAAGCTTCATTAAGTGATATGGATTATCAAACCCATGGTGGAGTTCCGCTATTAGGAGTAAACGGAATTAGTATAATTGGACATGGTTCAAGTTCTCCTTTAGCTATTAAGAATATGGTCCTTCGTGCAAAAGAGATGTATGATAAGCAACTTATTCAGAAATTTGAAAGAGCATTAATTGAATACTCAACTTCTAAATAAAAAAATAAATGCTGCAATTACTGCGGTGGGTATGTATGTTCCAGATAAAATTTATGACAACAAATATTTTGAATCAATTGTTGATACACATGATGAATGGATTGTAACCAGAACCGG
>VGVY01000027.1 GCA_016873835.1 Ignavibacteria bacterium
GTTGGATTGCAGTTCATGCCGGTATTGCTGGCGGTGCAGATATCATTCTAATTCCGGAACGACCATTTAATATCGATGAAGTTTGCAATGTGATTACTAAACGACATACAAGCGGAAGAGATTTCAGTATTGTTGTTGTCTCCGAAGGAGCAAAAATTCAAACTGAAGCTGAAACTGATAAAGATGGTTCATTTATTTTAAGCAGTCTGAAAAAGGATGCTTTTGGTCATGTTAGATTAGGCGGAATTGGAAATGTTCTTGCTGATGAAATAGAAAAAAGAACCGGTTATGAAACAAGAGCTTCAATTCTTGGATATATTCAAAGGGGCGGTACTCCAACAGCATTTGACCGAGTGCTTGCTACAAGGTTTGGTGTCTTTGCTGCAGAATTAGTTCATCAAGAACAGTGGGGAAAGATGGCTGCTCTTAAAGGCAACGAAATAATCGCAGTTGATCTATCAGAAGCAACCAGTACTCTTAAGACTGTAGATCTTAGTCTATTTGAAGTTGCCGAAACTTTTTTTGGATAAATAATTTATTTTTTATTAGTAAACAAAAATGCCGACTAAAAGCCGGCATTTTTTTTATCAATTTAGTCAATTCTTATTTTATTCATTTTTCTTTTTCAAATCTTTGAATGGAACATGTTTCATCGCAAAATAATCTTTCACATCTTTTCTTAAAACACCAGATAATAAAATTATAGATAATAAATTAGGTGCAGTCATAAATCCTAGTGCAGCATCGCCAAATGCCCAAATCGCTTCTAACTCTGCAATGGCACCAATAAATACAAATAATACAAAAAACCATTTGTAAGGTAGAATGGCTTTCTCTCCAAATAAATAATGTGAAGCTCTATCACCATAGTATGACCAGCTGATCATTGTGGAAACTGAAAAAAGTAGGACACTTATCGTTACAATTTTATCACCGTAGGCGAATAGCCAACTCAATCCTTTCTTAAATGCAATTGATGTTAAGATACTTGCATTATATAATTCACCGGTAAAATTTGGATCAATCCTGAGTTTATAGAATTCTGTATGATACCAAGAACCGGTTGTTATAATTACCAAACCAGTTAAAGTGCAGATTGTAATAGTATCGATGTATGGTTCAAGCAGAGCAACTGAACCTTCTCTTACTCCGTATTTTGTTTTTGCAGTTGAATGTGCAATTGGTGCACTCCCTTGTCCGGATTCATTTGAATATAATCCTCTTTTAACTCCCCAAAGAATTGTATTCATCACTACTAAAAATGTACCGCCGCCAACACCGGCAATTTCTGCGGGAGGATTAAATGCATATTCTAAAATAAGTCCAAAGCTTGGCAGTAAAGCTTCATAGTTATAAACAATTATTGCTAATGATGCTAGCACATAAAAAATTGCCATGAAAGGGGAAAGAATTCCGGTTACGTTTCCGATTCTTTTTATTCCGCCAATTATAACAGCGCCGACAATTGAAGCAATCACAATTCCGTTAATTAACTGTTGAAGGGATAAATAAAATCCTCCAATGATATGATGCTTAAAAGTCAGTGTACTTGTTGTTCCTAAAATTTGAGTAGCTTCAGAATAAATTTGATCTGATAATGTAAATGCTTGAATCGCATTTCCGGTGGCAAACGAACAGAGAACTGCAAAACTTGCAAAAAGTATTGCAAGCCATTTCCAATTTGTGCCCAATCCTTTTTCTATTGTGTACATTGGGCCGCCGGCTGCTGATCCATCAGGAAGTATATTTCTATATTTATGAGCTAATGATACTTCAGCAAATTTTAGAGAAGTGCCAAATATTCCAGTAATCCACATCCAGAATAAAGCGCCTGGTCCGCCATAATAAATTGCTGTTGCAACTCCGGCAATATTTCCAATTCCTACAGTTGCAGAAATTGCAGTTGAAAGTGCTTTGAAATGATTTAAGTCGCCTTCATCATCCGGATCGTCATAAATTCCGGCAGTTACTTTTATTCCATGCCAGAAATATCTGATCTGAGGAATAAACAATTTGAATGTTATAAAAATACCGGTGCCAAGTAAAAGTACGAGCATTAAAGGGATTGAACCAATTGGAGTTTCTTTACTTGGAAAATTTTTCAATAATTCGAAATTGCCGGGGAACGACCAAACACTTTCAAAGAATGGAAGGCCGCCAATAATTAGAATTGTAAAAATTATTACTAAAGTAATAATTCCAGCAGTTGATTTTTTCATGACGCTCTATTTTTTGTTAAAGAATATTTTTAAATAATTCCTAATGAGCTTAGTAGTACAATTATGATTAAAATAGGTGCAATAAATCTTAGCACAATTTTCCAACCTTTTATCATCCATGGAAAACGTTCAAACAATTTTTCAGAACCTTCTTTTACATATTCTGTCACTTTATCAAATCCCCAGATCCAGCCGACAAATATTGCAATAAAAAATCCTCCAATCGGAAGCATCAAGTTAGATGAAATAAATTCAGTAATTCCAAAAAAAGTAAATCCAAAAACGTCGACTGAAGTATTTGGGCTGAAAGATAAAGCACTTGGTACTCCAAGCAAAAGAGTAATCGTACCAATTATTAAAACTGCTTTTTTTCTAGGCCATTTTTTTTCATCTACAAAATATGCAGTAGTAACTTCCAGCAAAGATACAGTTGAAGTAATTGCAGCAAGCGATAATGCTACGAAAAATAAAATAGCAAACAAATATCCGCCCGGCATCTTTGTAAATACAACCGGAAGTGTTCTAAATATTAAACTTGGACCAACATCAGGATTTTGTCCGGTAGCAAACACAACTGAAAAAATACAGATACCGGCAATCAAAGCAACAGAAGTATCCAAGACTGCAATCCAAACTGCAGAGGTTGGAACATTTTCTTTTCGGGACATATAGCTTCCATAGGTCAGCATAGCACCCATGCCTAAACTCATAGAAAAAAAAGCTTGTCCAAGTCCGGCTAGAATTACATTTGTATTTATTTTACTCCAATCAGGATTAAATAAATATGTCAAACCTTGAGCTGAACCCTCCATAGTTAATCCATAGAACATCAACCCAATAAGAAGAACAAAAAGGAGAGGCATCATTATTTTACTGCCACGTTCAATTCCTTTTTGAACACCAAAATAAACTATAGCCATAGTCAATATCATAACCAATGCAAGCAGTCCTACATTCCAAAATGGCGATGCTGTTAATTCTACAAAATGAGAACTTGCTTCTTCTGCTATATCATAGTTTAATAAATTACCGGTTACAGCTTCAAAGATATAACCTAAAGTCCAACCAGCAACAACAGCATAAAAAGATAAAATGACGAAACCGGCAACTACTCCCATTCCGCCAATACCACGCCAAAATTTAGACTTGTGTAATGTTCTAAACGAACCAACCGGATTTTTTTGAGTAGTTCTTCCAATTAATATTTCAGCAATCAATACTGGAATGCCGATAAGCACAACACAAAAAATATAGACGAAAATAAAAGCAGCGCCGCCATTTTCACCAGCTAAATAGGGGAATCGCCAGATATTGCCAAGACCAACTGCAGAACCGGTAGCTGCTAAAATAAATCCGGCTTTGCTGCCCCATTGTTCTCTATTTGAACCTGATATTGACATTCTTACTCCAGAAAAAAATTTTTGCAAATATTTAACATTAATACTTTAATCGCAACCAAAAAATTAAGAATCGGCATGGAGTTATACTTTTTATGATCTTAGAATAATAATGAAAATCATAGAATTTCATTAAGATTATTCTTGACAAAATTATTCTCGATTAGTATCTTATTAACAGTAATCCAGCCGAAAAAGATTTTAACTATTATTGAGTTGAAAGGATTCAAATAAGTTTTTATCAGCCGAAAAAATCAGTCTACAACCGAAAACAGCCGAGTATTTTTTAATTCTGTAAAAGGAGGCTGCTTATGATTAATTTATTTTATTAAAATCAGCCGAAGTTAAACAGCCGAGTTTAATTTCCTTTTGTAAATATTTTAAGGGTGTTTTATGAAAAAACTTTACGTAGTCCTACTCTTATTTTTGCCGACTATAATATTTGCACAAGCTACAGCTTTGAGCCCAGATGGTGCTATTCCACGTCAGACTCTAACACCGTTACTTTCTTGGACAGCTGATCCAGCTCCTGGACCACCAGATGTTACACATTATCGTGTTACAGTAGCTACAGCATCACCAGTAGTTGGTGGAGTTGGAGTCTACACTGCAGTTGAAGCTAGTCCATTAGTAGCACATGCTGTGACTGTACCTTTAACAAATAATACAACCTATTTCTGGATTGTTGAATCATCAAACGGTGGAGCCGGAGGTCCTTGGGTAAGAACTTCAGCTGAAGCAACTTTTCAGACTATCATGGCAAACCCAATTTTAACTTATCCTACTGGCGGTGCGTCATTTGTTCCTTTACTTCCAACTGTTACATGGACATTTGCCGGAGGAACTGGGGGAGTTACATTTGATATTGAACTTAGTCTGGACGGCGGTGGAACTTGGCCTGGAGGTTTAGCAGTTATCGGACTTCCTGGAACCTCAACGAGTTATACATATACTACTCCATTAACAGCTAATACATCGTATGTGATTAGAGTAAGAGCCAAAAATGGAATAGAAGCTGACAAAGTTTCTTCCGAAAATGCATTTACAACTATAGGTGCACCAACAGCAACTGCAGCAACTTTCGTGACTGCAACATCATTTCAAGCAAATTGGAATGCATATGGCGGTGCAACAAGTTATTACATTGATGTTGCAACGGATGTCGGTTTTACAAGTATATTAGCTGGATATAATAATTTACTTGTCAGTCCCTTTGGTACAAGTTACGTTGTTACTGGTTTAACTGCTGGTACAACATATTATTACCGCGTAAGATCAAATAATGGAACGTTAACAACTCCAAGTTCAAATACAATCACAGTAGTTACAATACCACCAGCTCCGGTAGCAACTGCAGCTACTTTAAAGACACAAACGTCATTCCAAGCAAATTGGAATGCTGCTTTAGGTGCTACGGGATATAGAGTTGATGTTGGTACTAGTCCTGGTGGAACTGATATATTAAGTAATGTTGATGCTGGAAATGTCCTTTTATATTCAGTTACTCCCGTTGCAAATGGAAAAAATTTCTATTATAAGATTCGTGCATATAACGGAAATGGAACAAGTGGAAATTCAAACGAGATAACTGCATTGACAATTCCTAGTGATATTAACACTGCAGTTGAAACGAATGTTACTGGTACAAGTTTTACAGCCAATTGGACGGCACCAGCTCCAGCACAAGTAATTACTGGATATTATTTAGATGTTGCAACTGATGCTGGCTTCACAGCATTTGTTACCGGTTTTAATAATTTAAATGTGGGTGCTGTTGTTACTTACAATGTAACTGGACTTTCAGCAAATACTAATTATTGGTATAGAGTTCGCGCATATAATGCGAGTGGTACTAGCGGAAATACGGGAACAACAGAAGCCGTAACAACTGGTCCTCTTGCAACTGCTGCAACACTTGTAACACAAACAACATTTCAAGCAAACTGGACTGCAGTTGGCGGAGCTGCATCATATTCTATAGATATTGGTACGACAAGCGGTGGAACAGATATTATTAGCAACCTTAATGTTGGTAACGTTATATTTTATTCTGTAAGTGGACTTACGGCTGGAACAACTTATTATTATCGCGTTAGATCAAATCTAAATGCCAGCAATTCGAATACAATTACAGTTGTTATGGTGCCACCAGCTCCAGTGGTTGATGCTGAAACAAATTTATTAGGCACTTCATTTTCAGCAAATTGGTTTGCAGCACTTGGTGCTACTGGTTATTTTTTAGATGTAGCAACCGATGCTGGTTTCACTTCTTTTGTTACTGGGTTTAATAATTTATCAGTAGGCAATGTGCTTACTTATAATGTAACTGGGTTAACACCAGCAACAACATATTATTACAGAGTTAGAGCAAGCAATACAAGCGGAACAAGCGGTAATTCAGGAACCGAAACAGTCTCCGGATTAACATCACCGCCGTCATTTGCTGGAGGAAGTCCGGCAAATTATGCAGTTGGTGTTTCGATTCAGCCTTCATTTGCATGGACTGGCGCTGGACCAAGTTATTGGTTTGAATTAGATAACGACAGCAATTTCAGTTCTCCATTAGTATCAGTTGGACCAACTGCGAGCACCTCATACGATTTCTTGCCTTATGTAACAACTGCAACAACTGTACTTTCAAACAGCACAGTTTATTATTGGAGAATTAGACAAACCGGAAGTGCTTGGGTATCAAGAGAATTCCAAACTTGTGCACCAGCAGTTCCATTGATAACAACAATTAGTTTAGCCGGAACCGATGCAACATTGTATTGGTATCCGTTACCATATCAAACTGGTTTAAAGTATGATGTATTGTATTCAACAAATTCTAACATGAGCGGATTTTTAACTGCTGCAGATTTGACAACCACAAATCATACTTTAACTGGATTAACAATAGGTACTACATATTATGTTCAAGTAAGAGCAAAGAATAGTGCTGGAACTGTAATTCATTCTTATTCAACTGTTTCAAACTTTACAGTACCAGGTTTACCAACACCATATCCTTCATATCCAACTGGCGGCGTTACAGTTTATTCAAATCCTCCTTATCTGTATTGGTATATTGGAAGTATTTTCCCAGGATTAGAATATGAAGTTAGATACGGAACATCGAATACAGATACAACTCCAGCAGATGGCATGATTGATACTGGTACAAATTTAGCACTAACTACAAATTTATATACAACATTTCCAGCAGCTTTAACAGCTGGACAAACTTATTACTGGCAAGTAAGATCAAAGAGCGGAGCTAATTATTCACCTTGGTCTTCAATTGTCAGCTTTAAAGTGTTTAATACGGTTCCAACTTCGCCAATAGTACCATTCCCATCATATCCAACTGGAGGAGCGACAGTTTATTTTAATCCTCCAACTTTCTATTGGTATTTAGGACAATATGCAACCGGACTCGAATATTACGTTGAATGGGCAACGAGCAATTCTCCATTCACAGCAATAGGAAATTCAGGTTGGATTAGCACAGAATATTTTTCATTAACAACAAATTTATCAGCCGGGCAGACATATTACTGGAGAGTAAAATCGAGATTAGCAGCTCCTCCAAATACTGAGTCTTCTTGGTCAACCATCGAAAGTTTCGTAATGGCATCAACAGTAGGAGGTGGTGTAACTGCACCAACTCCGTCAACACCTATCGGCGGTGTAACTATTTATGACCTCACACCAACTCTTGAATGGTTGTCATTTTCAACTTCAACTCTTGAATATAGAGCGCAATGGTCACCATACCCAAATACTAACTTAAGTGGTGAATTAAACCATGCAACTGTTGTGACAACTGGATGGCAGTCAGGTCTAAATTATACATTAACGGTACCTCAAACATTGACTGCGGGTGTAACATATTACTGGCAAGTTCAAGCCAGGTTGCAATCAAGTCCAACTACAGTATCGGCATGGTCTTATGTTGCAACATTTACAACCGCCGCCAGTGCTACTGCAATCGTTCCTTTGATTGGTAGCCCGAATTACGGACAGCCGATAAATAACACAACTGCAATTTTATCTTGGAGGATTCCAACGATCAGCAGTTCTCCTTTAACTTATGATGTAAATTACTCTAAAGAAGCAGACTTCAAAACCTTTTCAACTATACCAAATGTAAAAGAAACAAATGTAGAGATAAAAGGATTAGAAGTTGGAAAGAAATATTATTGGAGAGTTTTATCGAAAGCCAATAATGGATCGGTATCTATGTACTCTGCAACTGGTTCATTCAGCACAAGTAATTCAGTTACCAGTGTTGAAGAAAATTCAGAATTGCCAAGCAAGTATGAATTGCACCAGAATTATCCTAACCCATTTAACCCTACTACAAGAATTACGTTTTCTTTATCAGAAAATTCGTTCGTGTCATTGAAAATTTATGACATGCTTGGTAGAGAAATAAAATCTCTTGTAAGTAACGAAGTTGTTTCAGGTAACCATTCTGTTGAATGGAATGGTACAGACAACTTTGGTAATAAAGTAGCAAGCGGGACCTATGTTTATAGGATTACTGCCGGCAATTTTATTTCGGTTAAAAAAATGTTGTTAATAAAATAAGGAGGGGAAAATGGGAAAATTTGGAGCAACTCTTTTTGTGTTTATAATGCTGGTTACAGTAGCATTAGCTTTATATGCATGTCATCAAGCATACTTTGCTTAGTTATAAAAACGAAAAATAAATGTGTAAAAGAAGGTCACAATTCGTGACCTTCTTTTTTTATGCTCGAAATGAATTGCAAAACTTCAGCGTAATTACTAAACATTTGTAAGTTGAGTTTAATTTTTTTTTATAAATTTTTATATTTGACTGTAGTGTTAAATACGAAAGTTAATAATGACAAAAAATTATATTTCGAATAAAGACGAATCAGTAAGAATGTTCAATAATGATTTCTTAGAAAAATTTTCTAGAGTTCATTGGACAGTTCCATTAATATTATTTATTCCCATTATTTTGTTTTTTTTGTATAGAACATTATTTGTTTTTAAAATCGATTTCACTCAAACCATTCTTCTTGTTGCCCTTGGATTATTTGTTTGGACTTTTACAGAATACTTTTTACACAGATTTATTTTTCATTATGAGCCAAGCAGCAAGGTAGGAAAAAGACTGCATTTTATGTTGCATGGCGTGCATCATGATTATCCTAAAGATTCAAAAAGGTTAGTAATGGTTCCAACAGTAAGTCTACCTTTGGCATCACTCTTTTACATTTTATTTTTATTTATTTTCGATAATGTTAATGTTAATCCTTTTTTTGCCGGTTTTCTAATTGGATATTTATTTTATGATATAACGCATTATGCAATTCATCACTTTAATATGCATTCAAAATTTTGGCTTTTTATCAAGAACCATCATATGAAACATCATTATCAAGCCGATGATAAGGGATTTGGAGTTAGTCAGCCATTATGGGATTTTGTTTTTGGGACTGATTTTACCAAAGCAGAAAGAGAAATAAAAACAAATGAATGATTATATAGTGCAATTAGGTTTTTCTATTTTTCAAAAGAATGAAATCAAATGAAATTAAGAATTTCAATTATAACTGCTGTATTATTTTTTATCTTGTTTTCGAATTGTTCCGTGAATGTAAAAGCTGAGTCAGAAATTTATTTTCGATTTAACCAGTTAGGTTTTCTTCCGCTTGAGCATAAATCTGCGGTAATATTATCGAATACAAAATTTGAAAATGTTTCAGCATTAGTACGTGATGCTAGAACTAATAAGATAGTATTTTCATCACTAATAAATGATTTTCAAGTTTATGGGAATTTTAAATATTCATTTCAACTTGATTTCTCGTCGGTTCAGTTAAAAGGTGAGTATTATCTTGAGATTGCAGATTATAGATCAACAGTTTTTCCAATCAATGAAAACGTGTATAAAAATGTTGCAGAAAAACTTTTAGATTTTTTTAAAGTTCAAAGGTGCGGTTACACTGATCCTTATCTGCATGATGTGTGTCATATTTCTGATGCTACCAGCTTAATTGAAAATGGTAAAGTTATCAACAAGTCAATGGATTTAACCGGCGGCTGGCATGATGCCGGCGATTATGTGAAGTTTTTGAATACAACTGCTTTTGCAACATACATGCTTTTATTCTCTTATGATTTTGATCCGATCAAATTTGGTTTTGACAATAATAAAAATGGTACTCCTGATATTTTAGAGGAAGCAAAAATCGGTTTAGATTGGTTGCTTAGATGTTATGTTGAAAAAAATAAGTTGGTTGTTCAGGTGCAAGATCTTAATGATCATGAAGTCGGGTGGAGACTTCCTGAAGATGATCTTCTGCAATTTAATAGACCAGCATTTATCGGTTCTGGCAAAAATCTTATTGGGATCTATTCTGCCGCATTAGCACTTGGTGCAAGAATATGGCGGGATAAATTTTTCTATAAAGAATTTTCAGATAAATGTTTACAGACTGCTGAAAAAATTTATTCTTTTAGAAATTCGAGCACAGATGTTGACAGCAGCGGAAGCGGAATGTATTTGGATAAATATTTTGAGGGTAAGTTGGCACTTGGAGCTGTAGAGTTATTCATTACATCATCAAAAGAAAATTATTTGATTGATGCAAAGATTTACGCAGATTCTGCTGGTTCAGATTATTGGTGGAGTTGGGGAGATGTTAATAGTCTTGCTCATTATCGGTTAACAAAATTTGATTCTAAATTCCAAGATTATATCAAAAATAACCTTGTACATTTTTCGAAAACAAAAGAGACCAATTTGTTTGGTAAAGGTGTTTCGCCTACATGGGGAACAAATGTTACACTTCTTGGAATAACATTACAAAATATTTTATGGAAGAAACTTTCAAATGATAATTCATTTGATACAGTTTCCTTTATTCAAAAGGATTACATACTTGGCAGAAATCCATGGGGTTTAAGTTTCATTTACAATGTTGGCAAAAAATATTCAAAAAACTTTCATCATCAAATCTCATTTCTAAAAGGACAATTACCAGGTGGTTTTGCAGCTGGTCCAGCCACCAGCGAATTTATCAAAGGTTATAAAATCCCTTATGAACAGCAAGACAGATTATCCATATTTCAAACATCTGATGCTGCATATAGAGACGATCGAATGGATTTTATAACTAATGAACCTACTATTACGGGAAATGCAACAGCTCTCTTTGTTTTTGGAAACCTTAAAAATTAAGTTAGTTAATGTGTCTTATTATGAAGCAGCATCCCATAGATGGAACGAAATTTCAACATATTCTTCGTTTTTTGGATATATAATGAATTTTTAGTGGCATATGATTTGGTTTGATCAATGTTAATTAATGTAAAAAATGGGTGAATTATGGTCAACTCTATACGAAGAATACCTTCAGGATTTAACTTTATTGATAAAAATTGGGGTGGTATTTATAGAGGTGGAAGTTATTTAGTTATCGGACCGAGAAAATCCGGAAGAACACTTCTTGGTTTGCAGTTTGCTTTAGAGGCTGCCAAGGCAGCAGAGGTTTGCTTATTTTTTACTTTAATGCGTCCCAAGGATCTAATGATTCAAGCTGCTTCTCTTAATTTTGATATTCAATCATACATGAATCAAAATTTAATAATTGTCGTTAGAGTTGCACCTCCAAATGAAATATATGATATGTACAATCCCGATGATTATTTAGTAGAATACTATAATGATATAATAACAGTTGTAAATCAATATAATCCAAGCAGAATTATTTTTGATGAACTTACACCATTTGTTGGGTTTAATAATTTAGATTATCTAAGAGATACATTTTTGAATACTCTTGAAACCATTGAAGAACGAGATATTACAAGTATGTTTGTAATAAGTGAACCGGCTACTCAAAAAACTACATCAATTATTGAAGGTTTATCTCAATTCGTAACTGGAATAATTCAGCTGAGAAAGCAATCAGGTACCGGAGAAAGGTACCATGGTGGTTTGGTAACTATAACTCCAAATGTTGGGCATACTGAAGGAGAGTTTATTTCAGATTTTCGCATAGAACCTTATAAGGGAGTAACCACAGATTTTTCACAAGCAACGTTAATGACTGAAGATTATCCTACGTTTGGTCAAAACAGAAGAACTTTCAGCATGCCCACAAAACTGGATTCACCAAATGAACCGTATGCCTTTTCAAATATTTATAATTATAATGATTTTTTACTTATCTTAAACAATCAAATTGCACTTTATAAAAGCACTGGTCAAACTTTCAATTTAATTTCTTTTAGATTAGACCAAGGTGCACAAATAAAAGGATTATTATCAATTAATCAATTGCAAAATGCTGTTAGACAAGCTTCAAGTAAGAAAGATAAAATTTGCGTTATTGATAATAAAGTTATAGTACTTTTAGTTCGTGGAAGTATTAAAGGTTCTGTAGATTTAATCTCAAGGGTACAAAATAATTTACCTAGCAGAGATGAAAATTATTTAATGGCTATTGCAGATTCAATTTCAATTTTTAATCTTGAAGTTGACGAAAGAGTTGAAAATGCTGAATCAATGATGGAAATTGTTTTAACAGCAGATGCTAGAACAAGAGACACATACCAGCCTATAAATAAATATATAGGATAATGAAAAACTGTGCACAAATACTTTTTATTATATTTCTTTTCGCTTCGTATTCTTTTGGTCAACAAGTAAGGTCAGAAAATCTAAGACGTCAAGGTCAATTCTATAAGGATGAAGGTCGCTATAGAGAGGCTATTGATCAATTCAATAAATTCATTTCAGCAAACCCACAATTAGCAGAAGGGTATCATTTGCGAGGTCTTTGTTATGAGAAGACAACAGAATATCAATATTCGGTTTTAGATTTGCGAAGAGCAAGAAGACTTGATCCAGCAAATAGTAAAATTCAGCAAGACCTTGCAAGAGTAATTTCAATATGGCATGAGTTGCTTTATAAAAAAATTGAAGGTCATAAAAGAGATATTGCAATTGATCCGAATTATGCATTCAGTTATTTAGAAATTGGTAAGTCCTATAGATGGTTGGAAGAATGGGCTAATGCTGAAATTTGGTATGACGAGTATTTAAAGAGAGATGATAATGCATCTCCAGATGAAATAATAAGGTACACCGAAATTTTAGCAAAGACTGGCTCAATAACTAAAGGGGAAAAGATTCTTAAAAAATATGTTGAAAGATATCCTGAAGATTGGAGATTATGGAGTAGATACGGATATTTTACACTATGGTTAGCAAAATATAAAATTGCTGAAGATGCTTTCACTAAAGCATTAGGATTCAAACCATTTTTTAAGGAGGCAGAAGATGGGCTTGATATTGTGCGAAATCAAGCATATTTAGCTCAATACCAACCTCGCGCATTTGAAAGGGTTTATCCAATTGACCGATTTTATAGTATCTTAAAAAGAGATCCCGAAAATTCTCAAATCAGATATAATTTGATTTCAGAGTTATTAATAGCTGATAGATATAGCGAAGCATACGAACAACTTCAGCTGCTTCAGGTAACAAATAGCGAGGATGATAAATTTAAAGAATTTTGGAAAATAGTGACTACTCACCGTGATAGTGTATTTACAAGCGATATAAACCAATACACTGAAATAATAAAACAGAACCCGAAGGATAAAGATGCAGTAATTAAATTAGCTACAGCTTACGCGAATTTATATTACTATGATAGCGCTATTGAAATTCTTAGTGAATATCTTGAAGATGTTTCCAAAGAACAAGATTTAGACGCTCGTTTTATGTTAGCAAAATTTGCTGCTTGGAATTATGAATGGGAAAAAGCCATTGCAGAATTAAATAATTTGCTAAGTCTTGATCCAAACAATTTAGATTATCAATTATTGCGTGGTCAAATTGCTGTTTGGACTGTTTTGGATTTTGAGATCGGCGAAAAATATTTACTAAATGTTGTTACCAACCGCCCCAATGAATTGAGCGCCTATATTTCCTTAGCATCGTTGTATTCTTGGCAAAAGAATTTCCCAGAAGCAAGGAAGTATCTTGACATTGCAAATAGAATTGCTCCTAACAGCACCGAAGTTGAATCTGCAGAAAGTAATTATGCTCTTCATCTATCTGCATATGAAGAATTATTAGTTTTTGATATTAAAGCTGAAGCTGGCCGATTAGCTGCTAAAGGTGATTGTTCAGCAGCTCGAAGTAAATATGAAGAATATTTTACTAAGAGAACTGCTCCAACAAGGGATGAATTAATTGAGTATGCAGATATTGTTACATGCGATGAAGATTATCCAAAAGCTATTGAGATTTATGATAGGTTATTAGCAGATGAATTTGAGTATCGTATCGCATTGTACAGAGCGAGGAATTATTATTATAATAAAGATTCACTTCTTGCAGTTACAGAACTTGAAGCTCTACAAAAATTAAAACCAGAAGATAAACAAACAGAATTATTCTTAGCTGATGCATATGCTATAACTGATCAGCCATTCAAAGCTGAAGAGATTTATAGAAAAAACCTGGCGCTAGCTGAGACACCAGAAGATATTAAGTTGATTAATGAACGATTCTTATTTTTAAGTGAATCATATATTAAAATTAACGAACTTGAAAAAGCAAAAAGTATACTAAATGAACTTTCACATAAGGAGAATAAAAGCGAAGTTGATAAACGCAGAATAGCACTTTCTGAATCATTTATTAACATTAGAGATCTTGAGCAAGCTAGAGAATTACTTGATAAAATGTCGACAGAAACGACTGATTCAGAGCTAATTAAAGAAATTAATAAAAGACGGTTTTATTTAGCTGACGCTTATGCTATTAAAGAAGACTATAGTGAAGCTGAAGAGATTTACAATTATCTATTACGATCTGCAACCGATACTTCGGAAGTTCGTATAATAAAACAAAGGTTAAGTTGGATTCCGGAATATGGATTTAGTGGAGGCGTTTCTAGGTTGGGAAACTTTTTATCAGTTTTCATTCCAACTAATATTGGTTTAGCTCCATTTTCTAACTACTACCGCGATAATCAAAATTTGAAATTCTGGAATTACGGTTTTCGCATTGATGCTGGGATGTTAGGAATGTTCAGCTTAGGCGGTGTTTGGACACGCACAAAAATTAATGCATATAATAATAAAGTTTCTTTTACTAGCTTAAAAGGAACATTAGGATTTATGTTCTTAAAATATGGCTCAGTTTCAGCGAGTATTGGCACATTATCTATACTTGGAGAAAAAAGTAAATGGATTGGGGATTTTGTAATTAAAGCTGAAATACCAGATCTGTTTTCAATTTCTGCTTATTATGATAATAATGATGCAAGGTTACTTCTTTATTCTCCTACATTAATTTATACTAGATACAAAGCTGAACTATATAGATTTTCAGGATATTATCTACACAGAAATGCTCTAAGACTTTCGACAACGTATAGTTATTATGAATTATCTGATAAGAACAAAGGAAATGATTTCATGTTTAGAATTGGAAGAAAGTTTTTTGAAGGTGGTATTTTTGGTTATGAATTTTTCTTCTCAGATTTTGCTTTTATATCTCCTATTTATTATTCTCCTCAAGATTTTATTTCTCACAGTATTTGGGGCGAATATTCTTGGCAGTTCGATAAAAATTTTAGATTTAAAGTTGGGGGAAAAGTTGGATATGTTCCGGATGTTGATTTTGTTGTATCCGAAATTTTTGGAGAAATAAATTATAATCCATTTCTTGGTTTAAATATTAATGCCAGAATTGGATATTCAAATAGTTTTAGATATGATACTGGATATAGGGCTTTTTCAGGTGCAATTTCAGCTTACTGGAGTATTTATTAGTATTGCAAAAATAAATTTCAATTCAGTATTTTAATTCAAACATTCTTTTCAAATTATTAAAAATCTATTATGGACAAACTTGGAACACTTTTTTATATAACATTTTTATTAATAATAAATTTTAGCCAAGTGAATGGTGGAAAAAATTCAAATTTGTTTGATACTTTCTCGTCAGTTTATTTTTTCTATTCGCAAATTGATGAAAAGCCGGATAATACCTTTACCTCTATTCAAAATAAACCAGGCAGATTTGTCCCTCTTTCAGGTAATCTTGAGCAGATGAAAAAATTTTTTAATTCACTTAAAACTTCTAAAAATAATGTTATTAGAATTGCACATTATGGTGACTCATTAATTCAAGGAGATTTAATTAGTGCACATTTAAGAGATAGATTTCAATCTGTTTTTGGCGGTACAGGTGCGGGATTCCTTTCGATAATTTCAAATGATATAAAGATGCGTTATACAACAAAGCACACTTTCTCAGAGGATTGGGAATATGTTTCAATAGTTACTCGTAATGCAGCTCGTCTTCCATTAGGCATATCCGGTTCTGTTGCAATTCCAAACTTAAATAGTTGGGTAAAATATGAAGCACAAGATTATCTACCGTCAACAACCTCTTTCAATAAAATTAAAATTTATTATAGTCACGCTGAAAGTATTTCTTTGTTAGAGTATATAATTGATGAAAAAATTAAAAGACGAGTTTTTTTAGAAACTGGCTCTAATTTAAACACACTAGAAATTGATTCTGAAGGTTCATCGCGTTCGATTGAGATAAAATTTATATCAGGGAAATCACCTTATATTTATGGTGTAAGTTTAGAATCTGGAAATGGTGTATACCTTGATAATTTTTCAATGCCGGGGAATACCGGTTCGTCTTTACTCGAAATCCCTGAAAATGTATTAAAAGAATTTAATAAAGTTAATGAGTATAACTTAATTATTTTGACTTATGGAGCTAATGTTTCATCGCCTTATAGCGGAATATTTCAAGTATATGAAAATAAAATGGTTACTGTAATTGAACAATTTAAAAAAATATTTCGTAATGCTAGTTTTTTGTTAGTTGGGGTAGGGGACAAAACCATTAAAAGAGGAAACCAATTTATAACAAATCCTGATGTTGATAAGCTATTAAACACTCAAATGAAAATTGTTGAAAAAACTGAGATTGCATTTTGGAATCTTTGGAATGCAATGGGCGGACAAAATTCAATGGCAGAATGGGTAAATGCGGCACCTCCAATGGCATTGCAAGATTATAGTCATTTTACCCCGATTGGTGCAGAAAGAGTTGCAAATTTGGTTTATGATGCGATCCTTGATCTTTATAATCGATTTGAAAATCGTAGATAAAGAAAGTAATAAGTTAACTGGATTTTTTATACCTATCTTTTAAGTTCTTCAAATAACTTATTTACTTGCAATAATTTAGTTAAAAACCTATATTGTAGCTGAATTTGTTTGGATATGAGGCATTGACTTAATTTTGTTTTTACATGATACATTTAACTTACTCGAAATGGTGAATTTTAATAGAATTTGATTAATAATATGGCATTTTCTTTGTTGGCAATTTTTGCTAACTCTTAAAAGAAAGTTATGCTAAAAGACATTAATAAATATAAAATTGCACTTGATAATAGAGAAGTGCAGCCGCCCAAAAGGAATCTTTCCAAGGAAAAATTAAGAACAATTTTTGTTTCTGGATTTCTTTCAATTCTTCTTTTCATTACGATACTTATTACGCTGCCGATGACAATCTTATCATGGTCAAACTTGTTTGTTTACTCCTCGATAGTATCCTTGGTAATTTTTCTCTTTATTCTTCTGATCAGATACTTTGGAATCTTGTTCATGGCATATTTTTACAACACAAGATATACGGTTCAAAACAAACCAGGCTATTATCCTTTTGTTTCTATTATCGTTCCAGTTTACAACGAAGGAAAAGTTCTGGATTCATCAATTAGCTCTCTGCTAAATCTTGATTATCCTAATTATGAAATTGTAATAGTTAATGACGGCTCAACAGACAATACTGCTCAAGTTGGAGAAGCAATAGTTGGCTATCACAGAGGAAGAGTTGGCACAATAAAAGTTTCTTTGATTAATAAACCTAATGGTGGAAAATCAAAAGCTTTGAATGCCGGTATTCAATATTCAGAAGCACAATATGTACTTTGTATGGATGGCGATTCACAGCTAACTACAAATACACTCCGTATGGCAATGCGCCATTTTGATGATCCATCCGTTGGTGCAATTGCTGGAAATGTTAGAGTTCAAAATCGAAAAAAAATTATTACAGATTTACAAGCGCTCGAGTATTTAGAAGGTTTGAACTTAGCACGAAGTGCGCAAGGATTCTTGCAAATGGTAAACATTATTCCAGGCCCAATTGGTGTATTTAGAAAAATCACATTGAAGGATGCTGGCTTTTATTCAAGCGATACTTTTGCAGAGGATGCAGATATAACTTTGAAAATTCTTGCAAAAGGATGGAAAATAATTTATGAACCCAATGCTATTGCATATACCGAAGCACCTGGAACAATTCATCAGTTATTAAAACAAAGATATAGATGGACACGTGGAATACTTCAAGCAATTAGAAAACATAAAAGATATTTATACAATCCGACTGCAAACTTTAATAATAGTTTTATTATGTGGTCGATGTTTTATGAAGCATTAATTTGGCCCGGTATGAACATATTTGTAAATCTCTACTTTATTATTGTCGGATTATTTTATGGAATACATGTTACGTTATTCCTCTGGTGGGTCGGAATAGCTGTTCTCGATATTATGTCTGCAATCTATTGTATTGCAGCTGAAAAAGAAGAATTCAGATTAGTTCCTTATGCAATTATTTATAGATTGATATTCATTCTTTTGATTGATGTAACAAAAGCTATGGCTACTGTCGAAGAATTTTTGGGAATAAGAATGACATGGGGAAAATTAGAAAGAGCTGGTAGTTCTGCTGCAGCTTCATATTCAATTAATCCAGCTCCAAAAGCAGCAAGTTAAAAAGAAATTTATTTGAGGTAAACATGGAATTAATTCCTATACTTTCATTGATTATTCTGGTTGCTACTATTTCAACTTTTATATTGGCAGTTGGAGCTTATATACTTTACAAAGTGCGTGAACGAAAAGGAATCACTGCACAAGCAGTTCAGCCAGCTGCAATTCCGGGTGAACTTGTTGCTCCAGCACCAATTGCTGTTGAACAAAGAATTGCACAACCAGAAAGAAGAACTTTTGAAGTAATGGCGCCCGAACAACAGTATGGATATGATATGCAAAGGCAGCCAGTTTATACTGGTGGTCAAGAACCATCGAGAGGGCCAGAATTAAAACCAACATACGTAGGTGCTGGACCGAGCGGCGAATCTCGCTATCAGCGTAAAACTAGTGATGAGGCTAGATATACGGATTCTGACCGTGCAGCTTCAAAAAGAAAGTTTATGCGATATACTAATGAAGGTTATGTTGAGCCAGGCAAAAAGAAAGATAAACATGAGGAAAATCTAAGGTGGCGGTAACAACACCAAGAGGCTTAAGAGTTAATTATCCAATAATTTTTCTCAGCGGTCTCGTATTGTTAATTACTGGTATTCTTGTTTTTTTGCTCATAGTGAAAAATATTTATGGCAGCTATGAGATTAAAGAAATTTTACCTACAAAAGAAAATCTTCAAGCTTACTCAAGCGAAAACAAATCTGTAAAAGCAGCAATTCTATATTCCAGCTATACTGAAAATATGCTTCCTTCTGGAAGTACTTGGCTGAAAGACAATGTAGATACTTGGAAGAAATTTGTAAAGAATTATAAAATGCCCTATGATGTAATTTCCGATCAAGCCATTGAACTTGGTGAACATTTTGGATATAAAGTTATAATTTTACCCGGATCAAAATCTTTAAGCGATAAAGAAGTAATGCAGCTCCGAAAGTTTTTAGAAAATGGTGGTAGTATATTTGTAACCGGGGGACCAGCTACTTTTTCTGATGAAGGTAAATGGCGAGGATGGGATTTTTTTACAGAAGTATTTGGAATTAAATTTAACAGAGAAATAAAACCTGAAGAATTCTATAAAGTTCACACACTGAGAGGTAATTTACCTTTGACTGCTGGAATTCCTACTGGGTATGCTTTGAAAATTGCTACTTGGGATAGACCAATTTATGCAGAAGTTTTAGAACCGCGTACAACTCAAGTGAGCTTTTGGTATGACTTTAGAAAAGAAGCTGGGTTAGTAAGAGAGGAAATTGAAAAAAGTGCTGGTATTGCATTTGGAACATATGGTAAAGGAAGATTTGTTTGGTATGGTTTTGAAATAAATTCTGTTGTAGGAATTCAGAAAGATTATATTAATTTCGAAAAACTTTTTACAAATTCATTAAACTGGTTAACTTACCAACCTACTGCATTAGTAAAAGATTGGCCGGCACCTTATGAAGCAGCAATGATAATTTTACCAACAGTTTCTTCAAGCGCCGGAAACATTGCTAATTTAAATGGTGTAATTAATTTTAACCAAACTCCCACTACTTTTTTTGTTGATGTTGAAAGCGGAATGCGATATCCCGGATTAATAAAATCCTTGGCAAAAAAAGGAGATATTGGAGCAATTGTAGATATCGGCTTCCTTGAATTTCCAGAGGATACTATAAATAAACTATTTTCTAAAGAGGTTCAAACATCAAGTCTTGCATTTGCAAAAGATACGCTTTCAAAAATATCTGGAAAGGAAGTAAAAGCATTTTCTCCCCTAAATGGGTATTATGATGATAATACTCTTCAGGCTATGGTATCGAATGATTTTGATGTTTTGGTTACAGATTCACTTACAGATCGTTCAGTTCCTGAAATTAGAATCCGAAACAATAAACCAATATTGATAATAACTAAAACTGCTAGAGATGATTTAGAAATTGTCAGAAATTATGGTTTGACAAATACTGAATATCAATTATATACTTATGAAGAAGATGTTGACCGAATATTATTTGAAGGCGGTTTATATGTTTTAAAAGTTCATTCTGAATATCAGCTTCAACCACAGTATGTTTCTGTTATTCGGGATATTATTCGTTATGCAAAAAATAAAAAAATGTGGGTTACTTCCATTGGGGAATTAAAAAATTGGTGGAGTCGTAGAGGCGGAATTGAAGTTCGATATGAAGCAAGAAGTCAAAGAAGAATTTCAGTTGAATTTACAAACCCAAGTGAAAATAGAACTGAAGAACTTGTTGTACAAATTAACTTAAATAAGAAAGTTAAAAATCTTGAAGTATCATCCGATATTATAAATACAAAAATCCCAAGATTTGAACTAAAGAATAACGGTCAGACAATCTATTTCTATATTGACCGTATGGAACCAAATGAATCACGTTCAGTATTAGTTGATTTCGAAAACGTAGACAGTTTATAATTTGCTGGATTTAAAGCAATAGTTTCATCTTTAGATTTTAGATAAAATACCAGCCGAGATCATTTATCAATAACAACATTTTATTAATAATAATTTGTTTATTATTAACAAAACTCTTAACAATTTGTTAAATTATTCCATCAAAAAAGAATAAATAGATTAATACCGTGGATAAAAACATTTTGAAAGTATTGCCTATCTCAATTATTCTTGCCGCTTTAGCCTTTAATACTGGTTGCGTGGAATCTTTAACTGACACACAAAAAACTGGTAATCCAACAATTGAAGTTACTAGCCCAGCAACCGGAGACACAATTATGATTGGCGATACAAAAGTATCTTATCAAGCGGCGGAAGGGGCTAATGGAACTGGACTTTCTTTTTATGAAGTCTATGTCAATAATATTTACGTCAAAAGGTTTGAACAAAATACTGATGGAACAAACCCCAATATCTTTATCACTCTTGACTCAACTTACATTGGTTCGCGAATAAATTACAAAATAAAGGTTTATAGTAAAAGCGGTAAATCGAAAGAAAGTGATTTAAAACAAAATATATTAGTTAAGGATAGACCACCAAAATCGCCTGGGAATCTATTTCTAGCTAAGTTTTTTGATTTTACTGTTAGTTTATTATGGGATGATAGTTCTAAGAATGAAAAAGGATTTGAACTTTGGAGAAAGGACGATGCTGGTGGAACTTATAGAAAAATAAAAAATCTCCCGCCAAATTCTATTAGTACAACTGATGGTGGACTTTCAGAATTCGTGGTATATTTTTATAAGTTACGCGCCTACAATGATTCTGGTTTCTCAACTTTCAGTAATGAAGTTAACACCTCTAACTTACCGGGCGGACCATGGAATTTAAGAGCAGAAGCAATTGGAAGTTCCTTGATTAGATTGAAGTGGACAGATTTTGCAGTTAATGAAGTTGGGTTTGAAATCCAACGAACAGATGGATCATTTGGACAGTTTAAAAGAATTGCTATAGTGGCACCAAACTCAGAAGAGTATGAGGACACAAACGTGCAGCCTAGTACTGGATACAGATACAGAGTTGCTTATTTCACTAATACTTCATTCAGCGGATATTCTAATGAAGTTTCAATTGCAACATATTATACTGATGTTCAAGCTCCTTCAAACTTAGTTGCAGTATATAATTCTTTTAGTAAAAGGATAGAGCTAACCTGGGAAGACAATACAAATTTAGAGAAAGAAGTAATTGTTGAAAGAAAAGAAGATAACGGATTGTTTGTTGAATATGGGAAACTAGCTGCTGATACAAAAGCTGCTTATGATTACAGTATTTTTTCAGGAAGAAAATATACTTATCGAGTTCGTCAGTTATTATCCGCACGAACATACACACATTATTCTAATCAAGTTTCGGTAACAGTGCCATAATGAATGAAACTAGCAAAATATTGGCCTCATCTCAATGGCAAACAGATGTTCCAAGTATTATTATTGATAAATTAGGGAATATCATAGCACTGAATCCCGAAATTAAAAAAATTATTTCTGGGGCATCACCTAAAGAGAACTTTTTTGAACTATTTGAAATAGACCAAATAAACGCTCTGCAAAAAATTTTTAATGAATGCAGAAGCTCATTACGAACTTCAAAAGATGTAGTGGAATTAAGCGTCGAAGAAGTGTACCATAAAATTGAATTTTCTTTTACACCGCTTAAAAGTGATAATAATATTTATTTTACAATAGGATTAAAACAATATCAAGAAACAAAAACAGAAACTTTATCGCAAAAATTTGTTGTTGCATCAAATGAAATTGAAAAGGTAACAGCTGATAAACATATTTTATCAGTTATAAATAAGATTAAGCTTACTTTTCCATTTACTTTTATTGAGAAAGCAAAAATCCAAAAAGAAATAAATGAACTAGATGATTTTTTTTGGATTAAAGAGCCAAATGGGAAATTGATTCTGGTAAATGAGTCATATGCGGCATCACTTGGTTTTTCTGCAAATCAACTTGAGAACAAACCAGAGCAAGATTTTTTGCCAAAATATCTAATCAACCTTTATCAGATAGTTGATAAATATATTCTTGAAACAACCAATTCAATCATTCTTGACAGCATTGCAAGTCCAGTTACAAGTGGTAGTAGAAAAGGTGTAAAGGTTGTTGTATTCCCTATGTGTGATTTAGAAGGACATGTTGTTGCTTTAATAGGTTTTTCTCAGAGAAGCCTTATCGAACATGAGAATCAAGATGCAGATATAAATTCTAGTTTTTATAAAGAGTTGCTGCAGCCAGTAATCGTAGTAGATACTCAAGGAAAGATAAGAGCTTATAGTAATGAATTTACAACTCTTATTGTAACAAGTAAAGATGAATCTCTTATTGATAAAAATTTTAGTGAAATATTTGATAAAGAATTTGTTGAGAAGACAAATAAATTTTTAGCTGATTCAACAATTAAGGAAGATCTTAATTTTAACTATATTTTTTCTGAACATGGGAAAAACAAAGCTGATGTAATTGTTAGAAAAATTTATGACATCGATGAGAATTTACTTGGAGCGCAGCTTTCATTTACCAGAAAAAATGATTTACAAATTCAGCTTGAATCTAAAGCACAATTATATGATACTGTTTTACATCATGGTCCTGAAGCAATATTTATATATGATTTAGATAATCTTAAATTTCTTGATGTAAATAATGCAGCATTAAAGCTCTATGGTTATAAAAGAAATGATTTTTTAAATATGGACTTAACTGATCTTTATGCGCCGGAAGATATTCAAACACTAATCCAGAGCGGTGATAATAAAGCTTTAAATATTGGGCCCTGGAGACATAAAAAACATGACGGATCATCTATTCTTGTTGAGTTGACTCGGACTTCGATAGATTTTCAAAATAAAAAAGCTCATTTAAATATTGTAAAAAATGTTACAAATGAAATTGAAGAGAAGAAATGGAATCAGCATTTACAAATTGCATATGAAAATTCTTCTGAGTTGATCTTAAATACCGATAAAGACGGCATTATAACGGATATAAATGAACTAGTATCAAAAAAAATTGGATATTCTAAAAAGGAATTAGTTACAAGGCCTTTTGTATCACTTGTATCAGATGATGAAAGAGGCAAAGTAAATAAGAATATTTTTCATTCAGGTTTATTGAAAACAAGTTCATTAGAATTGGAAATAAAAAAACCTTCAGGAGCTTTGATTAAAACTACCGTTATTGCATCTCCTATAAAAAATTACAATGGAGAAGTTGATAGCTACATATTGATTATTAGACCAATTGAAGAAAAAGTCGAAGCAAAGGACTTAAAGCATACTCAGGAAGAAATTATGGAGAATGTTGATCCTCCATTTCTTTCAAATATGTTTCATGAAATTTTAACTCCAATAAATGTTGTTCTCGGTTTCACTCAAGAACTTTGGGAAAGTTTGGGTTCTCCAACTGATGAGCAAAAAGAAGCTGTTGAGATTATCAAAGAGAATCAAAAATTATTATTGCAAATAATGGATAATGCAGTTGAGTATTCAACATTGCAGCAAAAAATTGTAAAGTTTAAACCTGAGGATTTTAAATTTGTCGATATATTAGAAGAATTAAAAGAAAATTCAAAAAAAGTATCTGAATCCAAAAAAGTTGAACTAAGTTATGGTAAAATTTCATCATCATTAACTTTCGAAAGCGACAAACAAAAGTTCATTTCACTTATCAGTTTATTTATTAAGTTTGGGCTCCAAATAACTAAAGAAAATAATATTAACCTTTCTGCATATAATTATGATGATAAGAATTTTGTTATTTCAATTAAGGATACAAAAACTGTAATCTCGCAATATTTGTATAAAGGTATAAACGATGTTTTTGCTGATGAAGAAACATCAAGCAGAAGAAATTATGGATTTTCCAGATTCTCTATCCGCCTAGCTAAAAAATTATTAGAACTGCTTTCCGGTACAAAAGTAGCAATTAAAAAAGGAGAGGAAGTTCTTGAATTTGGCCTTCTATTCCCATTGAAATTTGTGATTAATGAAAAAGTAAAAGTAAAAGTTGAAACGATTAAGAGTACTCCTTCAGATCAAAAGCAAGTACAGCAAATAATTGAAAAAGCAAAACTACAGCGAAGACAGATTGATTTAACTCAATTATCATGTCTTTATTTGGAAGATCAGGTTGATTCTCAAATTCTATTCAAAAATCAGATGAAAGATTTAAAAAGTATTGAATTTGCTCCAAGTTTAGAACTTGCAATGCCTTTATTAAAAACAAAAAGATTTGATTTTATTTTAATGGATATAAATTTACAAGGCGAGTATAATGGTTTAGATGCACTTCGAATTATTAAAAAGATGCCTGGATTCCAGAGCATGCCTATTATCGCTTCAACTGCATATATGCAGCCGGGCGCTAGGGAAAATTATATTGCGGCCGGTTTCGATAATTTTATCCCCAAACCACTTTTACGTGATAAAGTAATTGAAATTTTGTCTCAATCCTTACGATAAAATAATTTCTAGATTTTTTCTAAATCTATTTAACAGTGGAAAAATATTTTTCATATATCAACTCGCCAATTGGGATTTTAAGTCTTACCGCAACTGATTCTAAACTAATAAGTATTGAGTTTGAAACTGAAAACTTAAAATTAGAAGAAAATAATAATTCATTTTTAGATCTATGTAAAAAAGAACTAGAAGAATATTTTGAAGGTAAAAGAAAAATATTTTCTCTTGATGTTGAATTAAACGGAACTGAATTTCAAAAATCGGTTTGGTTAGAATTAATAAAAATTCCATTTGGTTCAACAATAAATTACCTCGAACTTTCTAAAAAAATCTCTGATGAAAAAGCAATACGTGCAGTTGCAAATGCAAATAGTAAAAATGTTCTTCCAATAATAGTTCCTTGCCACCGTGTTATTGGTTCAAATGGCAACTTAGTTGGATATGCTGGCGGCTTATGGAGAAAAAAATGGTTGATTGAGCACGAACAAAACTTTTCTCAGACTGTAAAACAATTAAAGTTTTTTTAATTGATAAAATTTTGATTTTTTGTTCTATTTCTATAGATTTGTGCCACAAAAATTTAGGGCAGATAGCTCAGTCGGTAGAGCAAAGGACTGAAAATCCTTGTGTCGGCGGTTCGATTCCGTCTCTGCCCACAAATTAACCTGTGTTCTGCACGGGTTTTTTGTTTTAACATTCAGCTTTTTCTTAGCGTATTTATATTTTATCAGTAGGGACAACTCGCGAGTTGTCCCTACAAATAATTATTGAAAAAATACATCGCAATTAAGACAACAATTTTGTTGAGGGCTGTTCTACAGCCCTCTTTTTTTAGGTGAGTTTTATTGGTAGTCTTCTGATTCTTTTTCCAGTTGCACTAAATAATGCATTGCATAATCCAGGTGCTGCGGCGCCAACTCCAACTTCACCAACTCCGCCAACCGG
>VGVY01000028.1 GCA_016873835.1 Ignavibacteria bacterium
TTAAGGTTTTGCTTCATACATGAAAGGGTAGTAGGGGTGCCGGCTACTGCAATAACTTCGCTTTTTGTTTTTTTCATAATAAATTCACTAAAGTATTTTTTAAGATACTCTTCCAGTTGGTGGATCTGGTTTCTATTAGGAGAGTAAATCGGAAAAAATTTTTCAGTGAGACTAACAACACCAAAATCTAAACTAATTTTATTGTGAATTTTAATTCTATTGCCATAAATCAGTTCTGTACTACCGCCACCAATATCAATTACAAATTTATTTTCTGAACTTACCCAAGGAGAAGTAGATCCGATGAATGAGAGTTGCGCTTCTTCCTCACCCGTTAAAATCGTAATATCATAATTGTACATTGATTTGATATCTTCAATTATAGAAGTAGAATTATTTGCAACTCTAAAAGCTTTAGTTGCTCTGATTAACGTATTTACACAATAGTAATTAGAAATTATCTCATTAAATTCTTTAAGAATTTCATAAAGTAATTTTATTTTTTCTTCAGAAATATTGAACGTTTTATTTAACCCTTGATATATTCTTGTGATTCTAACTTCATTCAATAATGTTTTAAAGGTATGTGTGTTTTTATCAATTTCAACAATTAATAACAAAATTGTATTTGAGCCAATATCTATTGAAGCAACATTCATTTTTTTTTCATATTTTTTTAATAATCAAATATAATGAGTTATGAATAGTTTAAGTAAAAGTTCTAAAATTTTTTTATTTCTCAGTTTTTCAGCAATGATTATTTGGTTAGGCAGTTACATTTCTAGACAAATGGTAATTTATCAATTTTTTGAACCTGAAAACCTTGATCTAAAAAATATTTATAATAGCAATAATATTGTTACAGTAATAAAAACTATTGCACCATTAGTTGTTTTGAATATTATTTCCTTTGTGTTTTTTTTATTAACATTTTTAGTTACGCTATTCATCACTAAGATTAATTATAAAAAGAATGGATGGGCATTAATTATCGTTCTAGCGGTGATAATTACAGCACCTTTTGAGTTATACCTTCTTTATCAAGATTTTATAATAATCAAGATTATTTATTTTTCGAGTGGATTTGATTTCACAATAATTAATAACCTAAAAGACCGAATTACAGTTTTTAATAGTTTTTCTCTTATAGAAGTATTTACTTATTTTGGATTGATATTTCTATTTATTTTTAGACCCCTTACAAAGAAATGAAAATAAAAGAAAAAGAATTTGAACAATTGATGGTGGAATTACGTGAAATAGCCAATCAAATGGGAGCAAGGGTTAGGTTTGAAAGAGGTGACTTTAAGGGAGGTTATTGTATCATAAAAGAGGATAAGACAATAGTAATCAATAAATTTTCTCCTTTGCAAAAAAAAGTAATGATTTTAACGTCAGCTCTTAAAGAATTAGGTGTCGAAGATGTTTATTTAACACCGAAACTTAGAGAAATTATTAATGAATTAAATGATAACACATGAAAATTATTATAATTAACGGACCAAATTTAAACAGAATTAGATCACGTAATTTAGACTATTATGGAAAATTTTCTCTCGAGCAAATATCAGATATTTTACATCATAAATTTAATGAGATCGAGTTTGATATTATACAATCCGATATTGAAGGAGAACTAGTTGGTTTTATACTAGATGCTCCGAAGAATTACTCTGGACTAATTATTAATCCTGGTGGATTCTCTCATTCTAGTATAAGTATAAGAGATGCATTAGAAATTTGTAATATACCAAAAATCGAGGTACACTTATCGAATTTATCTGATAGGGAACACTTTCGTAATGTTAGTTTAACTGCTTCAAAATGCAATGGATATATTAGTGGTTTTAAATATTTAAGTTACGTTGCAGCAGTAAATATAGTTCTCGATTTAATAAATTTGAAAAAACAAATTCCTATCGAAAACACTTAACGATATCACACTTTATTAGTTGTCTATCTTGCATTTTTGTTGTTATTACATTAATTTACCTCAAGTAAGAATGAAGGTAAAAAGATGAAAGATTTTACATTAAAAAAGTTATACTATTCAATTAGTGAAGTTAGTAAATTAACTGGACTTGAGCAGTATATTCTAAGGTATTGGGAAACAGAATTCTCTCAGTTAAATCCTGGTAAAAACAGAGCTGGTAACAGAATTTATACAAATAAAGATATAAAGCTTATTTTGCAAATTAAGAAATTATTAAGAGATGAGAAATATACAATTGAAGGAGCAAAACAAATTCTTAACGAGGGAATTTTGGATAATCCATTTGAAAACACAATTGTTGAAACTGAATCAAACATTGATTTAACATCCCCAAGATCACTAAAGATAGACTTAGAAGATTTCAAAAATTTTTTAATCCACTTAAAATCAAAACTTTAACGGAACGTAGCGCAGCCCGGTAGCGTACTTGAATGGGGTTCAAGGGGTCGCGGGTTCAAATCCCGCCGTTCCGACTCTTGTTTTGGGCACATAGGATATGTGCCATTCAAATTTTATATTGCACCTCAAAAAAAATTCAATGATGAAAGATAAACCGTTATGTAATTGTGGAATTTTTGGAATTATTGGTTCAAAAAATTCTGCAATAAATACTTATTATGGTCTTCATGCTTTGCAACACAGAGGGCAAGAAGCAGCTGGAATTGTTAGTAGTCAAAAAAATCAAAAAGGAAAAGTCCAATTCAATGTACATAAATCCTTTGGTCATGTATCCGAAGTATTTAATTCACAAGATTTATTCGAGACAAAGTTATTAGGTGAAGCTGCGATTGGGCATAATCGTTATTCAACTACAGGTTCAGCAGATTCTGTTAAAAATATTCAACCATTCGTTGTTACATATAGAATGGGAAATCTAGCTGTTGCACATAATGGTAATTTAACTAATGCAAAAGAATTAAGAAATTACTTAGTCAACGAAGGCGCCATCTTTCAAACTACAAGTGATACTGAAGTTCTTCTTCATTTAATTGCACGAAGTAAACTGAAAGATCAAACGCAACAGATTATTGAGGCGCTTAATAAAATTAAAGGAGCCTTCAGTTTAGTTATTTTGACTGATAATAAATTATTTGCCGCAAGAGATATATTAGGATTTAGACCTCTTTGTATCGGAACACTTAATGGTTCATATATTGTTGCTTCTGAAACATGTGCGCTAGACATAAATTCTGCAAATTATTTAAGGGATGTCAACCCAGGTGAATTAGTAGTTATAGAAAAGGGAATTAATTCAACTGAAGAAATAAGTTCATATAAATTAGAAAATAGTAATAATCAAATTAAACAATGTATTTTTGAATACATTTATTTTTCAAGACCTGATAGCCGTATTTTTGGTTCTAATGTTGATAAAATAAGAAGGAAATTAGGTAAAGTTTTAGCGGAAAATCATCCAGTTCATGATAAAGATGATGAAAAGGTAATTGTAATAAGTGTACCAGATAGTTCCAATACTGCAGCAATTGGATTTCAAAGTCAACTGACTAAGCAAGGAATTCCATCTCGACTAGAAATTGGCTTAATAAGAAGTCATTATATTGGGAGAACATTTATTACTCCTAACCAAAAAGCAAGGGAGATTGGTGTAAAAATAAAATTTAATACAGTAAAAGGAGTTTTAGAAAACAAAACAATTGTACTAATAGATGACTCAATTGTTCGAGGTACAACTTCAAAACAACTTGTAAGACTATTGCGAGAAGCTAATCCAAAAGAAATTCATTTAAGAATTTCATCGCCACCTATAATTAGTCCATGTTACTTTGGAATGGATTTCCCCAGTAAAGATGAATTAATTGCACATAAATTAGATGGTGATATTTCTAGAATAAAAGATTACTTAGATGTTGATAGCTTAGAATATTTAACAATTAATGAAATGTTGAGTGCCATGATTGATCATCTCCAAGATCATTTTTGTACAGCATGTTTTTCAGGAAATTACCCAATTCCAGTTAATGTTGGAATTACTAAAGAAATTTATGAGAACTAGAAAAGATAATGAACAACTTAAAATTATTCATTAAGGATTATTATACGCTACCAAATCTAATAAGTATTTTTAGATTATTGTTGGCCATTCCAATGTTTTTAGTAATTCAATATATTAATACTGAATTTGTTTATCGTTATTATTTATTAGGTTTAATATTCATTGCTACTATTAGTGATCTTTTAGATGGTTTCATTGCTCGAAAAAAAAATCTTATAAGTGAATTTGGTAAAATAATAGATCCACTTGCAGACAAAGTATGTGTAATTTTGATTATTACACAGCTTTACTTTTTAGGAGAAATAATTTCTATATATTTTTGGATTATAGTTGGGAGAGATTTACTCATTTTCATAGGTGGAATAATTGTCAGTAAAAAAATAGGTAAAGTATTACCATCAAACTTGCTTGGCAAAATTACTGTTATCACGATTGGGGCGTTTATAATTATAACCGTCATTGATATATCCAAAACAAATTTTTTATATCATTTCTTTTTCTATTTAAGTATCCTAATGAGTGTACTATCAGTATTCGGATATAGCCTACGAGCCTTAGAAGTATTAAGATGGAATAAAAATGAAACTATTTAAAAATATAAATTTTGAAAAACTTAAAAATGGCTTAAATAAATCTCGAGAAAACCTAGTTAATAAAATCTCAGAAAAAATTAGCGGTAAAGCAAATCTAGATGAAAATGAATTAGAGAAATTAGAAGAGATTTTAATTTCAAGTGATATTGGTGTGCCTTTAACAGAAAAATTAATTGACGAAATCAAGAAAAAAATTGTAATTCACAAAGAGAGAAATATTACTCTTATTAGGAATTTGCTATTTACAGAAATGTTGAAAATATTTAAAAATATTTCAACAGAGAATTTTACTTCTATTAATTCTAAACCTTTTATTTATTTGATTATAGGTGTAAATGGATCAGGAAAAACTACTACTATTGGTAAACTTGCATATAATTACAAAACCATAGGAAATAAAGTTATGGTTGTTGCCGCAGATACATTTAGAGCAGCAGCTAATGAGCAGCTAGAAGTTTGGGCAAAAAGGGTAGATGTCCCAATATTTAAAAATGATGCGAAAGATCCTTCTTCAGTAGTCTATGATTCTCTTGAAATAGCAAAAAATGAGAATTATGATGTTGTTTTAATTGACACTGCTGGGAGGTTACACACTAAAAAAGATTTAATGGATGAACTATCAAAAATTAACAGTGTAATAGGAAAAGTAATCCCGCATGCTCCAAAGGAAACATTATTAGTTTTAGATGCTACAAGTGGTCAAAACGCAATCATTCAAGCGCAAGAGTTTAATAAAATTGTCAATATTGATGGTTTAGTTATAACTAAACTTGATGGTTCAGCAAAAGGGGGTATAGTTTTACAGATTTCTTCAGAGAAAAAAATACCAATTAAATTCATTGGGGTTGGTGAGCATCATACTGATTTACAGAACTTTGAAGCTGAACAATTTATAAAAGCGATGTTTGATTAAAATAATTGAGTTAATGTTTTTTAAAAAACCTAAAAATAAAAGTTTTGAATACCTTCCACGCTTCTATAAACCAGACCAAGATGAAGTTGAAAAAAGAAAAAGAAAACTCGGTTTTAAGAGCTCAAGAAGTAGTAAACGAAAGAGAAAAGGTCTTTTCCTTTGGATAACAATCTTCCTATTTGTAATCTACGCTTATTTGAGATTAATTAATATTTTGTAGTTTACATAATATACATTATGTGATTATTTAGTGTAGTCGAAAAATCCCGAACCGGATTTTCTTCCTAGCTTACCAGCCGCAACCATCTTTTTTAATAATGGACATGGTCTATATTTACTGTCATTAAAACCATCATATAATACATTCATTATTGCTAGACAAACATCCAATCCAATAAAATCTGCTAATGTTAGCGGCCCCATTGGATGATTCATTCCCAATTTCATAACTGTGTCAATATCACTTGCTGAGGCAACTCCTTCATACAAAGTAAAGATAGCTTCATTTATCATAGGCATTAAAATTCTGTTTGAAATAAAACCTGGATAGTCGAAAACCTCTACTGGAGTTTTTTTAAGTCTTTCTGTTAATGTTTTAATAGTCTGATAGGTCTCTTGAGAAGTACTAAACCCTCGTATAATTTCCACCAATTTCATTATTGGAACTGGATTCATGAAATGCATTCCAATAAAATTATTTGGTCTACAGTTTTTTGAGAGTTCAGTAATTGATATTGAAGATGTATTGGATGCAAAAATACAATCTTGATTTATTAATTTATCTAACTTATTAAATAAAGCCAACTTAACATCTTTATTTTCAGTAATAGCTTCGATAATTAATTGAGTATCATTCGGGATTTTTGAAAGATCGGTTTCTAACGTTATGTTTGAAAGGGTTAATTTTTTAGCATCATCATTTAATAAATCTTTCTTTATTAATCGATCTAAATTATTAGTTATTGTCTCTAATGCTTTATCTAGTAATTTTTTATCCATATCAATTAAAATAACTTTTATATTATTCTGTGCAAGAACATGCGCAATTCCATTTCCCATCGTACCAGCACCTATAACACATACTTTATTAATTTCCATTTAACCCTCCAACTAGTTAGTTATTTTTATTGCTCCTTATCAAGCTGGAGCATGAATTGATAAATTTATCTTATCTATTCAATTTCAAAAGAAAGGCAGCATTTTAGTTTACCACAAGGTCCACTAAGTTTTCCCATGCTTGAAAGTAGATTTTGCTCATTAGCTAATTGAGTAGTAATTCTCTTAAATGAGGATAAAAAACGAATACAACATAATTCCCTTCCGCACGAACCTAATCCACCAATTTTCTTTGCTTCATCTCTTACACCAATTTGTCTTAATTCGATTCTAGTTTTAAATTCTGCAGCAAGTTCTTTTGCTAATTCTCTAAAGTCCACCCTTCCATCTGCTGTATAAAAGAAATAAAGTTTTTTGCGATCAAATTGAAAATGTATCGAAACTAGTTTCATATCTATGTTAAACTTTTTTATTGCTTTCTTAAAAATTGGAACCGCACGAATTTCATCATCAAAGTTTTTTCGTACTTTTTCCAAGTCTTCTAAAGTTGCTTTTCTTATTACTTCTGGAAGAGTTTCACCATAAAGTCCAATTGATTGTCTTTTTATTTTAACAATTTCGCCAATTAATTTAACTTGGGCAATTTCTTGAAACTCTTCGTTTTTGATAATTATAAAATCTTCAGGAAATAAATTTTCCGAAATATTGATTGGAATTTCACAGAATTCTGAATTTAATAAACCATTACATTCTAATTCAATAATGCTTCTTTGATCGATCGGGAAATTTCTATGAACTTCAGAGTTGCATAAGAAACATGCACTGTAGTTACAATTACTTCTATTTATCTTATTTACAATCAATGAATTGTACAGATTTTCATAAACATGCTGGTTAGTTGATAGTTGATCTGATTGATCTGTAGTTTTTTTAGAAAAATGTGTAAGATCTATATGGAACAATTCTATTTCCTAATTGCTAAGGATGCTAAATCAAATATAAGGTTAAGAGTTAATACATTCAAGTTGAGATTTTTTTTACTTAGCTCTTCCAATAAATTTAAAGAATTGAAAACATTATCAACGTCAGACTTGCTATATTTTTCATTAAATTTCGATAGTATATCGGAATAATCATCAAAATAATATTTCCCTTCTGAATATTTGTTTCTATTAACGTCGCTTAACCACAATTTGATAAATGATATTATTTTTCTGAAATCCTCAATTGATTTGACATTGACAATCTCATTAAATTCACGATATGCCGAATAGAATCGTCCACCTATAGAATACCTCAAAAACGATATTGTTCTTGCTAAAGTATCTGCTATATCTGCATTAAATAAACCTAAGGCATTAGTTAAAGATCCTTTTGCAAACTGAGCAATTAAGTCTGCATTTTTTTCAGTTATGCTATGATAATTGATTAATATATTTTTAATTGTCATAACACTGAGTGGATTAAATTCAATATTCCAACACCGTGAAATTATTGTTGGAAGTAATTTATTCTTTTCGTTGGTCAACAGAAAAAAGATAATTCCTTTCGGAGGTTCCTCTAAATTTTTTAGTAATGCATTTTGAGCTTGTTCATTCATCATATGTGAATCAATAATAAAAATGAAACGAAAACCAATATCACTAAAACTTGTTGTAATAAATTTATTAATATCTCGGATACTGTTAATTTTTATTGTATTTGCACCTTCAATATTTATTCTGTGATAAGGATTAGCAGCTTTAAATTTCATTTCATTATGTATTAAATCAATTTGATCTTTGTTTAATTTTTCTGTTGCGGAATCTTCAGCAGTTTCACCTTTTCCTCGGGGTAAAGGAAAAATTAATTTAACATACGGCTCTTGTAAAGAATTGATTTTTTTCAAAATAATTTGACTAGATGAATCAAACTCTTTGGAAATATATTTTGAAAATTGAAGTGCTGTATTAAATTTACCTACACCTTCTTGGCCAGAAAAAATAAAAGCGTGTGGAACACGCTTTCTTTTAATAAATTCTTCTAATATTTTCTTTACATCGTATTGTTCTGTTACATTATCCCAAAACTCATTCATTTAAAAAACCAAATTCGCTAAGATTTAAATTCATCATCATCAGAATAAAAGAAATCTTCATCAGTTGGGTAATCCGGCCATATATCTTCGATGGATTCATAAGGTTCTTCAGAATCTTCAAGTTCTTGTAAGTTTTCGACTACCTCATAGGGTGCACCAATTCTTTCGGCATAATCTATTAATTCTTCTTTTGTAGCTGGCCAAGGAGCGTCATCCAAATAGGAAGCTAATTCGACGGTCCAAATCATTTTGAATCTCCTGTAGGTTTTTTATTTTTTGACAATTTCAAAAAGTTCAACATCGTCATAAATAAAATTGCGCGGATTAAGCGGAATTCCATTATGTCTCACTTCGTAGTGAAGGTGAGGTCCGGTAGATAAAGAACCAGAATTTCCAGTTAAAGCAATTAATTCGCCTCTAGAAATTGACTGTCCTTCTTTAACATTTATTTTGCTCAGATGAGCATAAATTGTTTTGTATCCAAAGCCATGATTAATTTCAACTGTTAATCCATACCCTCCTCTTCTTCCAACAAATTCAACCTTTCCACTGCCCGGTGCATAAACATTTGTTCCAACATCTGTTATAATATCAATTCCATTATGCATGCGTCTTATACGTAAGATCGGATGAACACGCATTCCGAAATCATCCAGTACACTGCCATATGTTGGTCTAATTGCTGGAATAGCCGAATAAAGTATTTCATTTTGTTTAAGGGTATTCTCAATTTCTTCGTAATTATTTTTTTCTAATTTAACTTTTAATGAAATTTTATTTAAGTATGATTCTAAATCTTCAGCTAGGGAAAACAAATCTTGCGGATTATTTGATTTTAAAGGGGTAAATAAAGCACCACCAACACCATAAATTTCTTCAGTATCGCGTGATTCTAAGTTAACAGCTAATCTTAGATCATGACTTTTTTCAGTTAAATTAGCAATCCTTTCATCAAGCGATTTATATTGAACAAGTAAAGTTTCAAATTTCTCTTTTAAAAGTGCATTGCTTCTCTTTAGAGCCTTCACTTCAGAATCCGGATTAATAAATTCATTGAATACTAGGTAAGTTCCAAACAAGAAAAAGGAAACTAATATTGAAGCAAAAAGGACGAGAAATACAAACTTTTTATAGAAATTACGTATTTCTACGAACTTAAGCTTTGATTTTGAGAAATAATAAAATTTTTTCATAACTCGCTAAACGTGGTTGCGAAGATAATAAATGAAATCAAGGGTGTCAAGATCTTCAAATATTAAAATTATTCAAAATCATGTTCAAAATAGTCAATAGATCTGTTCATTTCGTTAGATTTTTGCTGAATTTTATTAGTAATTCTTTGCTGCAAAATCTTTGCTGCGTCATAACCATAGTGTTTTAGTAAATAGTTTAGAGCAATTATTTCTGAAACTACAGTTATATTTTTACCGGGTACAATAGGTAACCTAACGTAAGGAATATCAACATCAAGTACATTTATTGTAGCGTCTTCTAAACCAGTTCTAGTGTACTCTGAATTTTCATTCCAAATTTCCAATTCTACTATTACTTCAAGTCGTTTTTGATATCGTATTGCCCTAACGCCAAACATACTTCGAATATCAATTATTCCAATTCCTCTTAGTTCCATAAAATGCTTAACTAAATCCGTACCAGCACCCATTAAAATTCCCTCACCCTTTTTTGTTAGGATAACAACGTCATCTGTTACTAATCGATGACCTCGTTCAACCAAATCGAGTGCGACTTCACTTTTTCCTATTCCTGATTTTCCAACAAACATCATCCCAACTCCATAAACATCAACGAATGAACCATGAAGTGAAAGTCGCGGTGCAAATTGATCATCTAGAAAATCGCTAATGAGGTAAAATAATTTCGTCGTTGTAAATGTTGAACCAAAAATTGGAATTTTATAAGTATTAGTAAGTTTCAACATTTCTTCAAATGGTTTATTCCCATTTGTGATTATCAAGCAAGGGATATCAAATTTTAAAATATTCTCTATAGATTTATACCGTTCTTTGCTGTTCAAATTTTGTAGATATCGCATTTCTGTATTACCAAATACTTGAACACGGTTAAATGAAAATAATTCTAAGAAACCAGCTAAAGGTAAACCAGGTCTATGAAGATTTTGTTCTTTAATTTCTCTATCGAATCCAACTTTCTCGCTTAACAATTCGATTTTAAATCGATCCTTTATATTTTCGAAGAAGAATTCAACAGTAATACAATCTTTTTTAGTGATATTCTTCTCATCAATTTTCATGATTTTTCCCTTGTAATCCGTTTAGTTTTAACTTTGGATAGTTGCCTGATAATCTTATCAATTGATTTGCTTACGGATTTTTCAAATGTATCGCTATCTGTAGAAACGGTAAATGTCTTTCCAGGAATTTTTACAATTATTTCTGCTGTTTTAATACTATCTGTCAAATGAGTAAAACTCAAAACAATATTTGTATCAATTATCTTATCATTATATTTTTCTATTGCTTTTAACTCTTCATTGATGAAATCTTTTAAGGAATCCTTAGCTTTAAATTTTCTTGATGTAATTTTAATGTTCATAACGACTCCTTTATGATTTTGGATGTGCTTTTTTATAAGATTTTTTCAATCGCTCTACACTTACGTGAGTGTAAATTTGTGTGGTTGATAAATTTTCATGGCCAAGTATTTCTTTAACTGCCATTATATCTGCTTCTCTATCTAACATGTGTGTTGCAGCACTATGTCGTAAGATATGTGGACTTTTTTTATCTAAATCTGTTACTCTACTCAAATATTTATTTACAATTTTATATACAAAAAATCTGTCAATTCTATTTCCATCCTCTTTTACAAATAATGGAGTTTTTACTGTTTTTGAATTACTAATAATATATTCTTTTATAATGTTTAATGATTTCTCGCCAATTGGTACAATTCTTACTTTTGAACCTTTTCCTAAAACTCTGATATTCATTCTTTTCAAATCAATATCTAGAACGTCAAGACTGCACAATTCAGAAACACGTAATGCACATCCATATAGTAATTCAAAAATCGCTTTATTTCTTAATGCTGCATTTTTATCTGTTTCATCATCCATCAATCTAATAATTTCCAAAAAAGAATCAAGATTAATCGTTTCTGGCAGTTTCCTTTTGATTTTAGGATTAGGAATTTTTTTTAATGGATTTTTATTAATTATATCATTTCTTAATGCAAAATTGAACAAACTTCTTAATGAAGATAGCTTTCTTGATATTGAACTTCGTGATAGCTTTTCATCATTAAGTTTCATTACATAACGACGAATATGCTTATCCGTTATGGAACTGGTTTGTGAAATATTCAGACCATTACAAAACTTCAAAAAGTCACTTAAATCATTTTGATAAGCGTTGAGTGTATTTACAGAAGCTCTTGAAACACCAGACAGCTCTGATAACATCATATTAATAGTTTCAGCTAAAATATCTTTGTTCACATCTTCCCTAACGATGATTAATAATCTTCTTCCTCAGAAGTTGCTTCTTCATCAGGCCGAGGTATTTTCCAAGAAGCATATTCACAGTCGGGATATCTATTGCATCCATAAAATATTTTACCCTTTTTAGTTCTTCGGGTTATTATATCTCCTTCTTTGCAGCTTGGACAAGAAATTCCAATTGGAATAATTTTTGTAAAATCACAATCGGGATATTTTTCGCAACCAATGAACCGCCCGAACTTTCCTTCACGAAAGACAGTTCTATTATTACACTTGGGACAAATTTCACCGGTAAATTCTGGATCATTATTACCATTACTCATTTCTCTTAAAGATTTAATATTGCTGCATTCAGGATAATTTGTACACGCAAAGAATTTTCCAAACCTTCCAATTTTTATATCCATGTCAGAACCGCATTTTTCACATTTAATCTTTTCTAGATTGGCTTCAACTTCAACAAGCGATTTGGAGAATGGACCATAAAAATCATTAAGTACTTTTAAATACCCGATTTCTCCATCTGCAATTTGATCAAGTTCTTCTTCCATCTGAGCTGTGAAATTGACATTGAAAATATTTGGAAAATTATTTATTAAAACTTGATTTACTTTCTTACCTAATTTTGTTGGTACTAATTTCCTTTCAATATTTTCTACATAACGTCGGTCTATTATTGTCCCTACAATCATTGCATATGTGCTTGGTCTTCCTATTCCATTTGCTTCCAGTTCTTTTATTAATGTGCTTTCAGTGAAGCGAGGTGGTGGTTTAGTGAAATGCTGATTTGGTAAAATCTCAGTTAGATTTAGAATTTGATTTTGTACCAATCCAGCTGGAATTTTTTGGCTGTTTCCGTTCTCATTATTACCATCTTCCTGATCCTCGTCATAAATCCTTAGGAAGCCGTCAAAAAGTATTGTAGTTCCACTTGCACGGAATATATATTTATCAGCTTTAACATTAACAGAAGTCGTTTCTAACCGTGCAGATTCCATTTGAGATGAAATAAATCTTTTCCAAATTAACTCATACAATTTATACTGAGCTTCATCTAAAAATGGCTTTACATATTCGGGTGTATATTTTAATGAAGTTGGACGAATAGCTTCATGTGCATCTTGCACATTCTTTTTCTTTTGATCAAAAGATCTAGCTTTCTCTGGTAAATATTGAGTACCAAATACGTTTTCAATATGATTTCTTGTTTCAGATAATATTTCATCACTAATTCTATATGAATCTGTACGCATGTATGTAATCAATCCAGTCAGTCCTTCTGAACCCAAGTCAATTCCCTCATAAAGGCTTTGAGCAAGCATCATTGTTCTTCTCGGTCTAAATCGTAACTTTCTTGATGCCTCAACTTGCAAAGTACTAGTAATAAAAGGAGGATAAGGATTTCTCTTTGATTCTTTTTTATTTATTTCGGATATAAAAAACTTATCAGAACTCTTTACTTCATTAACAATTTTTTCAGCTATTTCAGAAGTTGATATTGCAAAGTTTTTTGTAAAAAATTCGTCCCATTCCTCCTTAGTCATATTTGGTTTTGGTGGAATCTTCAGTACATTGCCATCAACTTCATATAATTTAGTACGAAGTTCCTCACCATTCTCTGTTGTGAACACAGCATAAATTGACCAATGTTCAGTTGGCATGAAATTATCTATTTCTTCGTCTCTTTCACAAATTAATCGTAATGCTACTGATTGAACTCTTCCGGCTGATAATGAACTGCCTATTGAATCGAGAACAGCTCTCCATAAAAACGGACTAACCTTATACCCAATAATTCTATCCATAACTCGACGAGCACGCTGAGAAATTACGAGATGGTCATCAATCTCGATAGGATTTTTGAGAGAATTATTGACTGCATTTTTAGTTATCTCATTAAATAAAACGCGTTTAACTTTTTCCCGATTTTTATCATCAAGAATATCTAATACATCTTGTGCAATCGCTTCACCTTCTCTATCAGGGTCAGTAGCTATATAGATATGCTTTGATTTGGATGCAAGTTTTTTAATTTTCTTAACAACATCACTTTTACCTCTAATAGTAACCAGTTGAGGTTTAAACTCATTTTCTAAATCGATTCCCAATTTTGTTTTTGGCAAATTTTTTATGTGTCCAACTGTTGATTCAACAATAAATTTGCTTCCAACATATTTATTAATTGTTTTTGCTTTTGACGGAGATTCTACAAGAATAAGATCTTTGCTCATTAATCCACCATTAATTTACGGAATCAGAAGAGTACAAATGAATTCGACTTCCTGGAGGAATATCAGAAGTAATATCAACAATTGAGGCGAGAATCATCCAATTTATTTCTTTTTTACTTAGTCTTGTGATTGGATACATAGTTAACTGATCAAGAATATAAGTTAAATCGTCTGTATCAATTAAACCCAAATTAAAATTGTATAAAAGATAATTATAATTTTCTAACCCGATTTGTTCTCTTTCTTCTTCCGATAGAAATCGAATACTTCCCTTCTTTGATTTCTTTACATTTTTTGATTTTGTGTTAACAATTATTTTATCATATATCAAACTAAAGGCAATACTTAAAGTCTGTTGATCGTACTCATTACTTTTCAGCAATGTTTTATTCAACTCCTCTATTGGAATATTTTTACTTATCCCTTCTAAAATTTTTGTTAATATATCAACAATCGTGGGTTTCATTGTCATTAAATAATTTTTATTGGTCTTGGAATCTTTTGCAAAATAAAATTCTCTTCTTTGCTCATTTCAAATTTTTGTTTATTCGTATTGTCCCTAAAGCCAATTAAATGTAAAATTCCATGAATTACAAGTCTTTTAAGTTCATTATCTGGTGTAACATTATAGAATTTAGCATTTTCAACCGCAATGTCAATACAGATAAAAATTTCGCCGTCTAAATTATTACTTTCATTTGAATAATTAAAGGAAATTACGTCGGTTGCATAATTATGACCCAAATATATCTTATTTATTTTCTCAATAGTTCCTTTTGAAACAAAATTGATTTCAAGGGAATTAAAATTCAATTGATGAATATTTTTTATTAATCCAACTATTCTGTGAACATTCCTTTTAATAACACTGCATTTTATTTCACAATTAACAAAAATATTTTTCATCGGTTAATCAATGCTCTTTTTGATTTAAAGAAAGAGAATCCATTGTTAGTTTGCAATATTCATAATATCTTAAAGCAGAATTTTCAATTTCCATAATTTCTTCTTCTGTAATATCACGAATAATTTTTGCTGGTACACCAGCGACTAATTTCCCGCTAGGAACTTTATAACCTTGCTTGACAAGAGAACCGGCTGCAACCATCGAATTACTCTCCACAACAGCACCATCTAAAATTGTCGACCCAATTCCAATTAGAGTTGAATCTTCAATTACTGCGCCATGTAATGTTGCACTATGACCAATGGTTACTTTATTTCCAATAACGAGTGGGAATTTACAAGTAGTAACATGAAACATTGATAAGTCTTGAATATTAGTCCATGCTCCAATTTTAATGAAGTGAACATCGCCTCTAATCACGGAGTTGTACCATACTGAAGATTTTTCACCAATTACAACATCGCCGATTATTTTCACACCAGGAGCTAGGAATACGGATTCATGAATCTGGGGAAATTTATTTTGAAATAGATAAAGCTTTGTCTCTTGATAATTTTGTATAATTATTGATTCTGGATTATTTGTCATCCCATCTCTTTCATTAGTTTTTGAGGCCTTCAAGTTTGCTTGCCTCTGGAATTAGTTTTATTGCCTTACTAAACTGACGGTCTTCTTTAAGTAATACTGAATACCATCCCTCATTCTTAAATAATTCTCTAGCAATAAATGCTTTCAATCTAATTTTTATAATATCTTTATCGTGAATATAGGTTGTATGATTTCTTTTAATTTTCAGGCTTTCTGCATAATTAATGAATTCATTTATTTCAATATCTCTTAATTCGAACTCTTTTAGAAATTTCGACGCTCTTTCAGCATATTTTTCTTTTAACCAGTTAACATTTTTATCTAAATATGTTCTAATAAATTGATAGAAAATATTATTCCTTCGTAACTCAACCAAAAAATCTGTATCGCTTTCAGAGTCAACAATATAATCCGGTGTAATTCCACCGCCACCATAAATGGTTCTTCCAAATTTAGTTTTATATATTTTTTTTGAAGAATCTTTTTCAATTTCGTGATGGTAATTATCAACTTCATCCTCTTCTCTTTCAACTAATTCGCTGTAATATTTATTCTTGTCCTTAAAATCTCTTTGGATTGCTCTACCGCTTGGAGTAAAATATTTTGCAATCGTAATGCGAACTGCTGAATTATCACTTAATTTAATTGGTCTTTGAACCAATCCTTTACCAAATGTTGTTTCTCCAACAATTAATCCTCTATCCCAATCTTGGATAGCACCAGCAACAATTTCACTTGCAGATGCACTCCCTCTATTAACTAAAATTATTAACGGAATTCTTTCATAAGGAAAATCTCTATTGGCTAAAAATTCTTCATCAAATTCCTTCAGTCTTCCTTTTGTATATACGATTAATTTATTCTTAGAAATAAATAAGTCACTCACAGTAAATGCTTGATCCAAATATCCGCCAGGATTGTTCCTTAAATCAAGAATTAAATTTTTCATTCCTTTTTCGGAAAGACTTTTGAGTGCAGATTTTATTTCACTTGTTGAAGTTTCTGAAAACCTAGTTAAACTTAAATAGCCGGTAACTGAATCAACCATTAATGAAGCATCAACCGAATAAAGATTAATACTTTCTCTAATGATTTGAAAAGTGAAAATTTTATTTGAACTGGGTCTCTTAACAATTACTTCTACTTTTGTTCCTTTTTTACCCCTTAGATTTTTAAACACATCTTCATTCTTAAATCCAACAGAACTTTTACCATTGATTTTTATTATTCTATCTCCGGATTGAATTCCTACTGCTTCGCTTGGTCCCCCAGTAATTGGTGAGACAACTATGATAGTATCTTTAATAATTTGAAATTCAACACCTATTCCCTCAAAATTTCCTCTAAATGATTCCTCGGATGCTGATTGTACTTGAGATGGAATATATGATGTATGAGGATCTAATTTATCAAACATTCCATCAATTGCATTTTCAACTAAACCTTGTGTTGAGACAGAATCAATATAAATTTCTTTTGTATAGCGAATTACATCATTTAATTTTTTTAATTGTTTTTGTTCTTCTGTGATAAGTATGGAATCATTAAGTTTTATTCCAAAGTAGATTCCAATTAGTAATACAATAACAAATACCGGTATCAGTTTAATATGCTTTTTCATTTATCCTTTTTGCGGTTTCATTTGTGGGAATAAAATAACATCTCTTATTGATGATTGATTGGTAAGGAGCATAGTCAAGCGGTCAATCCCAATTCCAAGTCCGGCTGTTGGCGGCATGCCATATTCCAAAGCCCTAACATAATCCTCGTCAATTTGGTGAGCTTCTTCATCACCCTCTTCAATCATTCTGCTTTGCTCTTCAAACCTTTTCTTTTGATCAATTGGATCATTTAATTCACTAAAAGCATTGCAAATTTCTCTGCCCAATACAAATACTTCAAATCTCTCAACAAGTCCTTTTCTAGTTCTGTGAGGCTTGGCTAAAGGAGAAAGTTCCACCGGATAATCAGTAACAAATGTTGGTTGAACAAGAAACGGTTGAACAGTAACTTCAAAAAGTTCGTCTATTAATTTCCCTTTGCTCTCACCACCTTTTATTTCAACACCTTTTTTCTTTAACACTTGAACTAATTCTTGATACGTTGCAGTAATCACATCTACGCCGGAAGCTAATTTAATTTCATCAACCATTGAGATTCTTTTCCATGGTGCAGAAAAATTAATCTGTTTTCCTTCAACTTCAAATTCTAATGAACCAAAAACATTTTGACATACGTTTGATATCATTTCTTCTACAAATGTCATCATCCAATTATAATCTTTGTATGCAACATATAATTCAAGCATTGTAAATTCAGGGTTGTGCGTCCTATCCATCCCTTCATTTCTAAAATCTTTTGAAATTTCATACACACTATCAAAACCTCCTACAATCAATCTTTTAAGATATAATTCATCTGCAATTCTTAAATAAAGATCGATATCTAAAGTATTATGATGGGTTACAAACGGTCTTGCAGCAGCGCCTCCATACAATGGTTGAAGAATTGGAGTCTCTACTTCTATGATTCCTTTGCTATCCAAGAATTTTTTCAATTCTGTTACAATCTTCGATCTTTTGATAAAAACTTCTTTTACCTCTGGATTAACAATTAAATCAACATATCTCTGGCGGTAACGTAATTCTTTATCAACAAATTGATCATGGATAGTTTTGTTTCCGCTCTCATCTGTTGTTTCTTTAGCAATAGGAATTGGGAGAAGAGATTTTGCAAGAAGTTGGAATGATTTTGTATGAACCGATATCTCACCAGTTTTTGTTTTGAAAACAAATCCTTCTACACCAATTATATCACCAATATCAAGTAACTTGAAAACGTCATAAACTTCACCAAGCTCATCCCTCTTTAAATATATTTGAATTCTCCCGTCTTTATCTTGAAGATGTGCAAAGGAAGCTTTTCCCATTCTTCTAATAGCCATTATTCTGCCAGCAATTCTTACATCTTTGCTTTCATATTTTTCAAAGTCATTTTTAATAGTCAAAGAATAATTATTTACTTCATATTCATATGCAAATGGAAGTATACCTTTAGCGACTAATTCTTTTAGTTCTTCATGTCTTCGTTGAACAAGAGAATTATAATCTTGTTCTTCATTTGTAATTTCCAATTTACCTCCTTTTAATTTCTTGTAAAATTAACAAGTCTATTACAAATACTATCTTCCAAATAATTAGCTAAACCTATTGGTGTAATTAAATTATTAACCAAAATCGAAAAAGCCAATATTTCACTTGCTACAGTTTTCACATAACCTGATAATGAAGAGACATAATTGTTATATCCAGCTTTAGCTCTAACATTTTTTTCTGCAGATGTTTTTCTCATCCGCATTGATAATGTACCATCAACACCAGCAATCGGCAGCGATTCGTAAAAGGGATTGAAGAATTCAGATTTATACATATAATTCAATAAGTTAATAATTTGTCTGGGTGTAACTAAATTTAATTTTGATAAGCCAGATCCATCTGCCATAACAAAATTACTTGGATTAATTCCCATCTCATCAATAATTGATAAAGTGGCTCTAACTCCATTTTCTGTTGTCCCATAGTTATAAGTTTCAAAACCTATTGTTTTTAATATTTGTTCAGCATAAAGATTATTACTGTTTTTGTTCAGCTCTTTTAAAATCATATGGAGTGGAACAGATTCATGAATAAATAAGTTCGATAAATTTTCTTTAATAATTATTTTAGTTGAAGAATCTAAACTCTCAATCCTCCCTTTTATCAAAATTCCTTTTTGGGTCAATACATCACTAAGCACTGTTAAAAAATACATGGTTGGATCTGAGACGGCGACAAATTCGGTTAACTGCTCCGTTGTGTTTTTTATTGAACCGCCGATGCTGATAACATTTGTTCCTCTAAGTTTTGAAACACTGATAAACTGCGGTTGTGTTTCATCAACTGTACTAACTTTTGAAATCATAGAAACGAATTTTGTGTTTGGTAAAATTATTATCTCAGCTGGTAAATTTAGTTTTGTTGGCTTAATAATAATTTGAATAATATTATCATTAAAGCTTAGTGCACTTGAAGGGGCAGAATACCATAAATGTTCATCATTCCATGCCCAACCTCTTCCTAGTCCTAAATTATCGAACGCTGAATCATCCCCAAATAAATTACCGGTTATTTCAGAAATTCCTTTTGCTATTAAACTATCAGCCCATTTTTCAAAAATATTTGTTATTGAACCGCTATAAAATCGATTTGAAATAGTTGGATCGCCTGACCCTTTAATTATCAAATCACCATTCAGTATTCCATTCTTAATAATTCCATTAGCCAATATTTCAGTTGCATAAACATAATTTGCCCCAAGATTATATAATGCTGATGCAGCTGTTATTAATTTAATATTAGAAGCCGGTATGAAAAGTTTATCTGGATTTCGTTTATATAAAATCTCGCCAGTTTTTAATGACTTGATCACTACACCAAAAGTCGCGCTAGAAAAATTTGGGTCGTTAAAAAAATCATCAAGTTGCTCTCTCAACTCATTTATTGAATTTAAGACTGATGAACTTTTTGTTAGAACGCTATCCTTTTGTTGTGCAACAATTTGCAATGAAACAAAAAGAATAAAAAAAGCAGATTTAATTTGAATATGTTTTATAAAATTTTTCAATTTCATCTTTTGTTATGATTCTATATGAACCTTTTGGAATTCCTTTCACATTGAAAATACCGTAATCTGTTCGCTTTAAACTTGTTACTTTATATCCAACTCTATCAAATAATCTTTTTACAAAATGATTTCGCCCTTCAACAGTAGTAACAATTAATTTATCATAAATATTTTTTGTAACATATTTAATACTTGCGAATTTACTTTTACGCCCGTCAAGCATAATTCCTTTCATTAACGTTAGGCGATCTTCTTCGGAAAGTTTTCTATTTAGGGAAACACTGTATGTTCTAATAATTCCATTACTGGGATGAGTAATAAAGTTGGAGAATTCACCGTCATTAGTCAACAAAAGTAATCCAGTTGTATCATAATCCAATCTTCCAACCGGAAATATTTTTTGCTTTGTATTAATTAAGTCTGTTACCTTCTTTCTTCTCCTTTCATCTTCGGTTGTTGTAATATATCCTTTTGGTTTATTTAACAGAAAATAGACTTTAGCCATTGGTTTTATTTTTTCTCCATCAAGACAAATTAAATCAGTACTTTCATCGACATATAAAGATAGCTCTAAAACAGTTCTTCCATTAACTGTAATTCTTCCTTCTTTTATATATTCTTCTGATTTTCTACGAGATGCGATTCCGCATTCGGAGAGAAATTTATTCAATCGAACTTTCATTTTCGGGGTCTGTTTCAGTTTCTGTTTCAATTACTTCTTCAGAATCTCCATTATCAGATTCTAATTTTTCTTCAACGCCAGTAATCATAATTCTTCTTTTCTGTTCAAGAAAATCTTCGTCTTTCATAATTTCTTCTATTTCTCTCGGTTTCGGCAAATCATTTAAGTTAAACAAACCAAAATATTTTAGGAATTCTTCTGTAGTAATGTATAATAAAGGGCGTCCAACTGTGTCAGCTCTGCCTTGAATTGTAATTAAGTTTTTTTCAAGCAGAGTATTTATTGTATAATCTGAATTTACTCCTCTAATTGATTCCAATTCCGGCTTTGTAATTGGTTGTTTATAAGCAATGATCGAGAGAGTTTCTAAAGCGGCCTGGCTTAATCTTCTCTTTGTTTTTTCTGTTGCCAAGAATCCAATATATTTTGCATGATCTGGCTTTGTAGCAAAAACAAATCCATTTGCTATTTTTAGAATAGTAAACGCATTTTCATTTTGAAGATATTTTTCATTTATTTCATCAACAGCAAAATGAATTTCTTCTGGAGTGATTTCTATATCTTGGCCATCAATTTCTTTAATTGCATTAATAATCTCATTAGCAGATAATGGATCATCAGAGGAGAAGATAAGAGCTTCTACAACGGAACTGTAAATTTTATCCATTTGCCAATCCATAAATTATAAAATCATTAAAGGTATTAGATTCTCGTAAACCAATTTTTCCGGCTTTTACTAATTCAAGCATAGCGATAAATGTAACAACAATTCTAATTTTGTTTGCCATATCTTTCATCAATTCAATAAATGATATCTGTCTTTTTTCTTCTAGCTTGTTTGTAATGTACTCTATCTGTTCATCGATTGTTACATTCCATTTTTTTATTTCGTGGAAAGGTTCTGCTGGTCTATCGAGAATTGCTTTTTTAAATGCTTTAATTAAATCATAGAGCGTTATATTTTTTAACAGCACATCCAAATCAATCGGTTTTTCTTTTTCATCATAATCATTATTGCCTCTAAATTGGTAATTGCGCATACTAGATTCTAAATAAGAAAATTCTTCAGACATTTCTTTATATCGTTTGTACTCAAGTAAAGCTTTTACTAAATCAGCACGGGGATCAATTTCGTCTCCACTATCATCAACTTCTTTTGGTAAAAGCATCTTAACTTTTATCTGCATTAAAGTTGCAGCCATCAAAATAAAGTCTCCGGCAACTTCTAAATCCAACTGCTCCAAGATTTTTATATATTCAATAAAATCTTTTGTGATTTTAGAAATTGGTATGTCACAAATATCCAACTCATCTCTTTTGATAAAAAATAATAAAAGATCAAGTGGACCTTCAAAATGCTGCAGTTTAATCTTATACATTTCACCCCATTTTCATTTTGTCATGAACTTCATTCATAGTGTCAATAGCAACTTGTTTTGCTTTTTTCTCTCCTTCGAATAGAATATTTTTAACTTTTTCAAGATTGTTTTCGTAAAAGTTTCGTTTTTCAATTATAGGTGATAAAAATTCATTTATTTTTGAGGTGCATTTGTTTTTACAATCAACACAGCCAAGCGATCCTGATTTACACCCCAATTCAATTTCTGCAACTTCAGTTGAATTAAATTTTTTATGGTATGTAAATACCAAACAAACTTCAGGTCTGCCTGAATCATTCTTCCTTACTTTTTGAGGATCAGTTACAGCTTTTCGGAGTTTTTGATTAACAGTTTCTTTGTCATCAGAAAGTAAAATTGTATTTCCAATTGACTTACTCATTTTTGCATCACCATCTAATCCGGGCAAACGAGCAAAATTAGTTAACAGCGCATCTGGCTCTGGGAATACTTCACCGTACTGATTATTAAATCTTCTTGCTATTTCTCTAGTAATCTCAACATGAGGAACTTGATCCTCTCCTACCGGAACTGCTTCTCCTTTGTAAAGAAGAATATCAGCAGCTTGAAGAACGGGATAACCAAGATGTCCATAAATGATGTTATCAATATTCAGATCCCTTACTTGTTCTTTTAGTGTCGGATTTCTTTCTAGCCGTGCTTTGGTTATTAGCATAGAAAATATTAAAAACAATTCCGTATGTTCTTTTATTTGAGATTGTCTAAAAAAAGGACTTTTATTAGGATCAAGCCCGGCACAAAGCCAATCAATCACCATTTCTAAAGTGTTTGAATTTATTTCATCCGTTAATAAATCGGTTGTAAGAACATGATAATCGGCAATTAAATGATAACTATCATACTCATTTTGAAGTTTAATCCAATTTTCTAATGCGCCGACATAATGCCCAATGTGCAATTTGCCGGTTGGCCGCATTCCACTGAGAATTCTTTTTTTTGCCATAACTTTAAATGATTATTTCAATAATTGAATGGAACAAAAATAAAGAAAAAATAGAATACTTACGCTTTAATGGAAAAGATATGGTTTCCAGTTGTCATCAATTTTACTAACGGCATTCTTCAAAAACATGATATGGTTTGGAGTATAAGCTTTAATACGAAGACCCATTTTTGCTGCTTCAGGAGTTCTATCCCCTTTTTTATTATTGCAAGGAAGACAAGCTGCAACTAAATTTTCCCAGCTATCATCTCCGCCTTTTGATTTTGGAATGATATGATCAATTGTTAAAGGAAGGTCTGCTCTTCCGCAATATCCACATTTGTGATTATCTCTTTTCAAAATATTTCTTCGGGTAAGAATTATTTTTTTGTAGGGCACTTTAATAAAATCATTTAAACGAATTACGCTAGGCCAGGGAAAAATGCTTGTTACAGTATGAATTTTCCTTTTTTGATTATCAACAATTAATTCTGCTTTGGAAAGTAAAATAAGAACGATTGCTTTTTTTACATTGCAGATTGTCAATGGTTCATAGCTTTGATTGAGAAGAAGAACTTTAGCATTGAGTGTTCCATTTGTGCTAAATTTCTGTTCGAAGACTTACCTCCATATAATGCGAATTTACAAATAACTGTATTGATAGATAATCCTACAGTTCGTTCGGTTGCAAATATCGTAATATTCAATAAAAAATGAAAGTGGATAAATAATAGTAATTCATTTATGAGGTTGTAAGGCTATTGCCAACTTGAAATGTATTAACCTACTTTTTAATAACACCGCCAGCTAACACATAACCTTGTTCATCGTAAAGCACTAATGATTGCCCAGGAGTTACTGCTGATTTACTATTAATAAATTTAATTTTGATTTCATTTTCATTTGCAAAGATTACTTCTGCTCTTTCAGCTTTATCTGCATATCGTATTTTCCCAAATACAATTTCACCTTGCGTTAAAATTGTTTTGCTAACATAATTTATATCCACCGCTGAAACAGTTGATTCATATATTTCTTCCTTGTCACCTATTTCAATTGTATTTGAAACTTTATCAATTTTTTTAACATAGACTGGTTTACCAAGTGCAATGTTTAAACCTCTGCGCTGACCAACTGTATAAAAAGGAATCCCTTTATGTTTGCCAACTTTTTCTCTATGATAAATAAAATCTCCCTCATCAATTTGATTAATTATATCTGGAATCCGTTCTCTTAAAAATCTTTCATAGTTATCATCCGCAACAAAACAAATCTCTTGACTATCTGGTTTAGATGCAGTTTTTAATCCAAACTCCTCTGCTAAATTTCTTACATCGATTTTAGTAAGGTTGCCAAGTGGGAAAAGTGTTCTGCTTAAACTTTCTTGAGTTAATCCCCACAATGCATAAGTTTGATCTTTCTTTAAATCAATAGAATACCTAAGTGTGTATCTATTATTATTTTGATTGAAATCAACAACTGCATAATGCCCGGTTGCAACATATTTTGCATCAAGTGAATCAGCTTTTTTCAGTAGTTCTTCCCATTTAATTTTCCGGTTGCAGACAACACATGGATTTGGTGTTCGTCCGTTTAAATATTCGTCAATAAAATTTGTAATAACAGTTTCTTCAAACGCTTTTGTGAAATCAACTGTATAGTGTGGAAATCCAAGTTTGGTTGCAACATTTTTTGCATCGAAGATTGCGTCAAGTGAACAACAGCCTGATTCATGCTTTGGGGCTCCGCCGACTTCCATAAAACCCCATGTTTTCATTGTAATTCCAATTACTTCATAGCCTTCTTTTGCTAATAAAGCAGCAGCAACTGAAGAATCCACTCCGCCGCTCATGGCTACTATTACTCTTTTTTCGTTCAAACTAATTCTTTCATTTCTATGATTTCTATAACAACAAATATAGATAAATAGTTTAGAATTTGGTCTCATTGATTAATTATTCATTTTCATTTAACAACAGCAGATATTATATTTTGCGGAGTTTTTTCATAATCCATAAATAGTGGAGACAAAGTGAACCTTTCTGAAAAATTCAAACAATTTAAATCTGGTTTCCATCCAACATTTTGGGTGGCAAACGTAATGGAATTATTTGAACGATTAGCTTACTACGGTCAGCAAATCGTTTTTATGATCTACATGCGTAATGACCTCGGTTTTTCTGAAGCTGAGGCTGGTCAATTATCGGGATTATTTGGAGGACTGA
>VGVY01000029.1 GCA_016873835.1 Ignavibacteria bacterium
TTTTAATTGCATCTATCTCAAATCTGTATAGTCTATTTTCATAACTAACATAAAGAGTGCTGTCAGAATTCGATACTAAAACATTTTCAAAACCTTCATCTATTAACTTTCTATAAAGATCATCAACATTTTGAGCATCAACACTTTGAGACATTATAAGTAAAGTAATTAGAATTAATATCATTTTGTAAATCATATTTAATCATATATTTTAGTTCCGGAGTCTTTTTCTCATTATTTATCGGAATTCCATTTGGGAAGAATTGAAACCGAATTAATATACCTTATAAATTTAAAATAACAAAGGAAAATAATCTGAGTTTAAGTAATACTATTTGAACAGTTATAGGAGAATTTATGCCAGCTAACCATTCCTTTGATATTGTTTCTGAAATCAATTTTCAGGAAACAGACAATGCAGTAAATCAAGCAATAAAAGAGATTAATCAGCGTTATGATTTGAAGGATTCAAATACAATAATAGAGTTAAATAAAAAAGAGAAACAAATTGTAATAACTACAAAAGATGATTATTCAAGAAAACAGACAATTGACATTTTACAGTCCAAGTTCATTAAACGAAACATTGCTCTCAAAGCAATGAAATACCAAGAACCTGAATCGGCTGCATCCGGACGATTAAAACAAATAATAAATCTTCAAAATGGTATATCAAAAGAAAATGGAAAACTAATTATTAAATTGATAAAAGAGAGCCGGCTAAAAATTAACTCACAAATTCAGGATGAACAAGTAAGAGTATCAGCATCAAAAATTGATGATTTACAATTAATAATAAAATTAATAAAAGAAGCAGATTTTAATTTCCCAGTTCAATTTACTAATTACAAGTAATTAAATCTATTTAATAAAAATTCAAACTAAAAACATTACAAAATATTTTTTTATTTGGATGATGTTTCTTAATGTGCATTCGATATCGAGTTGTCTACTACTCCGTCTATCTATGCAATGAAACAAGAAAACCAGTAAATATCCTTCCACATATATCTGATAAAACAACCAATAATAGTTTAAATAATTATTCTTTAATTAAAACGGAGGTATAAATGCCAAAGAAATACTTATTGTTTTTATTTTTTTCGTTCCTAATGGTGTCATTTTCATTCGCACAGACTTATAACATCACTGGTACTGTAACAGTGCTCAAACTTGAGAAAAACTAATTGGTGCAAAAGTTATACTAAAAGGAACAACTCTTGGCGCTGCATCAGATGCAAATGGCAAATTCACAATTGCTGCTCAGCCAGGAGAATATACAATTGTTTGTTCATACATTGTTTATGAAAAACAAACCACTGAAATTAATCTAACAAACAACATGCAATTAAATTTTAGTTTAAAGGACTATCAGTTTTCTCTGTCAGTTACAGTAATTGCAGACCGCGCTAAAGAAAGAGAAACACCAGCTGCTTTCACGACTATTGAAAAGAAAGATATGGAAGTTCTTCTTGGTTCTGAAGATATTCCAATGGCATTGCACACAACTCCATCAGTTTATGCTACCATGCAAGGTGGTGGTGCTGGTGATGGTCGTGTAAACGTTCGCGGTTTTAATCAAAGAAATGTTTCAATTATGATTAATGGTGTTCCAGTAAATGACCTTGAATGGGGATGGGTTTATTGGTCAAATTGGGATGGCGTTGGCGATGCAACTTCTTCAATTCAGGCTCAGAGAGGTTTATCTGCCGTAAATCTTGCAACACCTTCTATTGGCGGAACAATGAATATTATCTCTGATCCTACTTCACAAAAATTTGGCGTTAAACTAAAACAAAAATTTGAATCAGGCAGTTTTTTTAAGTCAACTCTTCAGGCTAGTTCTGGTATGATTGGCGATTGGGCATTCAATGCAGTTGCTGTTAGAAAAACTGGATCAGGTATAATTAATAAAACTTGGACTGATGCATGGGCATATTATTTCGGTGCGAGTTGGAATATCAATACAAAGAATAGATTAGAATTATATGCTATTGCGCCACAAAGACATGGTCAAAATTCTTATCGTCAAAATATTGGATTCTATAGCAAACAATTAGCTAAAGATTTTGGAAAAGAATTGAATGGCTACGACCCAGCCGCAATGACAAAGTTCTTTGAAGTTGATAGAAAATATAATGAGAACTGGTCTAAAGTTAGTTCGACTTATACTGGTCAACAATGGTTTTAGGGAGGAGCACAAGATCGTTTTGATCCAGAATTCATTAATGAAAGAGAAAACTACTATCACAAGCCTCAGATCAATTTAAACTACTATTCACAATTATCAAATGTAGTTTCAGTTTATACAACTGCATATTATTCTGGTGGTAGAGGTGGTGGATCTGGAACTTTAGGAAGTTTAGTTTGGGATTATTCACTTCCTTCAAGAATTGTTAACTACGATGCAACAATTACAAGAAATAAAGCTAATGCTACTGGATCGCGAGGAATTTTAAGATACAGTGTTAATGAACAAGATCAATGGGGAGTTTATTCAAAGGCATTATTCAAATTATCAAACTACATGACTGCTGCTGTAGGTGTTGATTGGAGAACTGCATCTATACGGCACTTCCGTGAAGTACGTGATTTATTAAGTGGCTCATGTCTTTAATTTAACTGATGCACTCTTCATTCAAGATTCTACAGACAACAGTAGCTTTAATGCATATACTGCAAACGGTTTAACCCACTCAGCTGATGATGCAGAAGTATTTTTAGGGTCACCAAGAAGAGTAAACTTAGGTCTATCGCTTGCTCTCTAATTTAAGATAAATACTTACCTAAAAGTTCCTCAAACTTGAGGGGCTTTTTTTAAATATTCACTTCTTCATTTTAAAAATGTTGTTAAATTTGCAGTCATTATTCAAAGGATTATTAAATAATGAAAAAAGCTTTTTTAATTGTTTTTATTGTTGCATCATTAAATCTATTTGCACAATCAACTCCATATGTAATATTAATTTCATTCGATGGATTCAGATGGGATTATTTAAATAGATCAATTTCGCCTAACTTAGAAAAAATTAGAGAGAATGGAGTATCAGCACTTTCACTACGCCCGGCATTTCCATCCAAAACATTTCCTAATCATCAATCAATAATCACGGGAATGTATATCGAGAATCATGGAATAATTAGTAATAATTTTTTTGACAAATCAAGTAATCATTGGTTCAAAATGAGCGACACATCTGCTGTAAGAAATCCTCAATGGTATCTTGGGGAAGCATTTTGGGAAACCGCAGAGCGAAACGGAATTACTACAGCAAGTTATTTTTGGCCGGGTTCAGAATTATCACTTTCTTCACGAAGACCAACATATTTTATGAATTACGTTCATGAAAGACCATACATCGAAAGAATTGAAGGTGTTATTGAATGGTTAAAATTGCCAATGGAAAAACGTCCTCGTTTTATAACTCTTTATTTTGATGATACAGATACTTATGGGCATGATTTTGGTACAACCTCAAAGGAGCTGAACGAATCAATCGAGAGATTAGATAATTATACCGGAATACTTTTAAAAAGACTTGAAGAAATAAATTTAAAGGATAGTGTTAATATTATTATTGTTTCAGATCATGGAATGACTGATACTCCACAAGAAAAAGTAATTAATATTGAAAATATTATAAGTAGTAAAGAAATAAAATTTTATGACGATGGTCCTTTCATGCGAATTGATGGCCCAGTTAATTTAATAAAGGAAGCATACACAAAATTAAAATCGCACGAAAAAAATTTTAGAACATACTTGACTGAAGAATTGCCTGGGTATTTTCATTACAAAAAAAATCCCATGATTGGTTCTATAATTTTAATTGCAGATATCGGTTGGTCATTAGTTACAAATCGAAAGTCGCAGTATAATGCAAAAGCTAATCACGGATACGATAATAATCATATTGATATGCATGGAATCTTTATTGCTTCTGGTCCTAATTTTAAAAAGAATTACAAAACCGGCACTGTTTGGAATATTGATATTTATCCATTACTCTGCAAAATTTTTGATATTATTCCTAATCCAGAAACTGACGGCGATTTAGAACGAATTGAATTTTTACTCAAATAAAAATGTAGACTAATGAACAAAGAACCATTAAAAATAGATTACGAAAAGTATCAATTAGAAAATGGTCTTGAAGTAATTCTTTTTCAAGATTTATCACTTCCAACAGTAGCAATTAATATTTGGTACCGTGTTGGTTCTGCAAATGAAAAACCGGGAAAAACTGGCTTCGCACATTTGTTTGAACATATGATGTTTCAAGGTTCCGAAAATGTTCCGAAGGAAGGTCATTTTAAATATATTCAAGAAGCCGGAGGAAACTTAAATGGTTCAACTTCAATCGATCGTACAAACTACTATGAAAGTGTTCCGGCAAATTACTTAGACTTGGTTCTTTGGTTAGAATCAGATCGAATGGGCTACTTGCTTCCTTCCCTTACTCAAGAAAAACTTACCAACCAAAAAGATGTTGTCATGAACGAGCGGAGGCAGAGATATGAAAATCAGCCATATGGATTATCTTGGGAGAAAATATTTTCGAATCTTTTTACTAGTAATCATCCATATCATTGGCCTACAATAGGATGGATGAAAGACATTGAGCAGTTTGAACTTGATGATGTAAGAAATTTTTTCAAAACATATTACTCGCCAGCAAATGCATCGTTAGTGCTTGGCGGTAATTTTGATAAAGCCAACGCAAAAAATTTAATTGAGAAATATTTTAGTGAAATTCCTGGTTTTAATTCGGCGCCAAAAGTAATTGCCCCAAATCAAAAATTAAATGAAACAATAAAGATCAATTTTGAAGATAATGTACAGCTCCCAAGAATTTATTTTGCTTGGCATTCCGATAGGATGTTTGGAGTAAATGATGCTGCACTTGATTTATTATCCGAAATTTTATCTACAACTAAAAATTCACGTTTTCAAAAATCACTTATATTCGAAAAACAAATTGCGCAAGAAATTTCTTCGTTTCAATATTCAGCGAAACATTCAGGTTCATTTTTAATTTATTCAACACCAAAACCAAATATCAGCATTGATCAAATAAAAGAGAATATCTTTTTTGAAATTAATAATTTGATCAAGCATGGAGTAAATGAAGAAGAATTGCTAAGAGCAAAAAACGGATTAAAATCTGCTTACATCTATTCACTTCAAAAAATAGATGTTGTGATAGACCATTTGAATCATTACAACTACTTCCTGAAAGAGCCCGATTCTTTTATTTATGATTTACAGCGTTATGAAAATGTAACACCCGATGATGTCATTAATGCTGCTTCAAAATATTTGCAAAGCTCTTTTGTTGAATTGCGTGTTTTACCAAAAAAGTAGAGATATATGATTGATCGATCTAAAATACCCTTGCCTAGAAAAGAATTTTCATTTTCTATTCCTGAAATTAAGATTCTTAAACTACATAACGGCTTGGAAATTTACTTTGTTAAAAAAGAAAACCTTCCAATAGTCCAACTTAGTTTTATTTCTTTTGCTGGAAGTATTAATGATCCGGTTGAAAAGTATGGTACTGGATTTTTAACTTCTCTTCTAATAGATGAAGGTGCTGCTGAGTATGATTCACTGCAATTAAATAATGAACTCGAAAAACTTGGAACTATCTCAAGCATAAATATTAATCATGATGTTTTTAGTTTAGGAATTTTATCACTAAAAGAAAATTTTGAACGTTCGCTTCAACTGCTTTCAAAAATTATTTTCGAACCCAGATTAGAACAGAAGGATTTTGATAGAGAAAAGAAAAAAATATTAGATAAGATTTTGCAATTGAAGGACGAACCTTCTTACATCGCAACTACAAATTTTGAAAAACTTATTTTTGCAAATACAAAATACTCAAATCCTGAAATTGGAAATTCTCATTCAGTCAATAACATTTCATTAGATGATGTTAAAAATTTTTATTATAACTTTTTCCAGTTTTCAGCAAGTGTAATTTTAGTTGGTAATATTACAGAAAGTGAAACTTATGAACTGTTTAACAAGTACTTTTCTCAATGGAAATCTCCTAACAAATCTTGGGATGAAGAATTAAATATTATAACTCGACCGAAAAAATCTATTTATTTAATCAACAAAAAGGAATCTGCACAAACCGAACTTAGAATTGGGCATCTATCCAAAAATAGGTTCGCAGATGATTATTATTCATGCAAAGTAATGAATACAATTTTAGGCGGTCAGTTCTCCAGTAGAATAAACTTGAACTTAAGGGAGAAAAAAGGCTTTACATATGGCGTTGGATCATCATTTCATTATAATTTGAAGTACGGTTACTTCGGGATTGCGACTGCAGTAAATATTCAAAATACTTCGGAAGCAATTTTAGAAATTCTTTTTGAGATTGAAGAAATAAGAAGAAATATTTCGCAAGATGAGGTTGATTTTGCAAAATCATATTTAACAAAACAGTTTCCTTCCAAATTCGAGACTTATTCTCAAATTTCTAAAAATATATCTCCGTTGATTTTATATTCATTACCAATCGATTATTATAAAGATTATACTGCTAAGATTCAGTCAGTTGAATTAAAAGACGCAATTCTTTCTGCTAACGAAAATATTTTTCCAGAAGATATTATTGTTCTTGCTGTTGGAGATAAAAATATTATCGTTCCGCAGATTTCAAAAAATTTTGACATTGAAATAATTGAATTAGATTTGGATGGACTTAAGAGCACTTGAAATATTATAAAGAGTAATACGATAGAACCTTGTGCCCTTTCTTTTTGAAAAGTTCCAGTTCATTTCTAATTAATAAAAAATTTTCAAAGGAAGTATAAAATATTTTATCTCGTCCGCGCGAACCATCCATACAATGGAATTTAAATTTGGATATTAACTCATTCTCATTATTTGCTTCTAGAATGATGAAAGAAGATAGAGGAATCAAAGAAATTTTTCGTTTATTGAACTCATCTCTCACAAAATTATAAATTGTTGATTGATATAATTTCGATTTTTCATCAATAATAATTTTACTTATTACCTTTAATTTTGTAATAATATTATAAATAGAATTAAGCAACAGTGCTTTCTGGTCGTTTTTATCCAATTTAAAATTGTTAGCAGTGTTTTCATCATTTAATAAAACAATAAACTCTTTAGAGTATCGAGCTAATGAATCAACTTGCATACTGCTGTTTTCTGAAGGTAACACAGTTATAGCGATTTTATACGGGAGGGATAAAAACCTATTGAAATCTGATTGACTCAAGTAGATAGCATCGTTTATAATAAAAGATAAGTTATTTCGCTCTCTTATAGTTGATTTATCGGGAATTAAAGTTGCTTGCAGTTTTAGAATTTCGTTAGTATAAATTCTTATTTCAGTAACTCCAAAAATTTTCTTTTCTTCTGAAACAAATCCAGTAATGTCTGTTTCAATTATTTTATTTACATCCCTTATAATTAATGGAATTGGAAGATCAGCTGGTAGTTTCACGAAAAATTGTTTTCTAATTGAATCTTCTTCAGGAATTTTAATTGATTTTGTACTAATCCATCTTGCTTCAATACCGTACTGATCAAGTACATCAACAAAAACTGAGTCAATTTGGTGAGTAGTAAGTTCCGAAATTTCTTCAGTTTTACTCTTCCCTCTTTTAGAAAAAAAATCTATTGCAATATTTGCAATTAATAAAAGAAATGCTAAAATGAAAAATATTTTTACAACGGATTTTTTAAATGTCATAGTTTGAATACGAAATTGATACGAAGTAATAAATTTGATAATTGTATTTACGGTTGTACTATTTATATTCCTTATACTGTTGATTATTTGCCGGTAAAGTTTGGTTTCCGTTTTTCTAAAAATGCAGATGTTCCTTCTTTAAAATCTTGAGTACCACAACAATCTCCAAATAGTTTAGCTTCAAATGACAATCCATTTTCAAGATTGAGTTGATCTGTTTTATTAATTGCATCTAAAGATAGTCTAATTGCAATTTGTCCTTTAGCGGAAATTTTTTCGGCAAGTTCAACAGCTTTACAAATTAATTGGTCAGATGGATATACTTTATTCACTAATCCAATTCGTAAAGCTTCATTCGCATCTATAATATCACCGGTCAAAATAATCTCGGCAGCTAAACCGGTATTGACAATCCTTGCTAATCTTTGAGTTCCGCCATAACCGGGAATTATTCCTAAGTTAACTTCTGGTTGACCAAATTTTGCTTTCTCTGATGCATACCGAATACTACAAGCCATTGCAAGTTCGCATCCACCTCCAAGAGCAAAACCATTTACTGCAGCAATAACTGGTTTTCCTAAATTTTCTATTAATTTAAAAATGCTCTGACCTTTTTCCGAAAAATCTTTAGCAGTTTCAGAATTCAATTTGCTTAACTCAGAAATGTCAGCACCAGCAACAAATGCTTTTTCACCGGAACCAGTAATAATTACAACATCAATTTCTTCATCATTTTTTACAGCTGAAAAACAATAGTATAATTCATCTAATGTTTCGTTATTTAACGCATTAAGTTTATCAGGTCTGTTTATTGTAACGAAACCAATTTTATTTTTCACTTCGAATAAAATATTTTTAAAATCCATCGCTCCTCCCTTACTTGATTTACATTTTCACAAAAATTGGAATGTTTGCTCTTAGATTAAAAGAAATAAATTGATTGTTGTGAAGATAATTATAATACGTAATTACATCGAGTATAAACATAGAAAATCCAGCTCCAATATGAAATCCGGTTTTACTAACATTCTCAAGATAATTTTGCCTGGTAGTTTCCAATTTAAACTGATGAAGTTTTTCGAAATAAGAAAAATGCAAACCAACGTCTACAATTGGCATGAGGAGCACAATATTTTCAAGTAAAGCTGGAAAATAATATCTGACTCCTGGTGAGAGTAAAATTACATTACTTGTGAATGATGAATAATCGGATCTGTAATAAAAATCTTGTCTTCCTGGATAATGTTGATATCCAATAGTTGAATAAAAAAAAATTGGTAGAAATTCATTATCCGTGTAAGAAAATGTAACGTCAACTCCCACACCTATATTTTGATCTTCCGCAAAACTTCCTATTGGAAATCTTGGACCAACACCCACTGCCATAAACAAACCCTTTGCTTGCCCAAATTGAAATCCTTGTCCAAACAAAGAATTACTAATTAGAAACATTACTATATAGATAGTTTTTTTAAACATTTTATTTCAGAAGTTTTGTTCCAACACCTAATTCATACACTAATTTTCCACCGCTTAAGCCAGTTAATATTATTAAAATTACACCAAATAAGCTTAGCAAAATAATTATATACATAACTTTTGATGATAGTTTCTTTTTTAATAAATAGTAAATACGAAGAAATGTGAATAAAGTAAAATACGCTAAAGAATATGTAGCTAAATCACTATGATTAATTATAGATTCCCTATATTTTTCTAAATCATCCACTCCGAAAATAAAAAACATCTGCTCAGCTTGGTTGCCACTTAATACACTAATAATTGAAAAGAATATTCCCAATAAAAGTATTATTACAGAAGATTTAGTTAAAAAATCTTTTTTGAATAAGAACCCGATAGACTCAAAAAAGAAGTACAAAATAAAAAGAACCAATGGAAAATGAATTACGAGCGGATGAAGATCTGCAATAAACTTCATACTAAACTTTCATACTTATTTTAAAGATATAGTACAATATACAAAGATTAAAAAAATCATCCGCAAAGAACACTTCCGCCATTTACATTTAGAATTTCACCATTGATGTGTCTTGCAAGATCAGATGCTAAAAATAATGTAGGTCCGGCAATATCTTCGGCAGTTGCAATTCTTCCGACTGGAATACCTTTCCTTACAGTTTCTTTGTAATTAGTATCAGTAAATACTTCATCGTTCATTTCAGTATCAACCCATCCTGGTGCAACAGAATTTACAGTAATATTAAAAGGAGCAAGTTCAACAGCTAAAGACTTTGTGAATGATATCATTCCCCCTTTTGACGCCGCATAATGAGAATGAAATGCTTCTCCTCTTTGTCCAGCGGTTGAAGTAATAAGTATCATTCTGCCAAAATTATTTTTCTTCATTATTGTTGCACATGCTTTACAAAAAATAAACGATGAGGTTAAATTTATTTTGATAAGTTCGTTCCAGTGGTCAAGCGTCATCGTTTCTAAAGTTCCATCATTCCATATACCGGCATTATGAACAAGAATATCAATTTTACCAAAATCTTTTTCCGCCTGGTTAACCATATCAATTATTTCTTTTTCTGATTCCATGTTTACTTTATATGCTTTTACAACATTAGGAAATTCAGCTTCAAGTGAATTAGATTTTTCTTTTGCGCTTTTAAATGTAAATGCAACTTTTGAATTCGCACTTGCAAATAATTTTACACAAGCTTCACCAATTCCGCGTGAACCGCCGGTAATAAGTGTTACTTTATTTTTTAGATCGATCATATTTCCACCATTAATTAAAATAATTTAATAATAGAAATTTACTACTATTCTAGGTATTTCACTTTATATAAAAACAATCCTTTAGCCGGTACTGATTCTTCTGCTTCGCATCTATTTCTGTGTGTAATAATTTCTTTTAAAAACGCTTCATCTAATTCATTTTCACATGTAAAAAGTAAGGTGCCAATAATTGCTCTCACCATTCCGTGTAAAAATCGATTCCCTTCTACATAAAATATAGTTTGATCTTTAACTCGTCGCCAATGAATTTCAAATAAATTACACAGTTTATTTTCATGTTGTATTGATTTTTTTGTAAACGATGAAAAATCATGTTCGCCAAGTAATGTTTTACTAAGCAAGTTTAGTTTTGAAATGTTTTCATAGCTAATTGCTTTATGGAAATAGGAATATTTATCGAAGAAAGGTGATTTAATGTGGCTTATTAAATAAATGTAACTTCTTTTTTTCGCATCAAATCTTGAATGAAAATTTTCTGAAACTTTTTTTATATCAATAATTGAAATGTCATTTGGTAAAATCGAGTTAAGTGAAAATTTGAATTTATACAGATCTAAATCTAACTCTGTTCTAAAATTAGCAACTTGTCCCAATGCGTGAACACCTGAATCGGTTCTTCCTGAACCATTCAAATTTACCTTTTCCTTAATAATTATATTTATTGCCTCTGTGATTTTCTGTTGAATCGTTGGTGAGTTTGCTTGAATCTGCCAACCGCTATAATTTGATCCGTCATACTGAATTAATAGTTTATAGTTGTTCAAAACTTTCTCCCGTAAGCCACTTTTTAATGTTAAAATAAAATCTATTTAGTACCCAAGATTTCAGTTGCAAATTAATAAACCAAAAATTAGATTGCGCATGGTTGTTGGCATCCTTTATTAAATTAATAGTAAAAAACACAGAATAAATAGCTGTTAATATGTAAATAGTCTTTTGTTTAAAGTTTTTTAATCCAGTGCAAAAAGTTGATTATTTAGGGTTCCCCTTAAATCACTAAACAATATCACAAACAGAAGGAGAGAGTATGAGAAAGACAATACTATTTATGTCCCTTTTCATAATCCTTTCTAATTTCCTACTTGCTCAAACAACCTACAAGGTATCGGGAAAAGTAACCGATAGCAAGACGGGAGCGCCATTAATTGGTGCAAACGTAATCCTGAAGCCCACCGCATTTGGTGCTGCTACAGATGTTAATGGTATGTTCTCCATTGATGTTCCTAGAAGCAGAGCCGGTGAATCTATGGTTCTAGAGGTGAGCTATTTGGGTTATCAGAAAGCTTCGTTCCCATTCGAACTTGCTGGTAACTTATTGCAGAATGTGGAACTTAAAGAAGACGTACTCAATTTGCAGACAGTTGTTGTAACCGGTATGGGTGCTGCAATTGAGAAACAAAAACTTGGTGTTACAATTGGTAATGTATCTTCAGACGCAGTTGTTAACAGCAAAGCTTTAGATGTTATTTCGGCAATTCAGGGGAAAGTTGCCAACGTTGAAGTTACATCAGCAAGCGGCGAACCAGGTGCCTCTACTTATATAAGAATTCGTGGTGCTCACTCAATTACCGGTGGTACCCAGCCGTTAATTGTAGTTGACGGTTCTCCAGTTAACAATCAAGAAATTGGAATAAGCGTTGGCGGTGTAACACAAATGAATCGCGCTTCAGACATTAATCCAAAGGATATTGAATCAATCGATATTCTTAAAGGTGCTGCTGCGGCTGCACTTTACGGATCAAGAGCACAAAATGGTGTAGTACTTATTACTACAAAAAGCGGTAAACCAGGCAAGCCAAAAGTATCTTACGACGTTTCATATTCTTTCGATGAGATAACTTCAGTTCAGCCTTTACAACAAAAGTTTGGTCAAGGAAGCGGCGGTGTAGCAAGCACAACTTCTCCTTTTTCATGGGGGCCAGAATTAGCTCCCGGCACACCAACATATAATCATGAACGTAATATGTTCCAAACCGGTAATATTCTTGACAACAACTTTACAATTTCCGGCGGTAATGAATGGACAACTTATTACCTATCTGCTGGAAGAACCGATCAAAAAGGTACAATCGTTGGAAAATCGAGTTATGATAGAAACTCAGTTCGTGTAAAAGCTTCACAACGTATAAGTGAAAAAATAAATGTAACTGGAAATATCCAGTTTGTTGATGTTAGCTCTGAAAGAATTCAGAAAGGATCAAATGTGAGCGGATTATTACTTGCTGCTTGGCGTACACCTCCATCATTTGATAACTCTCTTTATTTAGATCCAACTAACGGTTTTCATCGTTCATATCGTCTTCAAAGTCCAACAACTTTGAAAGTTGGTCGTGGTTATGACAATCCATACTTTATTGTTTACGAACATGTTAATGATAGTGAAGTTGGAAGAACTTTCGGAAACATTAGGGTAGACTTCGATCCATTCGACTGGTTAAACATAAGTTATACTTTGGGACATGACTATACTAATGATGAAAGAAGAACAGTACTACCACCAAGTAGTTCTGGTGCACCAACCGGACAAGTTACACGAGAAAAATTCAGTACACAAGAAACTGACGGAAATTTAGTAATTACTGTAGAACAAAAATTTGATTTTGCTGATATGAATGCAACACTCTTATTGGGTCAAAATATGAACCAAAGAAAATATGATGCATTCTCAACTACTGGAAATGATATGGCAGTTTATGGTTTCAATCAATTAGACAATACTGCATCATACACTCCAGATGAATTTTCATCAATAGTAAGAAGCGAATCATTTTTTGGTCAATTGACTTTGGAATTATACAATCAACTTTTCTTAACAGCTGCGTTAAGAAATGATGGTTCTTCAACATTTGGGAAAAGCCAAAAACGTCACTGGTATCCAAAAGTAAGTGCTGCATGGGAATTCACAAAATTAGATCTCTTTACTGAAATTTCTGATGTGTTAAACTTTGCTAAACTAAGATTAGCTTACGGAGAAGCCGGACAAGAACCGGGAGTTTATACAACTATTACAGCATTCGGATCAAGTACTAGTGCGTTTGGAGATGGTTGGGGTGCTAGCTTTACATCAAGTGCTTATGGCTTCGGCGGTTTTTATACCAGCGGTGGTAAAGGTCAAGATAAAATAAAACCACAAAGAAGTAAAGAATTTGAACTTGGTTTAGATCTTGGTTTACTCGACGAAAAAATTGGTATCGAATTCACATATTATAATTCAAAAACAACTGATGCTATTTTCTCATTGCCATTAGCTCCATCAACCGGCTATACTTCTCAAGTTCAGAATGCTGGAACTATCAACAATAAAGGTTATGAGCTAAGTATTACAGCACAACCAATTAACATCACAAATTTTAAATGGGATCTTGGTTTAATCTATGCTAAGAATAAAAATGAAGTAGAAAGTCTGCCTGGCGCTGAATTTATAAGTCTCGGCGGATTTACATCTGCTCATGGCTCTGCAAATCAAGGATATCCATTACCTATGATTAGAGGTTATGACTATGTCCGTTTCGGTCTTGGTATAGTTTATAACAATGTTGACATAGATAAAACATATACTGGTTGGAAGCCTGGTGAATTGTATATCCATACTACTGGCTATCCAGTGCAAGATCCTCAAATCCGTTTAATCGGCAATCCAAATCCCGATTGGACTGGAAGTGTTAGAAGTACATTTACACTTTTTGGCGAAATCGAAATATCTGCCCTTATTGATATTAAACAAGGCGGAGATGTTTGGAATGGAACAAAGGGTGCAATAATGTATTTTGGAACTTCTCAAGCTACTGCAGATAGAGGCACAAAAGTGATTTTTGAAGGTAAAGGTCCTGGTGCCGGAAAAGAAGTTGTTAAAGATCAAGCATATTATACTGGTGTTGGTAGTTCATTTGTTGGTCCTTCTTCTGCTAATATGGAAGATGGAAGCTATGTTAAATTGCGTGAGATTGCTATTGCTTATACTCTAAGAAATGAATTCATTAAAGACTTAGTTGGAATAAGCAGTATAGATTTTAGATTAAGTGCACGTAACTTAAAAACATGGACAGACTACACTGGAATTGATCCAGAAACAAATTTAACGGGCGGAACAAACTTACGTGGATTAGATTACTTCAATAATCCACAAGTAAGAAACATCATTTTATCGCTGCGATTTAATTACTAGGAGGCCAAAATGAATAAAAATATCAAAAATAAATTTTTAGTTTTGGTCGTTGCTCTAATATTTACATCATTATTTATAAGTTGCAGCGACTTCTTAAATGATCCTGATATCGAAGATGATCCAAACAGAGCTACAACAGTTTCGGCAGATTTATTGTTCAACTCTGTTCAGGTAAGACAATTCTTCAGATACGAAGGACATCTCTCTCGGACTACTTCCATTTGGATGCAGCAATTAGGTGGAGTTGACCGTCAATCACTTGCACTAGGTCAATACATCTTTACAGAAAACGAATGGAACGGTGAAATGAACGGTATCTTCACTGGTGGTGCTCTAATTGATATTCGTAACATTCGAGCAGAAGCAAAATCAAAAAACTGGAAAACTTACGAAGGAATTGCAAAATTCTACGAAGCTTTTGTAATGGGTATGTCTGCAAGTTTATGGGGCGATCTACCATATTCAGAAGCTGTTTCCAGTGTTGCTACTCCAAAGTTAGATGGTCAGATATCAATCTATAATGCATGCATTACATTACTTAATGAAGCAATAGCTGATCTAACCACCGGCGGCGGATACAAACCGCCAAATGATCACGTTTATGCTGGTACCAATGCAAAATGGATTGAAGCAGCTAACACATTGTTAGCTCGTTATTACCTCCACTTAGCAGAAGTAGATGCAAGCAATTATGCAAAAGCATTAACTGCTATACAAAAAGGAATTTCTGTAAATGCTAACAACTTCAAAACCAAACATACAACAGTTGAATCTGAATCAAATGCAATCTATCAATTCTGGCGACAGAGAGATTCATACATTCGTGCTGGAAAATATATGGTTGATTTGTTGAAAGCCAAAAATGATCCTCGTTTGAATGTTTACTTCCAAGCTGGTATTGGCTCGTTAGCTGGAAAATTTGAAGGTGCTGCTCCTGGTCAAGCATTAACTGATGCTTCAAACCTAAGTGCAGCATTCCGTGCTAACTCATTCCAGTTCGATATTATGTCATTCTCTGAAGCTAATTTAATTTGGGCAGAATGTTCATACAAAGCTGGCGATGCAACTACAGCACTTGCAAAATTAAACGCTGCAAGAAGAGCTGAAGAAGGCCGATGGGGTTTAACTGCTAACTCATTAGGAGTTGCTACTGGTTTAACTGGAACTGCATTAATTGATGCAATAATGCAAGAAAAATATATTGCATTATTCTTGAACATTGAAGCTTTCAACGATTGGAAGAGAACAAACCGTCAAGCATTAACACCTTTTACCGGCGGGCAAATTCCAAGAAGACTTCTTTATGGCGATAGCGAAAGAATTACTAATCCAAATATTCCTAATCCTTCGCAGCAACCAGCAAGAAATGCAAATGATCCAGGAAATAATTATTAATTTTTTAATTAATAATTTTACTGAAGAGCGAACTTATGTTCGCTCTTCTTTTTTAAAACAATGTTTTAGAATTTTGTGTGGAAATTTATAGAAAGATAATTAGGCAGTGTTGCTGTTTGATTAATACCAAATGAAACTTGCAAATTATTTTCTTCAGAAATGTTTTTGTTGAATGCTGTTACCAATCGAACAGCATTAATTGCGCTTATCAGTCGATTTAATAGTAATGCACCAACCGCAAACCGAACGTTATTATAAGCTTGTTCACTTGAAGACCACATATTTCGATACTCTCTTCTTTGATCATTTGAATGCCACTTCCAGTAATGAGATGTTGTATTATAAACTTTTTCAAAATCACGATTTAATTCTTGAATGCGATTGAAATCATCTACACTTAAGTGGCTTCCAATATTTGCAAAAAACTCAGATGTTTTTCCAGTTAAGTCAACATTAGCATTCGATTTCGCAAATGCCCGATAGTTTTCTTCTTGCCAATCACCATAGATATTAAATCCAGCAAGAACTCCCCAGATTACTCCATCCGCCATTGTAAAATATTTTCCACTCTGGTAGTTGCCAGCATACAGCTCACCCATACCAGGCAATAAAAGCGAATATAAAATTGCCAAACCGGGATTCTTTTTATTAGTTGTACTATTCTCTTTTATTAAAGGATTATGAATTGCGGGATTTTGAAAATTAATTTCTGAATTCTGAATTTTTAATTCTAATATCGAATGAAGTTGACTAGTTTGAGAAATAACAGTTGAACAAAGAACTATAAAAATCAAAAATATTTTTTTCATTATTAACTCACAGTTTTTGAGAGAAACATTTTATAAAATTTCAACAGTACAAATGTTCTCATCAACCTCCTTTATTATTACTGATGCAAATTGATTAAGCAACTCTTCTCTAAAAGTATATTTTACACGAACATAATTTGAGGAAAATCCTTTCATAAATCCACCCAAATTCTCATCCTCAAATAACACTTTTACTTTTTCTCCTATCATTTTTCTATAAAAATCTTGCCGTTTTTTTTCACTCAAAATTCTAAGCATGTTATTTCTTTTTTTTCTTTCATTTACATTAACCTCACCACTCAGGTCAACTGCTTTTGTATTTGGTCTTTTTGAATATGTAAAAACGTGTAAGTAAGAAATTGGAAGGTCACGTAAGAGATTATAGGTTTCAAGAAAATCATCTTCAGTTTCTCCGGGAAAACCAACTATCACATCAACCCCAATTCCAACATTTTTTATACTTGATGTAAGTTTCAATATTAGTTCTTTATAGTCTTCTGCTTTATATCTTCTCTGCATCAATTTTAAAATATTGTTACTTCCACTTTGTAGTGGAATATGAAAATGATTGCATAACCTTTCGTCACTAATTGCCAAATCAATAATTTCATCAGTCAATAAGTTAGGTTCAATTGAGCTAATTCTTATTCTAAAATCTCCTTCAATCATTACCATACTTTGCAATAATTGATAAAGATCATAATCCGGTTGGAATTTATTTTCAACATCTAGTGATGTTGAATTGTCAGTATTTTTGGAATAAAAATAATCCCCAACGTTTACACCGGTAAGAATTATTTCCTTGTAACCTTGTTTTAATAACTGAGTAAACTGCTGAACAACTTCGTTTGGATTCATACTTCTGCTTTTACCTCTAGCAAGAGGAATTGTACAGAATGAACACTTATAATCACATCCATCTTGCACTTTGAAGAATGCTCTTGTTCTTCCATCGGCATCAGATGATTGAGCAGAATAAAATGATTCCAATTCTTCAGTCTCAGAGACATAAACGCAAGAATAATTTTTCTTCTCGAAAGAATTGATATAAGAGAAGAGACTGAACTTTTCGTTGCTTCCTAATACAGCATCAACACCTTCAATGCTGGCGATTTCATCTGGCTTCAACTGTGCATAACAACCCGTAACTAAAACATATGCATTGGGATTGTTTCTTAATGCTCTTCGAACAATTTGCCGGCATTCTCTATCAGCATTTTCTGTTACTGTACAAGTATTAATTACGTATACATCGGCAATTTCATTGTAATCAACAATTTCAAATCCATTCTTAATAAACTGATTTCCGATTGTAGACGTTTCAGAAAAATTCAGTTTACAACCTAATGTATGAAAGGCAACTTTTGATGACATTTTAATATTTCATTTACACTAAATATTTGTATTTAATAAAATAGGCTGTATTCAAACACAATAGTGATCAAATACAGCCTCAGAAAGTTTACAGCCTAAATTATGATTGCTGTTCTTCAGGTTTTGCAGCTGATTCAGTTTGTTGAGGTGCTGCTGGTGTTGAAGGTGTAACTTTATCTTCATATAGATTGAAGTCGGAAGAATCAAATTTACCAGCATCAGCTTGAATTATTTCAGCAACACCAACTTTTTCAAGTTTGTGATTATTTATGTATTGAGAGATTTCCTCGTCTGTTTTTTCTTTTAATGCAGCTAAGGCACTCAGAACTATTTTTTTATTTTCTTTATCAAATTCAACAACCTTTAATTCAATCACAGAATTTATTGGAAAACAAAATGAAAGGTTCTTGATTTTAGAAGTTGATAATTGAGTGGCCGGGATAAAACCATCAACTCCTAATGGTAATTCTGCAATAACACCTTTTTCAATTATACGGACTATTTTTCCATCTACAGACTTACCAACAGCATATTCCTTCTCAAAATTTTCCCATGGATTTGGATTAATCTGTTTATGACCAAGAGAAATTTTTCTTGAATCAGTATCAACACCAAGAACAACTACATCAATCTTTTCTCCTTTTTTAACTACTTCGCCGGGATGACGAATCTTTTTAGTCCATGATAAATCAGAAATATGAACTAGTCCATCAATACCTGGTTCAAGTTCAACAAACACACCAAAGTTTGTTAAATTACGAGCAACTCCAGAATGCTGTGAGCTTACTGGATATTTCTTTAATAAATCTTGCCAAGGATCCGGAGTTAGTTGCTTCATTCCAAGAGAAATTTTCTTTTCTTCTTTGTCTAAGCTTAAAATAACAGCTTCTACAACTTGTCCCATTGACACAAATTGCGATGGATGACTTATATGCTGAGTCCAGCTCATTTCGCTAATGTGTATCAATCCTTCTATACCTTTTTCAATTTCAATAAATGCGCCGTAATCAGTTAATGAAACAACGCGTCCTGATACTTTATCACTTAACTTATATTTATCTTCAATCTTTTCCCATGGATGCGGCAGCAGTTGCTTTAAGCTGAGAGAAATTCTTTTCTTCTCTTTATCGAAATCCGTAACCACTACTTTTATTTTTTCATCGAGTTTTACAACTTCAGTCGGATGGTTAATTCTTCCCCAGCTTAAATCAGTTATATGAATTAATCCATCAACACCACCGAGATCGACAAAAACACCAAAATCTGTGATTGCTTTTACAACGCCTTCAAGAATTTGTCCTTTCTCAAGTTTCTCGAGAATTTCTTTACGTTGATCAGAAATTGTCTCTTCAATCAACACTTTATGCGATACTACTACATTTTCAGTTGGAATATTTACTTTAACAATTTTGAAGTCCATGTTTTGACCAACAAAGGCATCAAAATCACGCACTGGCCTAATATCAATTTGCGATCCTGGTAAAAATGCTTCGATTCCAATCAAATCAACAACCATTCCGCCCTTAATTCTTTTAAGAATTTTGCCTGGAATGACTTTTTCATTTTCATAAGCATCCATAATTTTGGACCAGATTTTTAGGAAGTCTGCTCGCTTCTTACTTAAAACTAAATTTCCTTCCTCATCTTCAACGCTTTCAATTACGATATCAATCTTATTTCCAATTTTAATTTCTTCTGTAGCAGTGAATTCGGATTTGGAAATTGAGCCGTCTGATTTGAATCCAACATCAACAACAACATTATCGCCGTTGATGCCAACTATTGTACCTTGAATAATTTCGCCTTCTTTTATATCGCGAAATGATTCTGAGTAAAGTTTAACTAAAGTTTCTAGTTCTTCCGGAGAATATTCATCAATATTAATAAATTTACCGGCATCGGATACCCTTTTCATAGTATCTTTTACTTGTTCGGACATTTGTCCTCCTTAAAAATGATTCTGCAGCAAATCTTTCACCATCTAAAAAAATTTGAAGCAGTAATACAATTTAATTTAACAACTGTTATTTAATGATGGTTATTAATTTCTTTTACTTAATTCTTCTTTTACTTTTTTATATAAAAATTCCAAATCTTGTTCAGGAGTTAAACCAGTATTGTCAAACTCAATAGCGTCCTGAGATTTTGTAAGAGGCGAAATTTCTCTGCCACTATCAATCGTATCCCTTTTTTCTAAATTTTGTTTAACTTCTTCATAACTGATTTCAATACCTGATAGATGAAAATCTCTTAATCTTCTCTTTGCACGTTCATCAATAGTTGCTGTAATAAAAAACTTAATATCTGCATCTGGAAATACAACAGTAGTCACATCCCTTCCCTCAGCAACTAAATTATTTTCTTCACCAATTTTTTTTTGAAGTTTAACCATTTCGGCTCTAACCTCGGGTATTGTACTTATCTCACTGACTTTCGAATTTACTTCAGCACTTCTTATTTTATCCGTAACTTCAATATCATCAGCAAATACACGAGTTATTCCATTTTCATATTTAAGATTGAGCGACAATTTTTTTGTCATCTCAATTACAGCATTTCGGTCCTCGTCAATTCCCTTTAATAATGCCAAAAATGTAATAGCTCTATACATTGCACCAGTATCTAAATAAGTAAATCCCAATTCCTTAGCTAAATTCTTTGCAGCAGTGGATTTACCAGAACCGGCTGGACCATCTATAGCGATTACAATATTCTTGGACATAGGCTTGCAAAAATATCAAATAAAAATGGGGGCTGCAAATGAATTTTCGAAAGTGCGAATTCAAATACTTTGAAAAATTGATAATATCCACCACATAATTTGAGGGTTACTTTTATCCAGCTCGAAGAGCATTAACAATATTAAGTCTGGAAGCTCTAACCGATGGTAAAAAACCGCCTACAAAACCCATAATAACAGCAAAAATCAAGGAAGAAATGGCAATATCTGACGATAATGCAAAAGAGAATGAGAGTTCGGCAAATGAATTCCAATTAAGTGTTGAAATAGAAAAGAACTGTAAAAATGAAGCCAAAAATAGTCCAACTAATCCGCCAAAAAAAGAAATTGTAAGAGATTCGATTAAAAATGCAGACATTACACTTCTTCTTCTGAAACCGAGGGAACGCATCGTACCAATTTCAACTGTTCTATTAGCAACTGCAGAATACATTGTAATCATAGCACCAATCATAGCACCAAAACTAAAGACCACAGTTATAAAAATTCCAACTACTTGAATAAACCCGGCTAAAAGAGCGGACTGCTCCTCAAAAAATTTCTGTTCAATTTTTGGTTCGTATGCATTTAATCTTCTGTCTGCTTCGAATGCTCTTTTGAATTTATCGAAATTGTTTACATCATCAAGTTTTAAAGTAACAGTTGATACAGCACTGCCTCTATTAAAAGCATTTAATAATTGTCGAGAGTCGCCCCAGAGTTCTGATTCAAAACCATTTCCATTCGATTCGTAAACTCCAACAATCTTCCATTCGTCACCAACAAAATTAACTGTACTTCCAATCTGAGCACCTTTGAATTTTTTTGAAATCTTGCTACCTACAATTAATTCCCGCAAAGAAGGATTAAACATTTTCCCTTCAATTAAATTTACATTCGGCCGTAAATATTTTACTGTTTGATCAACACCACGCACAGTAACATTGCTCATTCCTCCGGTAATAATTTCAAGCGTGATAATAACTACTGGTTCTCTAGAAATAATTTGAGCGCCGTCACTTGATTTTGCTATATGAGGAAGTGTTGTAATTACATTTTGAACATCGCCGTCAATTATACTTGATATTTCCCCGTTAGCTGCTTTTCTTAAAACCATTACATTTTCCGGAAGTCCAGTTGATACCAATGTTTTTTGAATTCCATAAGCCATCATCAATACAGCAGCAAAAACAAATACAACAAGAGCAACACCAAGAATTGTTACTGCAGTTGTTGTTTTTCTTTTTAATATGCTTCTTAAAGTATATTTAAATGGAATTTTCATTTTATCCTCTGTTATTTATACAGCGCTTCCGATAATTTTGTAAAAATAAAATTTTAACCAACAAATCTGAATCCTTCAACAATCTTTGTTCCTATAACTCTCTGAATTGGAAATACAGCAGAAACAATTCCAACTAATAGTGCTGCAATGATAGAGAGCATAACAGTAATTGACTGCAATTCAAACGAAGGAAAATAATTCTTTGGTATTACTTGTTCAAAACCGGCAATCATTGGGAATGTTATTGCTAATCCAACGCCTCCGCCTAATATTGAGATCAACAATGACTCTCCCATTATTAAACCCACCATATGAAAAGTAGAAAATCCTAATGTCTTGAATACTGCATACTCTCTTGTCCGTTCACGTGCAGACATTATCATCGTATTGCCGAGTACGAGCATTATAATTCCGACAATTGCAAAGGACATAAAATTCATAGCAGTGAATAATGCTTTAATAGAAACCATAAAATTTTCTGTGAAAGCCCTTTCAGATTCAGTTTTTGTTTCAGCTGGTGAATTCTTGAAAAGAATATCAATATTATATGAAACTACTGCAGTTTTATCTGGATCGTTAATTCTAATAATATACCAGCCAACCCAGCCAGCTCGTTCAGGTGTTTCCTCTTTTAGCCTTTCATCTATATAATCCCATCTGAAAAACATTTGCGTTGGATCAAAGTATTTGAATTTTGAGGTATAAATTCCTCTAATTACAAAATCCCATCGACCTGGATAAATATCACCTTCAAGAGTCATAACATCGCCAAGTTTAAGGCCATACATTTTTGCGAGTTCATTTCCAATAATACAAGCACTTCTTTCTCTTTTAAATGCCTCAATCTGTATCTTTGGAACAATCATTTCATCGTAAGTTTCCATAAAAGTTTCATGATCAACCGCCATTCTCGCAAAGAACTGATTTTTATCTTTATATACTCCTTGAAACCAAGCAGCAAATGTGACGGATTTAACTCCTTCAACATTGGCAATCTTATCTTTGTACGCATATGGCAAAGGAAATATAAATGATACTGACTGCCTAGTTATTAAACGATTTGGAGATGATGCTTTAACCGCCTCATCCCATGAAGTAACAACTGTTCTTAAAATTCCAAATGCTAAAACCGCTATTGCAATTCCAAGAATAGTAAGCGCTGTTCTTAATTTATGTCGAAGAGAGTTCTTAAAAATTAATTTTAGTACTTTCATAATTCACCTAAACTAAATCGCCTTTTTCTAGATGACGGATTACTCTGGCTTTTTCAGCAGCATTTGGATCATGAGTAACCATTAAAATAGTTTTTTTGAATTCTTTATTTAACCTATCCATTAATGTTAAAATTTCTTCTGCAGAGTTTTTATCAAGATCACCGGTTGGTTCGTCTGCAACAAGAATAGCTGGATCAGTAACAATTGCCCTTGCAATTGCAACTCGTTGTTCTTGTCCGCCTGATAATTGTTTTGGTGAATGAGTCATTCTATCGCCAAGACCAACAATTCCTAATGCAGTTTCAACGTGTTTTCTTCTTTCTTTTTTAGAAAGTTTTGTCAGTAATAATGGTAATTCAACATTCTCAAATGCAGTTAGTACTGGTATTAAGTTATAAAATTGAAAAACAAAGCCTACATTAGATGAACGCCATTTTGCCAAGGCCGATTCACCTAATTTACCAATATCAGTACCGGCAACAACTATTTCTCCTTTCGATGGCCGATCAATTCCGGCTATTAAATTTAACAAAGTTGTTTTTCCAGAACCCGAAGGACCCATTAATGCCATAAATTCTCCTTCTTCAACATCAATAGATATATTTTGCAGTACTGGAATTTCTAAACTATTCCTCCAATAGGATTTAAACAAATTTCGAACTTGAATAATTGCTGCCATTTTTTCTCCCAGAGAATTTTTCCAATCTTTTATTTAATGGTAACTTTAACTCCATCTAATATCTTGTCAGAGACTTTTTCAATAACTCTATCACCATTCATTAGCCCGGATTTTACTTCAATGTAAGAACCCATGTCTTTCCCAGTTTCAATGATTACTTCAAATGCTTTGTCGTCGCGAACCAAATAGACAACTTGTTTTCCATTCCTTGTTACTACTGTACTTTTATCAACAACTAAAATCTGTTTTTTAACAAGTTGACTTTCATCTATAGCACCTCTTAAAAATACAACTTTTGCGCTCATTTCCGGCAAAACTCTTTTATCATATCTTTTGAATCCAACCTTAACCATAACTGTTGCTTTTGCACGATCTGCAGTTGGCACAATTTTATCAACAAAACCTGGATAAGCATTATCTGGATATGCATCCAACCTAATTTCACAATCTTGTTCTAAAAGAATTTTTTCAATATTCGATTCTGATACATCAGCTTCAACTTGTAGAGAAGTCATATCAGCAATTGTAACAACAGCCGCTTTAGAATTAACCCCAGCAGCTAATGGAGCAACAATTTCTCCAACATCAGCATTTTTAGTAAGTACGGTTCCATTAAATGGTGCGCGAATCAATGTATTTTCCATTGCAACTTCTGCAGCCATTATTTGTGCTTTTGCAAGTTCTATAGATGCCTTCACTCTTTTAAGCCTCGAATCTGCTAGATCAATTTCAGCGGGGGTTGAAGCTCCGCTTTTAAGTAACTCGTTAACCCTTGAAAAAGTATTTTCAGCATCCATTAAATCCGCTTGATTAAACATCAGCGTTGCTTTAGCTTGTTCAAGTTGTGCTTTGATGTCATTGTCTTCTAGTCTTGCAATCACTTGATCTTTTACTACTCTATCACCTTCTACAACTCCTAAATATACTAACTTACCCATTCCTTTAGATGCAACTGCCGCTTTCCTCTGTGCTACAACATATCCGTTTGCTGTTAATACTGCATCAGACTGTGATTGCGACTGCATTACGGCTGTGACTAATTTAACTTCAATTGCCGGATTAAATAAAGCTTGATATGCAATTACAATAAGATACACGATTATAAGTGCTGCAACAATTCCAAGTAAAAATTTAAAATATTTTGCTTTAGTCGGATTATCATCTTTGCTGGTACGATCGATTTTAAGTGCAGATAAATCTGCTTTTTTTGTTTCCATTAGTTCCCTTACTTGTAATAAACGTTTTGTAAAATAAGGCTTATATTTAATATAATCTTAATTCTGAATATAAAAAATTTAAATCAGTTTTTATTTTCTGTTATTTAGACTTACTTAAATACATTTTGTTCAATTTTTTAAAAATTAATTTAAAGAAAGCAGTTTTAACATTTCTTTATGAACAAAACCATTAGTAGCTAAAATTTGTTTTGAAAAAATTTCACTTCGCTTATTATTAAAATCTGTTACAACTCCACCAGCTTCCTCAACAATTAATTTGCCGGCAGCAATATCCCACGGATTAAGATAAACTTCCCAGAATCCATCAAACA
>VGVY01000030.1 GCA_016873835.1 Ignavibacteria bacterium
CGAAATGACATTGTTAATTTTTCAGAGCTTCAATTACATATCAAGCCAGTAAGAAAATTTAACCATCAAGATATCATCTCCCTCAGTACCCCAAAGACTTTTTAAGTCTCTTCCAAATTCGAAATCTCCGGGATTATCAAAATTAGTTTGGTTGTGTGACCACACAAAGTAGAAAATAGAACCAGGCATTACTTCCCATCTCAACACTGCGGTTCCCCGTAAAGACTTATAATTGAAATTCGGATTCGAAAATGAAAATGGATTTGCCGGACCAGAACCATCCGGATCAACAGAATATGAATCTTCATTAGAATTATAAGCGATAACAGAAGAACCTGAACCATATGTCAAAAAGTTATTTGATCTTGGCGATGCTAATTCTTTAAACTTGCTGTATTCTCCAACCGCAATAAACGGTTGCATAAATAACTGCAAACTGAGTGTCGGCGAAAAAGTCCAATTCAATCTTAGGTCGGCAGATAATGTTTGCTGCTTGATCCGTCCGAAAACGTATCTTGCGTTATAAGTCTGTGAAGCATCTAGGTCCTCAAATTTTCCAACCCATTGTCTCGTCTCGTCGTTGTTATTATAATTAGGGCCAAAGCTTAAACTTAATTGTGTGCTCGGGCGCCACTCAATGTTTACTGCGACATCAATTACAGCGCCGCCAACTTTATCTTCAGCATACATTCCATTTGCATTCACAATAATTTCTTCTCTACTGTCGCTTCCGGCAAAAAACCAAACATTCCATTCCGAAGGCTGAAGCACCAGCGGTCCGCCGCGAGTCAAAGTTTTGGAGTAACTTTCAAACTGATAGCTGCCGCCAAAATTTATGTTGTAATAATTTGTGAATGTTCCGCCGGCGCGCCACCATAAAAAATTACTTATTTGGTTTCCTTCAAAATCATATGTTCTTGCATGAGATAAATAAACATGTTTAGATCTAAAGATTCCTTCAGGCTCAAACCATCTATACCCAATTACAGTATGTCCATTAATTCTATCTGCAGTAAATTGAAAACCGATATCATTATGATCAAATCCGGGCGAAGCCAATCCAATTGCAGAGTTGATATAAAAATTCCCTTTTTGTTTATTGAGCATTATTCTTCCATAATAGCCCGACAAAGATGTGAGCTCCGGATCATACACCGCGTAAGTAGCATCTGGTCTCTGAAAATAACGAAGCGAACTTTGTTGTAATCTTTGAATATACTCTTGCGTTCCATGGGAATAAGATCCTACAAGTGCGCCAGCCAGAACATATTCTTTATCGCTGTCTAATGAAGTCCAGCCATCTACTCCAAACGTAAATGCATTTTGAGCAAGTCGGTCTTTGAGCGGATTATTATTCAAACTTCTGTTTACGCTTGTGAACATAAATCCAGCAGCTTGATTGCCGTTATTGAACTGATTTCTTCCTCTCAAAACCCCATAATGAGTTAAAGGCTCAACCTCTTCGCTTGTTTTTATTCCGTTATTCCAAAGCGTTGCAAATGTTCGTTCGGTTACTGCACTTAACGCGGCGACTGAAAGTGATTCGTTTAGTTTTCCAGTTAATTTAGCAGCACCAAGAATTCTTGTTTCGGCTGGATAGTTAATATATTCGGCTTCGTTTGTTGAACCACGAGGAGCGCGCCCAATTCTTCTTGAGTAAAATAATTCTGGCCAGCCAAAATTAAATCCCCAGTTGTTGTTTACACCCCCAATCCCGAACCAGAAAAGATCAAAACCTTCTATAAAGAAAGGTCTCTTCTCCTGAAAATATGATTCGAATGCAGAAAGATTTAATACCGCCGGATCAACTTCTACTTGTCCGAAATCTGGATTAATTGTTGCATCAACAGTTAAATTGCTGCCGAGACCAATTTTAAAATCTGCCCCGATTGAAGTTTTATATTGATTCCCTTTATAGAAAGGATCGTTATTGTCATGAACAAGATATTGTGCTTTCTGAACCAAATAAGGGCGAGCTTCAAATCTTTGTTTTGGTTTTATTCCGTCCAATCCTTCGAGAGAAGCAAACTTAGAAACAAACCCGCTCTCATTTTTTGGAACCATCACAAAGTACGAGCGTTCTTGGTTTCTTTTTATTTCTCTAGAAAAATTTACTCCCCATTTCATGTTGTCCGATTCATTAAATCTTAATTGAGAAAACGGAATTTGCATCTCCACGTTCCAACCGGCTTCATCTTTGCTTACACTTGCAAACCAAATACCATCCCAAGAATTATCATCCCAGCTGTCGTTAAAAAGAATTCCATCAGAAATAGTACCGCCAGCATTCACGCCAAAGTAATAACCGGATTTTTTATCATTGTATGGGTCAACATAAAAGTAAAACCAATCAGAAGAAATAAATGCATCTCGCCTTGCAAGACTAGCATCGATCGCTTCCGGTTTTGTATCCATTAATCTTGCAGCGATATAAATATTAGCTTCATCATAAGCGATCCAGACGTTAGTGTTTTCTGATGATGGCAGTCCTTCATTTGGATCTTTCTGAACAAATTTATTTATCGGCTCTTTTTGCCAAATTGGTTCAGAAAGTTTTCCGTCTAGAATTATGCTTAGGTTAGAAAGTTTATAGGCAAGCACAACTTTTTCTTCGCTTACATCTCCTTTGCCTAAAAGGAAAACAGATGTACAGAGAAAAAATAGAATTGTTAAAATATTTTTCATTAGCCCCCCTTCATAAGTTAATCTGCAAACAACAGTTGTTTAGACTACCGACATAGTCAAAATGTTGTTCGGGCGATGAAAAAAAATTAGAAATATTTACAGTACCGGGTAAAAATTTTTATCTATATCGATTCATTATGAGAATTAATTGAAAAATTTGTGATATTGAAAAACTATTGATTAATGGAATTGTTTCTTTGTTTATTCTTTGCTTTACTAAAGACCCAATCAACACGCACGCTTAGACATAAAACCACATAAAATAGCTCTAAATTCTTCGAAAAACAGTTGTTTCAATAACAATTGAGAATATCATTTTGAAACAAATTGAGATTTTTCTCAACTGAAAAAACTGTAAAAACACTCCAAAACCTCAATTTTAACCTGGCATTCTGCTTGTCATAATCAGTACAAATAATAACCCACGAAAGGAGTAATTATGAAATTACAGCCCAACTTTATTTTACGAGTGTGTTTTGTTTTAACACTCTCAATGGGGATGTATTCAACATCTTTTGCTCAAAATAAAGGAGTAAAAAGCGTTACAGATTATACGAGCATTGCAAGAGTTACTAGCACTGCAGATGGTCAAAATACTACTTACACTAATCCATATACTAGCAGTAGTCAAACTACATTTGCCGGAACCTTCAATGGCACGTTGAATTCGCAAGCGGTCAAATTTTATTGTATTGATCTTCAGCATAACTTAGAATATAACGTTGATTATTGGGACGAGGGCTCAACCCCGCCGAAGATCACGTATATTTTAAACAATTACTTTCCGTATAAAACATCATATACGGGAAAGTTATCAAACAATAATCAAGAAGCCGCCGCCATTCAGTTGGCAATTTGGCATTTTGCAGATAATGTAAATGCTAATACCATTACTGATGCAACAGTTAAAGCACGGGCTTTAGCAATTATTAGTGATGCAAATGCTAACTATAGCGCGAATGAATATTTAGAAACTATTTTAATTATACCGCCAGCACAATCTTTTGTGCAAGGAACAGTTGCAAGTTTTAATGTTTATACTACAGATATTGATGGAGACCCAATTCCAAACGTTCCAGTTACACTTACTACAACATTAGGCACATTAAGCGCTACATCTGTTACAACAAATTCTTCGGGACACGCCGGACCTATAACTCTTACATATAGTGGCTTAGGAACAGCAACAGTAACAGCAAAAGCAAATGTCACGATTCCTCAAGGAACAAGATATGTGCATAAAACAAGTCCTGGAACAAAGCAAAAATTAGTTCTCGCTACACCTTCCTTTGACGAAAAGAAGGTAACCGCAACAATTACTTGGTATCAACAACCAGGTCCGGGGGATTGTGATACAAGAGGTTTTACAACATTCACTCAAGGTGGATGGGGCGGTCCATCAAACAGCGCTCCTGGAAAAATCCGCGACATGTACTTCTCTTCAGTATTTCCAAGCGGCTTATCGGTTGGGGGCACAAAAAAATTAACTTTAACAACAGCCCAGGCTGTTGAAGATTATTTGCCGGATGGAAAAACGCCTGAAGCTATTTATACAATCAATTATACTAACCCAACCATTCAGATTAGTGTTTTATCAGGTCAATTAACCGCATTAAAAATGAACGTCTTTTTTGATGCAGCCGGTAAAATCGGTTCTAACTCAGTAAATCTTAGTGATTTACAAATTGTAAGCGGACCATTCGCTAATTATAAAGTAAGCGACTTTTTAGCATTTGCCGAAGCAGCAATCGGCGGCGGACCCCTTAATGGATTTACTTTAACTCAAATAAATGCAGCAGCAACAGCAATAAATGAAAACTTTAATAATGGTACTGTAGATTTAGGATTCTTAAAATGTTATGAAGAATGTAAGAGTAAAATAGGCGATTTTGTATGGCATGATAAAGATGTAGACGGCATACAAGATGCTGGCGAGCCGGGCATACAAGGAGTAGTAGTTCAGCTATTAAACTCAGCCGGCACAACAGTACTAGCCACATCGACCACAGACGCAAACGGCAAGTATGAGTTTGCCAACTTAGCAAACGGCACATATAAAGTAAGAGTAGCAGCATCAAATTACGCATCAGGCGGAGTATTGTTCAGCACAGCACAAACAAAATGGTATGCAACAAAGAAAGATCAAGGAAGCGATGATTCAAAAGACAGCGATGCAAATAAAGATGAAGCAGTATCAGTAACCTTAAGCTGCGGCGATAACCTTACAATTGATTTCGGATTCTACAAAACATGTGTAAGCGTAATCAAAACAGCAGACAAACAAACAGCAAAACCAGGTGAAGTGATAACCTATACATTTACAGTAAGCAACTGTGGTGATATAGCATTAACCGGCGGAGTTGATTTCTATGATCAATTATTGAATCCAACATCACCATATCACATACACAATATATCACCGGTAAATCCTGGCGAAACAAAAACATTTACAAGAACATATACAGTAAAGACAACCGACTGCGGAGATTTAGTAAACACAGTAAGAGCAGTAGGACATCCAGCAAACGGAACAGCAGATGTTGAGTTTACCTCATCAGTAACAACAGTAATTAACTGTAAAGCATCATTAGGCGATAAAGTATGGCATGATGTAAACAAGAATGGCATACAAGACAGCGGTGAGTTAGGAGTAGCAAACGTAACAGTTAAATTATATGACTGCAGCAACGTATTGAAAGGTACAATGACAACAGATGCAAATGGAAATTACTTATTCAGCAATTTAGATCCAGGCAGCTACTACGTAGAGTTTGTATTGCCATCAGGATATGTATTCACATTGAAGGATGTAGGCAGTAATGATGCAATAGATTCAGATGCAGACTTAACCACTGGCAAGACAATTTGTACAACACTAACAGCTGGAGAGAATGACTTAACATGGGATGCTGGTATTCACGTTGAGTGTAAGAGTAAGATAGGTGATTTTGTATGGCATGATAAAGATGTAGACGGCATACAAGATGTTGGCGAGCCAGGCATACAAGGAGTAGTAGTAGAGTTATTAAACTCAGCCGGCACAACAGTACTAGCTACATCAACCACAGACGCAAACGGCAAGTATGAGTTTGCCAACTTAGCAAACGGCACATATAAAGTAAGAGTAGCAGCATCAAATTACGCATCAGGCGGAGTATTGTTCAGCACAGCACAAACAAAATGGTATGCAACAAAGAAAGATCAAGGAAGCGATGATTCAAAAGACAGCGATGCAAATAAAGATGAAGCAGTATCAGTAACCTTAAGCTGCGGCGATAACCTTACAATTGATTTCGGATTCTACAAAACATGTGTAAGCGTAATCAAAACAGCAGACAAACAAACAGCAAAACCAGGTGAAGTGATAACCTATACATTTACAGTAAGCAACTGTGGTGATATAGCATTAACCGGCGGAGTTGATTTCTATGATCAATTATTGAATCCAACATCACCATATCACATACACAATATATCACCGGTAAATCCTGGCGAAACAAAAACATTTACAAGAACATATACAGTAAAGACAACCGACTGCGGAGATTTAGTAAACACAGTAAGAGCAGTAGGACATCCAGCAAACGGAACAGCAGATGTTGAGTTTACCTCATCAGTAACAACAGTAATTAACTGTAAAGCATCATTAGGCGATAAAGTATGGCATGATGTAAACAAGAATGGCATACAAGACAGCGGTGAGTTAGGAGTAGCAAACGTAACAGTTAAATTATATGACTGCAGCAACGTATTGAAAGGTACAATGACAACAGATGCAAATGGAAATTACTTATTCAGCAATTTAGATCCAGGCAGCTACTACGTAGAGTTTGTATTGCCATCAGGATATGTATTCACATTGAAGGATGTAGGCAGTAATGATGCAATAGATTCAGATGCAGACTTAACCACTGGCAAGACAATTTGTACAACACTAACAGCTGGAGAGAATGACTTAACATGGGATGCTGGTATTCACGTTGAAGAATGTAAGAATACAATCGGCGACTTTGTATGGCATGATAAAAACACAAATGGAATTCAAGACAGTGGCGAGCCAGGAATTCAAGGTGTTGTTGTTGAATTATTACAAGGCTCAACAGTAATTGCAACTTCAACAACAAATGCAACTGGACTTTATCAATTCATAAATGTGTTGAATGGAACATACACTGTTAGAATTGCTGCAAGCAACTTTACTGGAAGCGGTGTATTGGCTGGCTCAACAAGTCTAAAATGGTTCATGACATTCAAAGATAAAGGAACAGACGATACAAAAGATAGTGATGGAGATTTAACAACAAAATCAGCAAGTGTAACAGTTAATTGCCAAAATAATCCAACAATTGATTTTGGTTTCTTCAAAGTATGTGTTAGCTTGATAAAAACCGGACCAGCTACAGTTAATGTTGGCGAAGTAATTACCTATACATTTACAGTTAGCAATTGCGGCGATGTTCCATTATCAAGCGGTGCACTTGTTTATGATCCTATGTTGAATCCTAATGGCGATAATATAATAAAATATTTAGATTTAGCTCCCGGTCAATCAGCAACATTTACTTATGAATATCAAACAACACAAAACAACTGTGGTCAGTTAACAAATAATGCATGGGTAATTGGGTATCCATACTTACTCAATTACATTTTTGGCGGTGTAACAGTTCGTTATGACGACAGCCATACAGTAAATGTACTGTGCTTACCAAAACAAGCTGACCTTGAAGTAAAGAAAACCGCAAGCAAGTCACCAGTTCAATGCGGAGAAATATTCTTCTATACAATTACAGTAAAGAACCTAGGGCCAGATAAATCAGAAGGAATAGTAATAAGCGATATATTACCTTCTGGCGCAATCTATCAATCCGATGTTCCATCACAAGGAAGCTACGATCCTAATACCGGATTGTGGAATGTTGGAACTTTGAACAGCGGCGCAACAGCAACATTAAAGATTAATGTTAAAGCAGACTGCGACCAAGTTAATAATAGCGTATTCGACCTTGGTCCAGCAAAAGACTATAACTTATTTGTGATTAAAGATGTTGATCAACCTTCTTCTGATACACAAGGCAAAGTTGCAGTTGGAAGAGATGCTAAATTCTCAAACTATAGTATTGGTGATCAATTGCCTCCGAACAGCGGCGATGTTTTGATTGTTGGTCGTCACTTAACATTTACAAGCGGTGCAGTTTACAACGGAAATGTAGTTTATGGCAACACAACTAATTTACCAATACCGGGTGTAAGTGTATTCGGCACAATTACACAAGGCAATCCTATTGATTTCAACGCTGCAGAAGCATATCTCAATAATCTTAGCTCTGCATTAAGTGTTTATGCAGTTAACGGTACAACAACATTCCAATGGGGAGGATTAACTCTAACCGGAACCGATCCTTTCTTGAACGTATTTAAAGTTAGCGGTGCAAATCTTTCTACTGCAAACAATATGAGCATAACAGTTCCAAACGGCTCAGTTGTTCTTGTTAATATTGACGGTACAACTGTAAACTGGACTGGCGGATTGACAGTAAACGGAACTGCAATTGGAAATGTTCTCTATAATTTCTATCAAGCAACTAGCATGACAATTCAAGGAATTGATATTCGCGGTTCAGTTCTTGCACCAAAAGCTAATATCAACTTTGTTGCTGGAGTTATAAATGGTCAGATGATCTGTAAATTCTTATATGGAATGGGTCAGATGAACTTAGCTCCATTCATTGGAAATATTCCAAGCGAAAAAGAAGTTACAAATATTGCGTCAGTTCATTCAGTAATTACAACTGATCCTAATCCAAACAATAATAGTGGAAGTGTTACTGTAATATTCACAAGCGGAAGCACTGGCGGAGGAAATAATGGAAACGGCTGGCAAGAAGTAAACGGCTTTAGCGCCGGAGAAATTGTTTACTCATTAATCTATTATAATAATAGTATGTATGCCGGCACTTGGGGTGGAAAGATCTACAGATCAACCAACAATGGCCAAACATGGGTAAGAATTAACAACAGTATGACAGTGTCATTCATCTGGTCATTGCAAGCAAGCGGCGGATTCATCTTTGCAGCAACCGAACAAGGCGTTTACAAATATAACGGAACAACTTGGGCTCTTACTTCACTAACCGGAATGGATGTGCATGCTCTTACAGCAAGCGGCAGCGCAATCTATGCCGGAACCTGGGGATTTGGCGTCTACAAATCTGTAGATAACGGAACAACATGGACCCCAGTAAATAATGGGCTGAGTTACTTCTTAACAATACAATCATTAACCGTAAAAGGAACAACATTATTCTGCGGTACAGTTGGCGGCGGTGTATTCAGATCAACAGATGGCGGTGCTAATTGGATTAAAACAGATGTTGGCAACAATGTTATCTGGGCGCTTGGCGCAACTGCTAATGCAGTGTTCGCTTCTTCATACGGCGATGGTTTGTATCGCTCAACTGATAACGGCGCAAGCTGGTCGAAGTTAAGTCTTAGTGTACAATTTGTTTACTCGATTGCAACATCAAGTACTAAGATATATGTAGCTTCATGGACTGGCGGAGTATTCTCTTCAACAGATCATGGTAATACATGGACATCACTTGGCATGGGCGGACTTGGAGTTAGCACATTAGTAATCAATCCAAACTCCGATGACATCTTTGTGGGAACTAAAGAAGGCCAAGTATTCTTCTCGAGATCTGGCAATGGCGCAACTGGAGTTGATGATGAAAATATGCCGACAAAATTAGAATTAAGCCAGAACTATCCTAATCCATTCAATCCAAGTACAACTATTCAGTTTGTTGTACCTGATGCTGGCAAGTACATATTGAAAGTATATAACATGCTTGGTCAAGACGTTGCAACATTAGTTGATAGAGATTTATCAGCTGGAATTCACAAAGTAGACTTTGATGCAAACAACTTATCATCAGGCATCTATGTTTACAAGTTAATCGGCAACAACGTGAACCTAAGCAAGAAGATGATATTAATGAAGTAATGATTTAATTAAGGATAGAACGGAGTATGTAAAGGCGGCTTAATGCCGCCTTTACTTTTTTAAAATGTATATTCATTAAAATTGTTCTTAAAGAGATCGAAATAAAAAGTTAAAATGTAATTAAGGAAAATTTAATAGGACTATCGCATTGAACAAAACAGTTAACGAAATAAAAATTGGATTGTTGCTTTTATTGTTGCTGTTTTATTTGGTTCAGTTGACTATACTTTAATTGAAAGCTGGCATTTTTTTGACTCTGTTTATATGACGATAATTACTATCATGACAACTGGCTTAAAAGAAGTTCATCCATTATCAAATTCCGGTAAAGCATTTACAATTTTTGTAATAGTATTAGGAATTGGTTAATTAGCATACATCGGCGGAAAAGCTGCACAGACTTTAATTGAAACACAATTTTTAAGGAGAAGTCGAATGAGTAAAAAAGTAGAAGAACTTAAAAATCATTTTATTGTTTGCGGATACGGAAGAATGGGTAAATATATTTGCGAAGAACTTGCGGAAGAGAAAGCAGATTTTGTTGTCATAGAAAATGATCCGGATAAAATTGATCGGCTTATTGAATTAGGATATTAATTTGTTAACGATGATGCCACACATGACCACGCACTACTCTAGGCTTGAATAAAAAGAGCAAAAGGATTGGTGGCCGTTTTAATGAACGATGCTGAAAATGTTTTTACAACTCTTTCTGCTAAAGTTTTAAACCCGGAAATTTTTATTGTTGCCAGAGCCGTTGAAGAAGAAACAGAATCAAAATTAATTAAAGCTGGTGCAAATAGAGTGGTTAAACCTTATGAGACTGGCGGGACAAGAATGGCTGAATTACTTCTGCGACCGAGCGTAGTTGAATTTATTGACATTGTTGCAAAGATAAAAAAATCGACCTTAACATTGAGGAGATAAATGTTGATACCAGCCCAACGCTTTTAGATAAGACTCTTGCCGAGCTTACTATAAGAAAAGAATTTAATATTATCATGTCTCAATTTTTAAGAAAGATGGAAGCGTCATTTTTAATCCAGGGTCTTCAGGTACTATAGATAATGAAGATAAACTAATTGCTCTTGGCGAAAAACAAAGCCTAGTTAAACTTATAGAGCTTGCAACCGGAAAAAAAGGACTCCCTTTATTTAATAAAATAAACCAATTAGAGCTGCCTCCTTTTGGTATACTCACCATTTTGAAACATTTAATTCTTTAAAAATCTTAGAATTTTAGCCAATTTCAAAACATTTACATGGCATACAGATTGTCCAATATAAAGTAAATAAAACACCCTAAAAAGAAAGATTAACCGCTTTTCGGCGAGCGGAAATACATACTTTCTAAACGGCGGCGGTTATTTTGGTGATCAGTACTTCGGCTGGACTGTTCATCAGGATTTCCGCCTTCCTCTTTTAAAAAGCCCTTTAACTTTGGTATTTAGCCGTTTTTTGTTTAATTTTGCCCACTTTCAATATGAAATAAAGGGAAATAATGAAGCGCACATATCAGCCAAGCAATAGAAAAAGAAAGAACAAGCACGGATTTCGTGAAAGAATGGCGTCCAAGAACGGCAGAAAAGTTCTTGCGAGCAGAAGAGCTAAAGGTAGAAAAAAATTAACCGTCAGTGACGAAAAATAATTGAAGCAATTCGGTCTTTCTTCAAAAGAAAGAATCAAAAATAAAAAGTATTTTGATTTAATTTACTCGCGCGGAGAAGTTCTATTTTCCTCGTCCAATAGACTTAAAGCAATTTGTTTTATTGACCGTAATCCTGATAATATTGGGATTAAAACTGCTTTTGCTGTTTCAAAGAAATCCGGTTCTGCGGTTTGGAGAAATAGGATTAAACGGCTATTGCGAGAATCCTTTAGATTAAATAAAAGCAATTTAACAGAACTGGTATACGAGGAAAAAGTTTTGCTGTTTATAGTTTTTTCCCCTAATACGATTAATCAAGAATTCAATAAAAATATTTCCTTAGTAGAAATGATGCCCGATGTATTGGATCTTTTAAATCGGATTAGAAAAATATTGTAAGATGCGTTCAGTATTTATTTATATAATTAAGTTTTATCAGAAATTGATTTCTCCACTGTTTCCCCCATCTTGCCGTTTTTATCCAACGTGTTCTGAGTATGCCGTACAATCTATTACTAAATACGGCTCAATAAAAGGTGGCGCGAAAGCAGTTTGGCGGATTTTACGATGTAATCCCTTTAATAAAGGGGGTTACGACCCATTAAAATAATTATAGGTAATTGAATGGACAAACAGACTACAGCCGCTTTTATATTAATAGGTGTAATTTTAGTTGTATGGCTTTATTTTAATTCGCCAACACCTCCCCCACCACAAAAGAAACAAGCAGACACAACCCAAGTATTTCAAGATACTTTAACAAAGGATGTTCAAACCCCAGCGGCAGCACAAAAGGAACAAGAAGAAATTAAAAAAGAAGAAACTCCTTTTGGCAACATGCCTTCAAGGCAAGAAGAGATTGTTACAATCGACACTGATTTAACTAGAATTGAACTTACAAGCAAAGGGGCGAGAATTAGAAAATATTATCTAAAAGAGTTTGGAACTTGGTACAGAGACGATATAAAGGATACAACCAATTTTTATGATAAACATGTTCAGCTTGTTAACTCGAAAGATGGCGGCGATTTCAATATTTTGTTTGTAACGAAAGAAGGTAAATTAGTTAATACATCGTCTCTCGATTTTAAATCCAATCTAAAAAATTATTACTACAAACTTTCTGCCGAAGATTCTCTTGTGATCAATTATGAATTTGAAGCAGCAAACAACAAATTCATTAGAAAGAATTTTATTATTTATGGAAACGATTATTCAAGCAAAGTTGATGTTGAATTTGAGAATATGGACGACGTAATTAGCAGTTTTCGTTATGATGTAGTGTGGTCGAACGGATTAAACTTTGTAGAAAAAAATTCAGTAGACGAAGCAAATTATTCTAATGCAAGTGCTTTTTCTGGAGAAGAACAAGTAATTGTTGATGCAACATCACCCGGCGAAAAAGAAACAAAAGATATTAACGGCAAAGTTGATTGGGTTGCAGTAAAGAATAAATACTTTGCTGCCGTTATTTCTCCTAACCTTCCAAATGATGAGGGCGGCGCGTACTTTGAAGGAACACATGTTAATTTACTTGATGGTACGCGTGAATATTACAGTGCGAGTTTAAAGATTCCGTTTAAGAATCAAAAAATTCAGAAAGACTCCTTTTTGTTGTACTTAGGTCCAATTGATTATGATTTATTAAAAAATTACGGAAGAAATTTTGAAACCGTTGTTGATTTTGGCAGTTTCTTTGGGCTTAAATTTATTATACGCCCAATTTCTGAATATGTGCTTCTCCCCTTGCTTCAATTTTTACACAGCATTATTCCAAATTACGGTCTTGTTATAATTATTTTTTCCATCATAATAAAAATTGCATTGCACCCTTTAACTCGGCAGAGTTTGAAGTCAATGAAAAAAATGCAGCTCCTTCAGCCTAAAATTGCAGAGTTAAAAGAGAAACACAAAGACGATCCGCAGAAAGTTCAGAAAGAAACGATGAAGCTTTATTCCACCTATGGAATTAATCCGATGGGTGGCTGCTTGCCACTCTTTTTTCAGATGCCAATTTTGATTGCATTGTGGAGCTTATTTAATGTTGCTATTGATATTCGGCAGAAACCATTTGCGCTTTGGATTGATAATCTTTCACAGCCCGATGTGATTGCAAGGCTTCCATTTAAAATTCCTCTGTTTGGAATAGATGTCATAAGCGGACTCGCATTGGGGTTAGGGATTACAATGTTCATTCAGCAGAAAATGAGCGTTAAAGATCCTTCACAAAAAGCAATAGTTTATATAATGCCGGTTATGTTTACGCTTATGTTTATGACTTTCCCTTCTGGACTTAATCTATATTATATGATGTTTAATCTTTTATCAATTGGTCAGCAATATTATGTTAATCATAGAAAAGATGATATAGAGCTTGTTCCGGTTGCAAATCCGAAACAGAAAAAAGGATTTATGGCTAGAATGATGGAAGCCGCAGAAAAGCAAGCTCATGAACAAAGAAAAGGCGCCGGCAAAAAAAGATAGAGTTAGATTAATTTTGCGAAAGAGATTTAGAAAGTAATGATTAAGTCTTTTTTGTAATTTGGAAATAAAAAACAAAAAATTGTTGCTCAATACATTTTCAATAGTAAAATATATGCAGCGAGCAAAACAAATACTGATTTTATTTTTTTTGTTTACTGCACTTTTATTCCCACAGCGTAAAGATACTCTTCGGTTAGAATTAATTGGCAAACAACTTCCCTATGGGTTGGCTGAATATATTCCAGCAAACCTTCCTAAAGTTGGACTTGCGTTATCTGGCGGCGGCGCAAGAGCTATATCTCAAGTTGGAATGATTCGCGCACTTCATGAAAAAAATATTCCAATTGAAATAATTGTCGGAACAAGTATGGGAAGTATTATTGGAGGACTTTATTCTGCCGGTTATTCAATTGACGAACTCGATTCAATTGCAAGAAATACAAACTGGATTGATCTCTTTTCTGCTGAGCAATCGAAAAGAAATGAATTGTTTGTTGATCAAAAATTGACCGAAGATCGGGCAATGTTATCATTAAGACTAGATGGTTTGAAGCCGATTTTCCCAAAATCTCTAAATTCCGGTTTGCGCGGTGCAAACTTCTTAAATTTGCTCTCAGTCAACGCTCCAATTCAATCAACTGATAATTATGACAATTTAAGATTTTTGTACAGAGCCGTAAGCACAGATCTTGTTAATGGCAGACAAGTTCTTCTTGATAAAGGTCCGTTAAGTCTCTCTATGCAAGCAAGCTCGAGCGTTACCTTACTTTTGCCTCCGGTAAAAAGCGATACACTTCTGTTAGTCGATGGAGGATTAGTTGCAAACATTCCAGTTAAAGAAACTCGTAAACTTGGTGCAGATATTGTAATAGCATGTAATGCAGTTAGCCCATTATACAGCGAAAGCGAATTGAACTATCCATGGGTAATTGCAGATCAGTTAATTAGCATTCCAATGCAAATCATAAATGAACAGCAGTTGGAAGAAGCCGATTTCATCATTCAGCCGGAACTCCCGGAAATAAAAAACACGGACTTTAACAACATTGGCAATTTAATTGACAAAGGATATAATGCTGCTTTACAAAATATGCACTTTATTGAAAGCGAATTTAAAAGACAGTTTATGAAAAATCTTAGCAGTGATGAAATATTTTACAGCAAAGTTGTTGTTAAAGAAGCCCCGCCCGGAATGACTTACGAATTAATGTCAACACTTTCAAAATTAGATTCAATTTCAAACAAGGAATTGCTTTATCATATATGGAAATATCAAAGTACCGGACAATATAAAGACATATTTGCTGAAGTTGAAGTTGGAAGCAATGCATCATTTTTGACGATTAAAACTTTTGAGAATTTAGAAGTTAAATACTGCGACTATTCTGGAATTTCTTTAATTGAAGGAGAAACAATTACGCCTAAGTTTGTTGCTTTGATGGGCAAGCCATATAATCCGAATGCAGTATATGAAGTTTTACTTTCGGTATTAAGAGAGTATCGCTTAAAAGGATTTATTGCAGCTCGGATAGAAAAAGTTGAATTTGATGAATCAACACAAACGCTTCACGTATCAATCAATGAAGGGAAAATTTTCAAAATTACTGTTAATGGAAACGCCAAAACCAATGAACAAATTATATATAGAGAATTTCCAATCAAAACTGGAGAACCGTTACTATCAACAATCGCTGAGAAAGGTCTTACTAATTTAAGAAGCACAAACTTGTTCGAACAGATTGAAATTGGTGTCGATAAAAATGGAGAAGAGAATGAACTTAAAATAAAAGTGCTGGAACGACCCTCAAGCATTGTAAGATTTGGAATGCGAATAGATAATGAAAATTTTACACAGCTTTCTTTTGATATTCGGGACGAAAATGTATACGGAACGGGAACAGAGCTCGGTGCAATTTTTTCTGGAGGATTGAGAAATAGGTCATATATTTTAGAACACCGCGCGAATAGAGTTTTTGATTCATATCTAACATACAAAATCCGTGCATTTTATGAATTCAGCGATGTTAATGTTTACAAATACGACTCTGCAAAAGCTCATAATCGTTTCTCGAGAAGTAAAACTGGAGAATACCGCCAAATTTATTATGGAGGCTCTTTTGGTATTGGTACTCAAGTTGGCAGATTTGGTAATTTATTAATTGAAGGAAAGTACCAGCGAGATGAAATTAAAAACAAGTCAAACTATTTTGAAACCGCCTATAAGGATAATATTTCTAGCTTAAGAGTTTCGCTTTCAATCGATTCTCAAAATCAATACCCGTATCCAACAGAAGGATTTTTAGTTAAAGCCTTCTATGAAACCGCACAAACAGCTCTTGGCGGAGATATTGGTTACACAAAAATTTTCTTTGATTACAAAAGCATTTCTACTCTTCATAATTCTCTTCATACAATTTCTTTTAGAACAATGATCGGTTTTGCTGACGAGACACTACCTTTAAGCCAGCAATTTTCATTTGGCGGTCAAAATTCATTTTATGGTTTTCGTGATGATGAGTTTAGGGGGAGGCAAATTTTTACTGCTTCTTTAGAGTATAGATATAAACTACCAATAAAATTATTTTTTGATACGTATTTAAAAACTCGCTATGACCTCGGTTCAATTTGGAATGAGCGAGAACAAATTAGATTTAATGATCTACGGCATGGAGTAGGGCTTTCACTTGCATTTGATACCCCAATTGGACCAGCAGATTTTTCAGTTGGAAAAAGTTTTTATTTGAAGGACGCAATACCTAAGAATAAAATTGTCTGGGGACAAACATTTTTCTATTTCACGATAGGCTATTACTATTAGCAAATTGCAGCAGTATTATACTGCACAGTAAAAACTTAGCTTTCTCTTTCCGCCGCCTTCTCGGCTAGAGCATAATATTTAACTTCTAATTCTACATTACCAATTTTTCCATATAAACTTGAAAGAGCGGAATAAACTTTACTCTTCTGATGTAATGAAACAACATTATCTTCCGCAGCTTCAATTATTTTTTTGTTTAAAGGGAAATCAATTTCAAAACTGTAAAGGTTGATAATTTTTAGTATTGGCGTAGCATTTGTTTTGTCTTTATTGTATGCACGAACATAAAAATTAAACGAGTCTTCAAGACGCTCATAATCCGGACGAAAGCTTTCGAATAATTGACCAACCCACATATACAATTCATATTCATTTTGTGGAAATTCTTTAATGAGTTTTTCCACATACATTTTTATTTCATCCGCAGTGTTTACCGGATTACATAGAAATATTTTATAAAGCTCAACATCTTTTAGTTGTAAGCCCAAGGATTCCTTAAATGCATCGAACAATTCATCCGGAATACTGGAATATCTAAATATTTTTTCTATTTCTTCTTTCGAGTACATTTCAATTTAACTATTTGGCTTCAAAAAGGGCGCAAACAGAACCCGCGGGATCTTCAATTACACAATACTTTCCCATTTCAGCATAATTTCTTATTGGAGCTATCAATTTACCGCCAAGAGGTTCACATGATTTTACGCTTTCTTCAATATTTGCAACCGTAATGTAAATTAACCATTGAGAAGGCAGCCCGGCGTTTGCACCTCTTTTATGACAGATACCGGCAGCTGGAGTTTTCGAAGATGGTTGAAGCATAACATAATCCTCATACTCTCCCATGCTGAGACTCTCGTAATTCCAGCCGGCAATTTTTGAGTAAAAATCACGTATTTCTTGTGCGTTTGTTACAGTTAAGTCAATCCAGCCAATTGAACCAATTTCGGGTTTTTGTTCTGCCATGATAATTTCCCTCTTGGGTTTGTTAAGAAAAAATACAAGATTCTGTAACAAGATAACAGTTTATTTCGTCTTTAATAGTGAAAACGGAATGCTTGATAAACCTAAATATAAATTTCTCATTCAGCAGTATAAAAATAAAATTTATACCTATTCAATTTATATGTTAAGAAACAAGATAGATGCAGAAGAAGTTACTCAGGAAGTTATGATTAAAATCTGGAAAAATATCGATCAAGTTAATGCACTTGCCGCAAAAACATGGATTATGAAAACGACCAATAACTTGTGTATTGACTATTTACGCAAGCGCGCCATCAACAACAAAAGAGAAGTAGACCTGAGCGAGGATTTTGAAGGTTCTTTTTCGAATAAAAGTAATTCTGATGATCCATCAAGCATAGTTCACAATAAAATGGTTTATGAAAAAATAAAAGAAGAGATTATCAGATTGCCCGAAAATCTAAAAAGTGTTTTTGTGATGTATGAGATTCAAGGCTTAAAATACAAAGAGATAAGTATTTCTTTAAAAATGCCGATTAATAGTGTAAAAGTATACTTATTAAGAGCACGAAAAAATTTACAAAAGGAATTAAAAAAGTATGAAGCAGATTGAATCCGAAATTAGCGAGCAGATGCTAGATAAAATTATTTCAGTCGCCTACAATGACGCAAGCATTTGGGATAAGATAAGGGTCATGATGGCAGCAAAGCGAAATAAAAAAATTAAGGCGATTCTCGATTCGTTTAAATCTACCGCATCCGAAGTTCATAAAATTCAAGAAGAGGTTTATTCCAACGCACAGCCTCATTCATTAAAAAATGAAGCAATAGAAAAAATTGAGCTAAAAAATAATTTTGTAATAGACTTATTGAACATCGTCGTTAACAAACCGATTATTTCAACAGCGGCTGTAATTCTCTTAGTTGGAATGTTAGTTGTTTCCTTTTTACAAACAAGAACGGTTGAATATCAATATAGTCAAACAGAGATTGAAAGTGCACATCAAAAAGCAAAACAAGCATTTGCCATTATCGGGAAAGTTTTTAACGACACCAAAATCACTTTTGAAGAAGAAGTGCTTGGCGAGAAAGTGGGCGCACCGATAAATGAAGGTTTTGATATAATTAATTTATTATTCAAAGAAGGAGACAAAAAATGAAAACCAAAAAAGCATTTTTTACAGTTGCGCTTTTTCTATGCGCAACATTATATGCACAAACTACTGACTACACGAAAGAGCCGGGGTTTTTTAATTACGAAAAAGAATTAACCGTTAAACTGGGGAACGCAATAACAGAGGTCTATCTTGAAGAACCGATGCTTAAAATGATTTCGAAAATGACCAAGGATGACAAAGAAGGAATTTCGACCGTGCTAGATGCTTTAAAGCTTGTAAGGGTAAATGAATATCAAACGGAGAAAAAAGATTCTCTGCAAATAGAAGCGGACTTTGAATCAATGAATAAAAAGCTTCAATCGCAAAAATGGAGCAGCATAATCAAAACAAAAAATCGCGGCCGCTATGCTAATATTTATGTTAAAGAAGGTTCTAATGGAGAATACCTAGGGCTTCTGCTAATTGCCCTTGATAGGAATGCAAAAGCAACTTTTGTAAATATTGTTGGCAAAATAAATTTAGAAACGTTTGGAAAAATTTCCGGGCAGCTTGGAATTCCCAATACCGATAGAAAAAAGTAAGTGGGATTGCGGACAGTATAAAGCCGGCCTACAAAATTATTTTTTTACTAACAATGCAACACTCTCAATATGGTATGTTTGGGGAAACATATCAACCGGTTGCAACATAACTAAATAGTATTTTTCCTCGCAAAGCAGCTTAATGTCTCTTGCTTGTGTTGCCGGATTGCAGCTTATGTAAATAATTTTTTCTGGCCCTAGTTGGATAATATCATTTACAGTTTTCGGATTCATTCCGCTTCTCGGCGGATCTGCAATTATAACAGAAGGCTTCGGAAGATTTTTTGTATCGACTATTGGCAAAAATGATTTGTTGAGGTCTGCCAGTATTGGCGTGAAAATTTTCACAGAATTTATTTCTGCGTTAATTAATGCATCGTCTATTGCAGACTGCACGCTTTCAAAACCATAGATTTTTTTCACATGTTTAGATAAATAAATTGGAATTGTCCCAGCTCCGGAGTATAAATCATAAACTATTTCATCGCCGCCGAAATTGGCAAAGCCCAGCGCAGTTTGGTATAATTTTTCTGCTTGATGAGTATTAGTCTGAAAAAAAGAATTTGCGCTTATCCTAAATTTGAACTCTCCTATTAAGTCGTAAATATATCCCGATCCATAAAAAACTTTCTCATAATCACCAATAGCAACAAGTGCTTTCTTAATATTGATGTTGTTTACAACCGTTGTTATTTCTGGAAATTTACTTTTTAGTTTTTCAGTATAATTTATGAACAAACGTTCATTCTCTGTTGAAGTTACCAAATTAACCATCAAGTCTTTTAGGTGGGAGGATTGCCTAATTACGAGATTTCTTAGATATCCTTCGTGGTCTTGTGTAGAATAAATTGACGTAGCCTCCTCTCGGAAAAAAGTTTTTGTGAAGTTTAAAATATCATTGCTTAATTCAGACTGTAGAAAGCATCGATTTATGTTTATAACTTTGTCGAATAAACCGGGGATGTGTAAGCCCAAAGCAAATTCCCTATCGGAAATTTCTTGCATAGATGAAATTTCTTCAGGTGTTAACCATCGTTTGCGAGCAAAAGAAAATTCCATTTTGTTTCTGTAGAAATATTCTTTCGCAGAAGACATGATAGGCAGCATTTCAACTTCATTGAAACCGCCAATTCTTTCAAATATTTCTCTTACTTGTTCTTCTTTGAATTTGAGCTGTTGATCGTATATTAAATCTTGCTGCTGACATCCTCCGCATGTTCCAAAGAAACTGCATTTCGGATTTGTTCTATGCTTTGAAGGGTAAATAATGTTTAGTAGTTTTGCTTCGGCATAACTTTTTTTCACCTTTGAAATTTGTGCTGTTATTTTGTCTCCCGGATAAGTTCCTTTTACAAACACAACGAATTTTTTTGGTTTTTCATCAGAAGAGTGAGTTTCGTTAAGAATCTTTGCTATTCCCTTTCCTTCGAAAGCATAACCGGTTATTTCTAGATTGAGAATTGTCCCTTTTTTCAAGGAGTCTCCTTTTTGAGCAGTAAAGAATAAAGTCCCCAGTATTTATCGCCGCCTAGTTTTAAATATGCATTTGATTCGTGGCTAATTCTATTTATTACTTTCCTAAAGTAGCTTTTCTCGTTTTCCTTAAATTCTTTAATTGAATCACGTAAGCTTTCAGAGCTCTTTGTGTAATATTCTTTCAAAGTATTTGATAAGTTTATTTTTGCTTGGATGGAAAATTTTCTATCTATATAATACTTATCAACTTCATCTAACCGTAAAGGCAAAAGGTCAGAAGAATCTAAAATATTTTTTACAAAAGGAGGGAATGTTTTTTGTAAAGTAACAATTTCACCCACACAGAAAACTCCTCCGCGTTTTAAAATTCTAGACAACTCTTTAATTATTTTATTTCTGTTTGTGATTGAAATAGAAGCTTGAGCATAAATTAAATCGAACGATCCACTTTCAAAATCAGTTGCGTCATAATTCATTAAACGCAATCGTGTTGTTTGTGAAACCCCCAGCTTGGAATTGAGCAAGGATTCATAATCGCCAACTATTAAATCTACTTTGGTTTTGTATTTTATGGAGAGACTGTTGGCTATTGATTCACTAACAGATCCAATAACTAAAATTGACCTTGGCGATTCTTTATAATTGTCGTAAAGAAATTCTAACTGCTTTTTGCCGCCGGGAAGAAAGATGTTCAAAGCACTAGTTCATTTTAATTTATTGATGTGCAAAAATACCTACTTTGCGGTTAGAAAAAGAATTTTGTTAATAGTAATTTTTAAATTAAGAAATGATATTTAATGCAATAGTAGTATCTTTTTTGATTGAGAAAAAGAACCGGCCGTAAGTATATAAAAATATACACCAGAGGCGAATCTTTTTTGTAAAGACGCGCTATAGCTCGTCTTTACATTAAATGTTTCTGAATATTTCCCTGGTTGTTTGTATTCTTCAACTAAAGCTGCAATTTCTCTCCCAAGCAGATCATAGATCTTTAGAGTTACATAATGTAAAGACGTCCCACGGGACGTCTCTACAGATGGAATGACATATGAAATTATTGTACTTGGATTGAATGGATTGGGATAATTTTGATAGAGTTTGAATTCCGTAATAATTTGATATTCTTCTTCAACACCAACCAGATATTTTGTTGTGAAAGAAAAAGTCTGAGACCAGCCGCTTGTTCCGGCGCTGTTTTTCGCATTCACTCTCCAATAATATAAAGTGCTGTTCGAAAGATTTTGGAGAGTTATAAAAGTATCAGCTACAGAAGAATTATTATAGTATAAAGATGAAAAGTTTGATTGAGTTGAGACTTGCAGTGCGTAATTAACCGCTTCATTAATCTTTCGCCACCTTAAAATTGGATTTATCGAAACCTCAACTTCATAATAATCTGAGTAATTAGATTTACGCCACTTAAGTTTTGTTGTTGTTGGAATATTCAACGAACCATCAACCGGCTCTAATTGTAGATCGGTTTGATATGCTTTTGGATCACCCAGCTGCCATCTTTGAAATGGATATTGAGGATGTTGTGCCGCCTCTGATTCCAGTGCAAGCGAAAGCATAACTTTTATCTTTCTGTTTTTAAAACCTCTTATTGCTTCCTTTAATGGTCCGTCTCTAAACGTTGGAACAGTTAAACTCTCGCTGTAATTTTTTTCAACCGTCGAATCCATACTGTGTTCTAAACGAAGCCCGACAGTTATGCCGGCCCAGTTAACACTAGTGTTTCTTAAAAATGCGTAATAATCCTCTGGCTGAGTTGCAATTCCTCTGGAACGGTTTTCTCCCCAGTTGCCGCCCATATGAATTGCGCGGTTCATTTGATTTTGTGCGTGAAGAGGATAAGTTATGAGAACAAAAAAAATAAAAAAGAGAAACGAAAAAATTTTCAATAATCGTAACATAAATCCTCCGGTCATAAATGCGAATTTTATCCGCAATAAATATCAGTTCAAAAAAGGAAATTTATTCGAAGTAAGATTATTCAACGGGAGGAATTTCGACTACATAATAAAAATTTTTGTAGAGAATGTAACTGATAAATTTATTATTTAAGTATTTTTTTAGCTTCCGTGGCTAAACTTTAATAAAGATCTTTTTCTTGTATAATATCCAAACGACTAAATACATAACAGCAATAAAAAAGACTGCGAAAGCGAGTGAAGAATTAATTGGAGAAAAAAGTGGATCGAAAATATTCTGCATGATTATAGACTTTAATGATATTGTTGAAAATGTTCCATCGCTCAACCGTACATTAAATTTCCATAATCCAATTGATTTTGCAACAACCCCGGAAAGCACATAAACAAAAATCGCATTCATTCCATAAACTACAAATGGTTGAGACCAGGTTTTAATTCCTTTTGCATCAATTAGAAAATAAAAAATCCCAAATAGGCAGAGCGCCCAACCACCAATAAATATTGAGTAAGAAACCGTCCATAAACTTTTATTTATTGGCATCCACATATCGAGAGCTGCACCGATTAATAACATAATGGCGCCAGCGACAAACATCCAAGCAGATTTTTCAATCTTGCTGTGTTCAGATTTTCTAATGTAATCTCCGGTTATTGCTCCAAGCAATGTTGTTGCGATTGCTGGAATGGTACTTATTAATCCTTCCGGGTCCCATGTTTTTGTAGCTCTCCACATGTGACCGCTCAAGAAAAGTGAATCAATATATGCCGCAAAGTTTTTACCCTTCTCAAATAAACCAGCTCCAAATTCAGGAATCGGAATGTAAAACATCATTAGCCAATAAGAAAGAAAAAGGAGTGCAATCGATATAATTTGTCCTCTGCGAGAAGTATAAATATAAATTATAGAGCTTATCAAATAACATACTGCAATTCTTTGAAGAACGCCCGGAATTCTTATAGTAGAAAAACTAAATTGATGATCCCACAGAAAACCAAATGGAAATCCGGTTAAAAATAATCCCAAGGCGAAAATAATTGCGGAACGCCGCACTACATTTAATATTAATTTTCGGTTGGAATCCCCTTTAGAAATTCTAACCGCAAAAGAGAATGTCATTGTAACACCAACAATCCACAAAAAGAAAGGGAAGACAAAATCTGTGAAAGTCCAGCCATGCCAATCCGCATGCCGAAGTTGAGGATAAACATATTCCCACGAACCGGGATTATTAACCATTATCATTCCGGCAATTGTGAAGCCTCTAAAAGCATCAAGCGATAACAGTCTTTCGGGTTTCATATTTTTTAATTTTTTTTGAGACAGTTTAGTTTGTAATTACTTTATTAATACCATCTTCTTCATTTTAGAAAAATTACCAGCTACTAGTTTATAAAAATAAATTCCGCTTGATAATTCCGAATTCGCAATTCTCCATTCGCAATTATAAGTGCCCGGGGTTTTGTATT
>VGVY01000031.1 GCA_016873835.1 Ignavibacteria bacterium
AATTATAAAAAGCCCCAACTATTTGGGGCTTTTTCGTTTTATTCAGACAATTTTTCTATTTGAAAGTCAACTAAAAGAAAAATCCAATTTTTAATTAAGTGAATTTAGTCAAGTAATATTCAAAGTCAATACCCTCAAAAATTTTTTTTTATTTTTGATGACAACACATCATTCTTTAGCTATATTTCTTACCATAGATTTTAAGCTTTCCATTTAAAATGTTAATTAAATAATTCATCGAAACATCAACCCATCAAAAGGAGTAAGTATGATCAAAAGTAAACTGTGGTTTTTGAGTTTTACACTCTTAGCCATTTTCATTTGTAGTTCCTTAAATTTTGCACAAGGTGTTACTACTTCATCTATGGCTGGTGAAGTATTAGACCAGAATGGCAATGCTCTTCCTGGAGCTAACATAATTGCTGTTCATCAACTATCGGGTACTCAATATGGAACTACCTCCCGTGAAGATGGAAAATTTAATATCATTGGTTTGAGAGTTGGCGGACCATATAAGGTGACTGTATCTTATGTTGGTTTTGAAAACCAAATGGTGGAAAACCTTTTTCTAACGCTTGGCGTTTCTGCTGACCTTAAATTTACAATGCGTGATACTGCAGTTGGTCTTGGCGAAGTAACAGTTACTGGCCGCCGTGATGCAGTATTTAGTTCTGATAGAACCGGGGCTGCAACATCTGTTGGAAAAGAAGCGTTGGAAGTTCTTCCAACAATTTCAAGAAGAATCTCTGACTTCACACGACTTACGCCACAAGCAGCTGGAACTTCATTCGCTGGCCAAGATAATCGTCTAAATAATATGACAGTTGACGGATCTTACTTCAATAATTCATTTGGTTTAGCTGGTCAACCAGGTGATAGAACTGGAGTTTCTCCAATTGCATTAGATGCAGTTGAACAAGTTCAGGTAAACGTTGCGCCTTTTGACGTTCGCCAAGGTCACTTCGTTGGTGCTGGCGTTAATACCGTAACAAAGAGCGGTACTAATGAATATACCGGATCCGTTTATTATCAATTCCGAAATCAAGATTTAGTTGGTACAAAAGCTAAAGCTCTTGAATTTAAACCAGGTACATTTGATTACAGCCAATTTGGTGTTCGTATTGGCGGTCCAATAATTCAAAATAAATTATTCTTCTTCTTCAATTTTGAAAGCGATGTATTAACCGATCCAGGAACAACATACTTAGCCCAATTACCAGGGCAAACAGCCGGTGGAAATATTACAAGAGTACTTGAATCTGATATGGTAACTCTAAGCAATTTCCTAAAAACAAAATTCAATTACGATACTGGACCATGGCAAGGTTATGATCATGAAACACCAGCTATGAGATTTATTGCTAAGTTTGATTACAACTTAGATGAACAAAATAAATTTAGCTTAAGATATGTTCATTTAGATTCTGATACGGATGTACTTGTATCAAACTCTTCTTCATTAGGATTTGGAAATAGAAGATCAAGAATTGATGCTCTTAACTTCCAAAATTCTAACTACAAAATTATGGAGAATATCCGCTCGATAATTGGCGAATGGAACTATTTAATCAGCAAAAACATGTCAAACAATTTAATCATTGGATATACATACAATGACGAAAGCCGTGATTCGAGAGGATCATTCTTCCCATTTGTTGATATTCTAAACGCTGGATCAACATATACTTCATTTGGATTTGAACCTTTTACACCAAATAATGAATTACGATACAAGAGTTTCCAACTTCAAAATAATTTCACAATTTATGGTGTTGACCATAATTTAACACTTGGATTGAGTCTTGAAAGATATGAATCTGAAAACGTATTCTTCCCAGGCTCGCAAAGTGTTTATGTGTATAACTCACTTGCTGATTTCTACACAGATGCAAATGATTATGTTGCGAATCCAAACAGAACAAAATCACCAGTTGGATTACGACGATTTCAAGTAAGATATAATAATATTCCTGGTCAAGTAAAACCAATTCAACCTTTGGAAGTATTATATGCTGGTGTTTACATTCAAGATGAGTGGCAGGCTACAAAAGATGTTAAATTAACATTTGGCTTGAGATTAGACGTTCCATTCTTTGGTGAAACCGGATTTACAAATACTAACGCTGATCAATTGTTGTTTAGAGACGAAACTCCTCTTCCAGTTAAATATGAAACCGGAAAATTACCAGATCCTAATATTCTTTACTCACCTCGTTTTGGTTTTAACTGGGATTTATTTGGAGATCGCTCAACACAATTACGCGGCGGATCAGGAATCTTTACTGCTCCTCCAGCCTATGTTTGGATATCAAACCAAATTGGAAACACCGGTGTGTTAACTGGATTTGAACAGTATGATAATATTCCAGCCAACCGAGAAATAAGTGCTGGCGGAAGACCTTTCAATCCAAATCCAAATACCTATAAGCCAACAAATGTGACTGGTGCGGCAGCTTCGAGTTATGAATTAGCATTAACAGATCCTGATTTTAGATTCCCGCAATTATGGAGAACAAATTTTGCAGTTGACCAAAAACTTCCATTAGGATTAGTTGGTACAGCAGAATTTATTTACAACAGAGATGTAAATGGAATATATTACATCAATGCAAATTTACCAGCACCTCAATCCAACTTTAGTGGAGTTGATAATCGTTTAAGATGGACTTCAAATAGAATTCATTCACACGTAGCTAATGCAATAGTATTAAAGAATCAAAATGTTGGATATTCTTGGAGCATAAGCGGTACACTTGAAAAACCATTTAGCGATAATTGGTTTGCAAAAGCTGGATACAATTATGGTGTTGCAAAAAATACAATTGACCCAGGTTCAATTGCTTTTGGTTCATGGAATAATAATCAGCATCCAGGCAACCCAAACAATCCCGGCGTAGGATTCTCTGCAAATTCCCCTGGTCACAGATTCTTTGCTTCTCTATCCTACAGATTAGAATACTTTGATTTTGGCGCAACAACAATTTCATTATTCTGGGATAACTTTTCACCAGGGAATACAAATTACACATTCAGTGGTGACCTTAATGGTGACGGCGGAACCAGCAATGATTTGATCTACATTCCGAAAGACAAATCTGAGATGAACTTTGAACAATACTCTGTTACTGTATCTGGTGTTACAACAACTTTTACCGTAGCTCAGCAACAAGATGCTTGGGAAGCATTTATCCAACAAGATGAATATTTGAAAAATAACAGAGGTAAATACGCTGAACGTGGTGCTATATTCCTCCCAATGATTTCAAGAATCGACTTCAGCATAACACAAGAAGTATTTACTGAATTATTTGGAAAAAGAAATGCACTTCAATTTAGAGCTGATATTCTAAACTTTACTAATTTTTTGAATAAAGAATGGGGAGTTTCAAATGTATTTACTACTACTCAACCTTTAACCTCAAGAGGTGCTGATTCTCAAGGTAGAGCATTGTACAGATTGAGAGCTATCAACGATAAATTGATCTCACAAACATTCGACCAATCGCTTACGGTTGGAGATGTTTATAGAATTCAATTCAGCGTAAGATATTTATTTAATTAAGTAAATAGTTACAAAAAAGGCTGCTCGATGAGCAGCCTTTTTTATTTTAAAAATTATTTTTATAAATTTTCTAAAGATCTCCTTGAATTGGTCTAACCACAATTTCTTCGGCAACCATATTTGCTTTGTTTGAATAAACTTGAAAAATAAATTTTGCTAACTCATTTGGAGAAATCATTCTGTGAGAATTATTCTCTAATGTATCACTAGGCCATATAGGCGTTTTGGTTGCACCTGGTGAAAAATTAATAATTCTAATATTCTTATCTCTTAGTTCCTCTCTTAATGAATTTGAATAAGCCAGCAGACCATGTTTAGATGCTGAATAGGCACTGCTGTTTGTAAATACTTTTTTAGTAACAACTGATAAAATATTGATAATTGTCCCGGATTTATTTTTCACCATTTCCGGCAAAACACTTTTGATACTATAAATAGCACCAAGCAAATTTACATCGATAATATTTTTGATTTCAATAACTGAATCTTCTTCTGCTCTTTTAAATGAAGTTGCACCGGCATTATTAATCAGCGTTCTTATAAAATATTTTTTGGAAATAGAATTATAAAACTCCTCAACAGCCATTGGATCGCTTATATCTAATTTACCAGAAACAATATTTTTAGCTTTTTCGCCTATTTCTTTTTTATATGAATCAATTAGATTTTTTCTCCGCGATGTTGCAATGACAAGAATTCCATTATTTGCGAATTCAATTGTTAATTCTTTTCCAATACCAGAACTTGCTCCAGTTATCCATACAGCTTTTTCTTTCTGGTCCATTAGATTTTCTTTTGAGATATTAGGTTTAAGAATTCAGATCTTGTTCTAGCATCTTCTTTAAAAACACCGTGCATTGCACTTGTTGTAGTGATTGAATTTTGTTTTTCAACTCCTCTCATCATCATGCACATATGATATGCTTCTACTACAACAGCAACACCTATTGGGAAAAGATATTTTTCAAAAGTATCTGCGATTTCTTGGGTCATCCTTTCTTGAACTTGAAGTCTTCTAGCAAATACATCAACAACTCTTGGCAGTTTGCTTAACCCGATAATTTTACCATTGGGTATATAAGCAACATGTACTTTGCCATAAAAGGGTAAAAGATGATGTTCACACATACTGTAAAAGTCAATGTCTTTAACAATTACCATTTCATCATACTTCTCGTCAAAAATTGCACCATTAAGTACTTCCTCTACGCTTTTATGATAGCCTTGAGTTAAATGTTTATACGCTTTAGCAACTCTGTGTGGTGTTTTTTTTAGTCCGTCTCTTTCAACATCTTCGCCTAGCGTTTCAAGGATTTCTTTAACATTCTTTTCAATTTTTTCTAAATCAATTTTCATTACTTCCTCTATATTCTATATAGTTATTTTCTGTTTCAAATAATTTAATAGAATAAAGCTTCCCATCGGGAATTCTTTTTTCCAATTGTTTCCAAATTGCAACTGCAATATTTTCAGTAGTAGGAATAATCCCATGTAAAAAATCAACATCTACATTTAAATTTTTGTGATCGATTTTGCTGATAACTATTTCTCTGATTATTTTCTTTAACAATTTTAAATCAATTACATAACCAGTTTTAGGATTAATTTCTCCGCAGACTATTACTTCAAGTACATAATTATGTCCATGTCCACTTGGATTGCTGCACTTTCCAAAAATTTTTTCATTTTCTTGGTCAGTTAATTCTTTTTTATAAAGTCTGTGCGAAGCACTAAATACTTCTCTACGAGTAACATATAGCATAAGAGTACAAATTTATTTTTGTTTTAATATTTTTAAAATTTCATCAACATGACCGGCAACTTTTACTTTTCTAAATATTTTCAATAATCTACCATTTTCGTCAATTAGGAAAGTTGATCTTTCTACTCCCATGAAAGTTTTCCCTAAAAATTTCTTTTCTTTCCACACATTGTATTTATTTGCAACTACTTTATTTGAATCACTTAGTAAAAAGAAGGGAAGGTTAAATTTTTCTATAAATTTTTTATGTGATTCAATCGAATCTGGATTAATACCAATAATGACTGCTTGTAATTTAGAAAAGTCTGGAAAAAAATCTCTAAAGTCGCACGCTTCTTTTGTACAGCCGGGTGTAATATCTTTCGGATAAAAATAGAGAATGACTTTTCTTCCAATAAAATCATTAAGCGAAACTTTTACCCCACTTGAATCAAAAAGTGAAAAAGAGGGAGCTTTCTTACCGACTTCGATCATAATTACCTTAAGGTTTAATAAATGAGATTAAGATTAGGTGGAATTTATCCACTCTTAAGTTTAAGATAATTTCTTTAATGTTTCTTGAATAGCTGAATAATTTGGTTCATTACCAGCAACATCTAATACTTCTACGTATTGAATAACTCCACTTTTATCGATTACAAATGCAGACCTTTTTGCAACACCTTTAAGCGCAAATTTATCAGGTAACCACACATCATAAAAAGCACCATATGATGGCGAAACTTCTTTATTAAAATCGCTCAATAATGGAAAAGTAAAATGATGTCTATCTGTCCATAATTTTTGTGCAAATGGCCCATCAACACTAATAGCTAATACTTGTGCATTTAAATTTTCATAATCTTTCATACTATCGCGAGTTGAACATAATTCTTTTTCACAAACTGAAGTACCAACTGCCGGGAAGAACAAAAGAACAACATTTTTCTCTCCTTTATAATCGGAAAGTGTAAATGATTCATTATTAGCATTTCTTAATGTAAAATTCGGTGCAACATCACCAACTTTTAAAGACATCTTGAACTCCTTTTTTTATTCAAATAATTTTTTGCCAATTTTTACTGTTACTTGAAACTCAATTTTGCCATCTTGTGTTACTCTGCCACGTTGTTCAATAACTTCGAACCAAGCAACTTTAAATTCGTTATTAGCTTCAATAACTAAATTCTGAACAGCTTCAGAGATACTAGTGTTTGAAATACCTATCCGTTCTACTATTTCAAAAGATTTTGCCATTAATCCCTCGCATTTATAAAAATTGATAATGGAAATGAAAATTGTTACTAAAAATAGTTGATTAGCATTAGATTGTAAAACACCGTAAATATCAAGTTAGTTCATTTAAGTTAATTATTGACAAAGAGAGGCGATTTACTTAATTTCTAAAAGGATAAATTCCTCTCTTAATATATTGACATAATTTCTATTTTAAAATAAACAGAGGGCTTATATGATTTACACTAAAACCGGGGAATATGCAATTAGAGCAATTCTATTTTTAGCCCGTCAATCTAAAGACAATCTAATTATGTCATCCGAAATCGCAAAAAGTGAAGATATTCCAGCACATTATCTTGCTAAAATTCTACAAAGAATGGCGAAATATGGATATGTCGATTCATTCAAAGGCCGTGGCGGAGGATTCAAAATTACAGAACTTGCAAAGAAAAGTTCTATACTTGAAATTGTAGAGCGAGTTGAAGGTCCAGTTATTAATCTGAAATGTGTTACTGGACTAAAGGAATGCTCTGAAGAAAATCCTTGTCCACTTCACGAAGAATGGGCGGAATTACGAAACAGAATCTATAATTTAATTTCTAGCAAGTCAGTTCAAGAAGTTGCTGAAAAATACTCGGAAACGCTTCATAAAAGTAAATAATTTTAAGAAGGGATTTGTGTTTAGCAAATCCTTTCCTCTATTCCTTTCTCTTTAAATCATTGAAGTAAAGTTTAAGGTAACCCAAGTCTTTACACAATTTATTAAAATTACTAAAAGATTCTTGAGATAGCTGTAAAAATTTTTCATTAAAAATTTCTAAAAAGAATTTATCCGAATCAATCAAAATATTATTAATTAATGCTTTTGTTTTTTCAACTGATAAAGCAAACTCACCCTTGATAGTTGCAAAATATTTTTCATCAACATTTTCATTCTGTGTCTGAGTTATTTTTAACAAACTTTGTGAATATTTTGCTTGGAAAGATAATTCTTCAATAAGTAGTGTTTTATTATTCATAACAGCTATTTCTATAATTCTTGCCAGATCTTCTTTAAATGTTAGTTGATTATTTGAAAGTTTAACTAACTCAAGTAATATTTTTTCAGTTGATAACTGATTATCCATATCAAACCTTTACGCCGATGCCAATGCCATCTCCAATTGGAATTATTGTAGTTTTAAGTGCAGTTTGTTCTGTAAAAATTTTATTGAATTGGCGAATTATTCTTGTTGAATTTTCAAATGCCGTGGGAACTTTAGAGAAAGCAACATAACCATGCCATAAAAGATTATCGATAAACATAATTCCATTTTTCTTTAACAACATTAAAGAGTAATAAAACAATTTTTCATAATCTTCTTTATCGGCATCAAGAAATATTAAATCATATTTATTTTGAAGAGACGGCAACACTTCAAGTGCATCACCTTGGATTAAATTTATTTTCTTTTTCAATTTTGCTCTTTTGATATATCCAGAAGCTAATGAAATATTATCCAAACTTTTTTCAATAGTATCCACAATTCCTTTTTTTCTCAAAACTTTTGCAATTCTAATAGTTGAATAGGCAATTGCTGTTCCAATTTCTAATACAGTTTTTGGGTTGGTCATTATGACAATCTGTTCCAAAAGTTCTGCCGACTTCCAATCCAATATTGGAATTTTGTTCTCTAGTGCAAATGCTTCCATTTCTATAATTAATGAATCCGGTTCTTTTCGAATAGAAGCAAGATATTCAATTTGTTCTGGTTCGATTATTTTAGGTTTTTCCATTTACTATTTTAGTAACAGCATTTTTTTGTTGTGAAAAATTCCATCGATATATAAACTATAAAAATAAGTACCGCTCGGTACAATTAATCCATGGTTATCTTTACCATCCCAAATAAATGAGTTAGTGCCAATTTGAGATTTACCGTAAAATAATGTTCGGACCTTTTGACCTAGAAGATTATAGATTATCACAGTAGCATCTGTTTCTTTGATTGACTTAAACTCAATTCTTGTTTCAATATTAAATGGGTTGGGATAGTTCTGCAATAGCGTGTAATCATTAGGAATTATTTCTTCATCAATTGATGAAACAAAGCTATAAGTTGTAATTAAAGAACCATATTTAGATTTGTATTCACCATTTGCTGGTTCACGAATACTTGCTGAAGATGTTTCATAGACGAAATAAAAACTTATTTCTTGTCCATCATTTTGAACTGGGAAATCAAAATAAAATTTATAAGTACCATCTTGAATCATTGAAGCATTTTGTATACTCCCATTGCCAACTTTATAGTTCACTTTAGCAGTATTAGATTTAACATTTGTAAATGAATTGAATATTTTATTCAACCGATAAACGTTATTAATTTTATTTAAGTTAGGAAAAGTTATAACGCGTTTTGCTGAAATTAATCCATAACCTCTATCATTATTTGGAGAAGATACATTATCACCAGCTTCAATCATTATTTGTCTAATCTGACGGTTATTCAAATGTGGGAATGCTGACTTTAATAATCCGGCAATGCCAGCTGCAATTGGAGTTGCATAAGAAGTTCCTCCACCCGAACTATAACTTCCGCTGGTTGAAGCGTTATAAACACCAGAACCCATTGCAACAATTTCTGGTTTAAATCTTCCATCTGCTGATGGACCTCTACTGCTAAACGAAACAACATTGTTATTAAAATCGACTGCTCCTACAGTTATTATATTATATGCATCACCAGGTGAAATAATTTTACCTTTGGTATTTCCACCATAAGTTGCACCCCAAGAAGTAGAACCTTCATTACCAGCTGCAGTAAATGTTGAGACACCACGATCGAATGAAAGGTTAGCAGCTTTTGCAACAATTGTTGTCTTACCATCCATTTCTGGAAAAGTGTAAGATTTTTGCCCGGCATCAAAAATTGAGTAGCCAAGAGAACTGCTCGTGATATCTACTCCCTTTGATTCCAGCCATTGAATTCCGGCTGCGTAGTTATCTTCTTCAACATTTGTTTCTGTAGGAACATATTCTGTTTTGGCTAAATAAAATTTAGCATCGTAAGCTGGACCGATTAAACTCCCGGATGCATTTCCAGCCATTATAGAAAAAACTGATGTGCCATGAGCATCTTGATTGGGAACATCTCCGTTGCCCGCTTGATTAGCAGTATTATTATCTTGTTGTATAAAATCCCATTCGTCAATTACTTTGTTATTTTGAAGTGATGGATGAGTTTTCCATCTGAATCCGGTATCGAGAATTCCAATAATTATATCGGTCCCTTTTATTCCTAAATCATGAACTGCTGGAATTTCTGATAAATTATTTTGAGTGAAGGAAGGACCATAATCAAGTAGAAAATTTATTTTACTTAATGAAGGTTGAATAACTGTTAGGGAATATTCTTCAGGTTTTTGTTTGAAGGTTCTTACCAATTCTATCTTCTCAACGAAGAGCAATTTATTGATTAATTCTATTTGCCGATCATCTAAATAGGCAGTGACTGCGTTAAACCATTTTAGATTATTTTGGATTTTGATTCCAAGTTCAGATATTATATCTATATAATCTTCATTAATCGGAAGATCCTCAAAGGTGATATAATTATCACCCATAACTTGTTTTCTTCTTTCAATGGCTTCAGATGTGAGCTCTTTTTCAGCTAACTTGAATTGTTCAGAAGTCTTTAAGAGTTTTGAATTCTCGGTAACACCTTTATCCTTAAAATAAATGTAGTACTTGTTCTGAGCATATGAACTTAGAATTAAAAAAAACATGAAGATGGTAATTAACATAATTCTCATAGAATTCCTTTCGATTAATATGCAAAGTTAATTAAACGAAATACCTACAGCTAAATAAAAGAGCATTGTATTTGGCGCTTGAACCGGTGAATGAAAACCAGTTTCAAGTTCAATATAATTATCTTCAGAGATTTTTATCAGATAAAAAATATTTGCCCCATAAATAAATGTGATGATTCCAATTACTTGTGGAAAAATTATCCCAACCATTCCAACATTTGCAGCCAGAAAAAAATTGTTGCTTAAACTTATTTCAGGACCAACTTTTCCGTAAGGGACTAATACAATACCTCCATCCTTTGGCGCAAATATTATATTAACACCAGGTTCAGATGCAATACCAATAGAAAAAAATTTTTGCATATCTGTAAAAGAGCTGCTTCTAAAATTGGTATTAAGATAAAATAATGCAGATTGATTAGTTTTAGATAAGGAAAGACCAGAGACACCATTTATTATCCGAGTTCTCGAAAGTAATTTCTTATTTATTGATAAATTTGAGCTGTCAGATTGTGCAGAAGTTAATGATGAAAGTAAATAAAAAAATAAGCAAAGTATCTTAACCATATTTCTCATACTTTTTTGGATACTCAATTTCTAAATTGAATTTTTACAACAACAAAAAACTTAATCCACTAACTTTGCAATTCTTCCAATTCTAACTGAACCTAATAGATTGAAAAAATCAGAAAAAGGAATTGATGGATCCCAAGACCAATAAATTAAGAATGCAAGTCCAACAATTTTGTCGCGCGGCACAAAACCCCAAAATCTGCTGTCAGCGCTATCATCTCTATTGTCTCCCATCATAAAATAATAATCTTTTTTTATAATGTAACTTTCTACGCGTTTTCCTTCAATCAGTACACCTCCGCCTTCAACCGTAACAGCCTTCGCACCTAATTCTCTATCGATTATCGTTCTCCAACCTTCAACGTTTTCAGTACTTAGAGAAATTTTATCTCCCATCTTTGGAATAACAATCGGACCATAATTGTCTTCGTTAAAATGAGAATTTTTCGGAAAGATTCTAGGATTTGTTACTTTCTCTGGTGTTGTATATGGATTTAAATATAAAATGTTAGGGGGGCGCCATGCTTCTTTTCCATTTACAAAAACAACTTTATCAACTATCGAAACTGTATCTCCCGGTACGGCAATGCATCTTTTAACATAATTATCAATCTGCGTCGGGATCAAAACATCGCGATCGCCTGGATACTCAAACACAACAATATCACCAGCTTCTGGCTCTCTTATTGCCGGCAACTGAAAATATGGAAGGACTATGTTTGTGAATGGAATTGTCCTTGGCGAGGAGGAGCCAAAAATAAATTTATTGACTAATAAAAAATCGCCGACCATAATTGTTTTTTCCATAGAACCAGTCGGAACTCGTGAAGTTTCGATCAAAAAAGTTTTTATTAATAAGGCTGCAATTGCTGCAAAGAATAGATTCTTCATAAATTCTAAAAATCTTTGCATCGGAGTTTTAGGACCAACAAGTTTTTTTTCTTTTACCTCTTCTTTTTTAAATATCGACATAATTAAATCCTTAAGTTCTTATTAATCTTCAATTTGCAAAACTGCTAAAAAGGCCTCTTGCGGAATTTCAATATTGCCGACTTGCTTCATTCTTTTCTTCCCTTCCTTCTGCTTTTCAAGAAGTTTTCTTTTCCTCGTAATATCACCGCCATAGCATTTAGCTAAAACATTTTTCCTCAATGCTTTAATGTTTGTTCTTGAAATCACCTTTGTACCAATCGCAGCTTGAATTGCAACTTCAAACATTTGACGAGGTATTAGTTCTTTTAATTTAGAACAAACTTTTAATCCCCAATGATACGATTTCTTTTCATGTACAATAATTGAAAGAGCATCAACTTTATCACCGTTTAATATAATATCAATTTTTACAAGATCAGATTCTCTGTATCCAATAAACTCATAATCAAAAGAAGCATAACCGCGAGAGATTGATTTTAGTTTATCATAAAAGTCAAAAATTATTTCTGACAATGGAAATTCAAATTCCAAATCTGCCCGTGTCGGATCTAAATACGTTGTGTTTTTATATAGACCTCTTTTATCCATCGCTAACTGCATTAAGTTCCCAACATATTCACTTGGTGTAACAATCTGTGCTTTAACGAATGGTTCTTCAACTCTATCAATGTCAGCTTGAGGAGGCATTTCAGCCGGATTATCTACGATTACTCTTTCGCCTTTTTTTGTATAAACCCAATATTCAACGTTAGGCAGTGTAGTTACAATTGATTGATCAAATTCCCTTTCTAATCTCTCTTGAACAATTTCCATATGGAGCATTCCAAGAAAACCGCATCTAAAGCCAAAACCTAGTGCAGCAGAAGTTTCCGGAACATAACTTAATGCAGAATCATTCAATCTATATTTTTCAAGAGCATCTCGTAAATCTTCATAGTCATCAGTATCTGTTGGATATAATCCGCTAAAAACCATCGGCTTAATATCTTTGTACCCAGGTAATGGTTTCTCAGCACCATGCCGAACATGTGTTACAGTATCTCCAACTTTTGTATCTCTTAATTCCTTTACTCCAGCAATTAAATATCCAACGTTTCCGGCTTGTAGCTCACCAGTTTTTATTCGTCCAAGTCTTAGTGTTCCAATCTCCTCTGCTAAATATTTTTTTCTATGAGCAAAAAAAGTAATCTCTTCTTTTTCTTTAATCGTTCCATTAACTAATCTGATATATGCAATTGCACCACGATAAGAATCGAATACTGAATCAAAAATTAGCGCTTGAAGCGGAGCCTTTTCATCTCCAATTGGCGGTGGAATTTTTCTAACAATCGTTTCTAGAATTTGTTCAATCCCAATTCTTTGTTTTGCACTTGCTAAAATTATGTCCTCATCTTTGCAGCCAATCAAGTCTATTATTTGATGCTTAACAGAATCAACCATTGCACTCGGCAAATCTATTTTGTTGATAACTGGAATAATTTCTAGACCAGCATCAATTGCCATATATAGGTTGCTGATAGTTTGAGCTTCGACACCTTGAGCAGCATCTACAACTAGTATAGCGCCTTCGCAAGCTGCAAGAGAACGAGAAACTTCATAAGAGAAATCAACATGTCCTGGCGTGTCAATAAGATTTAAGGTATAATCTTGTTTATCGCTTGCTATATATTTCATCTGGATTGCATGCGATTTAATTGTTATTCCTCGTTCTCGCTCTAAATCTAAACTATCTAATAGTTGTTCTTTTGCTTCACGCTCTGAAATTGTATGTGTAAATTCTAATAAGCCATCTGCAATGGTCGATTTACCATGATCGATATGAGCTATTATGCAAAAGTTTCGATAGTACTGCAAAGCTTTCCTTTATTACTCAGTTTTAAACAAATTTATTAAAATTAGAGGCAAAATATAATTATTATAGAAAGGTTTTACAATTAATGAAGATTTATCGTTTCAATTGTGAGTTGTTCCACTAAGTTGATTAGTTATCATATATTTTTTAAATATGTTTTAGAAAAATCCATTATGAGGTTAAAATGAAATCAAGAAAGGAGACAAATAATAATTTAACGAGAAGAGATTTTCTAAAAAGAACGAGTGCATCAGCAATTGGAGTATCACTCTTAGGCTCTTATCCTTTTAATTCTTCAGCTAGCTATAAAAATCTTATTTCCCCAAAAAGTAAAGTTGTTTTAATCAGAAGCTCAAAGGTCATTAATTCTGAGGGAACGGTAAATAGGCTTCTATTAAAGGAAATGTTAAATATAGCCATTACTCAATTCAGCGGAAAAAAAAATGCTACCGAATTCTGGAAAACAAATTTTAGTTTAAATGAAACGATTGGTCTTAAAGTAAACACACTCGGTTTAAACAGCATTTCAGGATCACCTTTAATTGATCATTTCAATGCATTAACAACTGTAATATTAGATTCTTTCTCCACATCTGATTTTAAAATGGAAAATTTTATTACATGGGATAGAAGTGAAGAAGAATTAGTAAGTGCCGGTTTTACTATTCAAAAAGAGAACGGTAAACCAAAAGTGATAGCAAATGTTGAATCCCGAAGAGGCAGCGGCGGTATTGGGTATAGCGAAGAAGAATTTCCAGTTGGGGAGAAATCAACACATATTTCAAAAATATTAACTGAAATGTGTTCCTCATTAATTAATATACCAGTGATGAAGGACCATGGCACAGCCGGTTTTACTGGTGCTTTAAAAAACCATTATGGTTCAATAAATAATGCAAGAGATTTTCATAGTAATAATTGTACAAATCCAGGAATACCGGAAATTAATTTAATTCCAGTTATAAGAAATAAACAAAAGCTAATTATTGCAGATGCTTTGCTTGGTGTTTTTAATGGTGGACCGCGATGGGATAGAAATAACATGTTTACATACGGCGGAATCCTTGTTAGTACAGACCCGGTTGCAATTGATAGAATAATGCTCAATATTATTAATGAGAGAAGAAAAATAGAAGGACTTTCAGAAATCTCCAATAATTTTGCTAAACACATTACCATTGCAAAAGAATTAGGACTTGGGACTGATAATCTAAATGAAATCGATTTTAAGGAAATAAATTTCGATCTATCCTAAATGTACTTCACACTAATTCTGGAGAATTAACGTTACGAATTATTCTATTTGCGGTTATCTTAATCCACGGCTTAATTCATCTAATGGGTTTTTCAAAAGCTTTTGGATTTGCCAAACTTGATGCCCTAACACTTTCTATTTCAAAATTTATTGGACTAATTTGGTTATTAGCTGCATGTTTATTTATCGCATGTGCTATATTATTTATAATCAATTTAGAATTTTGGTGGTTCTTTGGAGGGCTTGGAATTCTTTTATCACAATTCTTAATTATTTTAGATTGGAGCGATGCTAAAAACGGAACGATTGCAAATGTTATAATTTTAATTCCTGTGATTATATCTCTTGCCGGTAGTCTCCCTTCGAGTTATAAAAATATTTTTAAAGCTGAAGCAATAATAGGTCTTAATAGATATACTCAGCAGCCAATTTTAACGGAACAAGATTTAGCACATCTCCCAATTCAAGTACAAAAATACATTATATATTGCGGGGCATTGAGAAAGGAAAAGATTCACAATTTTAAAGCGGTTTTTGTAGGTGGAATAAAACCAAAACCTAATTCAGATTTTTTAGAATTCAAATCAATTCAATATAATTTTTATGATGAACCAACAAGAGATTTTTAAATAGAATCAAAAATGTTTGGGCTTCCTTTCAATGGTTTGCACTTAAATGTTGGAGCAAATGCAACTATGCAGATTAAAGTTGCAAATTTGTTTCAAGTAGCTGATGCTAAAGGAACCAAAATGAATAGAGGCGAAACTGTTACTATGTTTAATGATATGTGCATAATGGCACCAGCTGCGTTAATTGATAAAAATATTTTATGGGAAGAAATTGATTCCTTGTCTGTAAAAGCCAGATTTACAAATCAAAATGAAACCATTTCTGCAGTATTATATTTCAACTATACTGGAGAGCTGATTGATTTTTCTTCAGAAGATCGTTATGAATTAGCAGACGGAATTGAATACAATAATTATCCATGGTTTTACTCCTTTAAGAAATTATAAAGAATTTAACGGAAGAAAAATTGCAACTAAGGCAGACTTAATTTGGCGTAAACATACTGGGGGTTTTATATATGGGAAATTCACATTGAAAGATATAGAATATAATTGCACAGAATTTAAATAAGTTTTCAATTTCAGAAAGAAGAAGGGTGGATTTGATCCACCCTATTTTTAGAAGAAATAAAATACAGCCATAAGTAAACGCAAATTGGAAATACTTTTTGAATTCTCAACTTTTCCTTTATTCAAATTATTTGGTGTTCCGTAAAAAGCAGAAGTATATTCCAATTCAGTTGCTATCCTAGTCTTTCCGCTATTCCATTGAATGCGAGGAGAAATTCGAAATAGGTTTTCAATATTCAATCCTCTTCCATAATAACTGCCAACTAAATTATCATTTGCACCAAGGTTGTTTGAAAATCCAGCGAAAAGTGCGTATTCAATTTCCTTTCCCGTAGAAATTTCACCCCACATAGAATAAGATTCAATCGAACTGTATTCTTCACTTCCAGTTGCAGTATTTATTGATTTTACAGCATAACCTCCAAGCATTAGATGATCAGCAAGATTATTCCCAATAACTGCTTCAGCTTTAATTACAACCGGATCAATATTTAATTTGGTATATCCAATTGCAGAAAAACTACTAATTGAATTATCAGTAACAATTTTCTTTGTAGTCGATAATCTCGGAATTAGTTTTTTATAATCGACTCCAATTCCAAACAAATTTCCATTATTTGAATATTGAACTTGTGCATGCAGATTAGGCAAAATAGCGTTTCTAAGATATGAACTGCTGAATCCATCCGGGCCGCTGCTTGTAAAATCACGTTGAGATAATGCAGCGAAAATAAATTTAAATCCTTGGCTGGAATAACTGAATCTGATTTGCGGATTCCGCGAAAAAGGTTGGAACGGCGCTCCAGTATTAAATGATACTACACCCGGAAACATTTCAACAACAAACATTGGATGCCAAGTCTGTCCAATCAATATTGAAGTATTTTCCCAATCAAGTTTTACATATGCGTGTCTTAATCTGAAACCGTTTACATCGCCATCAGAGGTACCGAAAAATTCTCCTTCAATTGCACCTGAAGTTGCTCCGCCAAATGCATCAGGACCAGTTATTTTCCCATTCAGTCTCGTTTGGATTGAAAGAATATTGAAATTTGAATTTGCATTAATATCTTTTCCATTGATATCCAAGTTTTCGTTTGTGGGATATAACAAGAAATGTCCTTCCCTAAATGAAGCCGTTTGTCTCGAATCATAAATAATATCTGTTTTTACAAATCCCGAAAAAGAAACACCAAAATTATTCTTTTCATTTTGACTTAATGATGTTGATATGATCACAATAAAAAATATTACGAAAAATTTTTTCATTATTATCCTCTATAAAAATTAATCATTATTCTGCTCCAATCCCTAAATAAGTACGGAGTTTTTCATCTTCAAATTTTTCTTCTGCAGATTTTTCCTTTGTAGCAAGAGATACAATAATTCCAACAGTAAAAGATGCAGTCATTGAAATAATAGCCGGATTCTTTAGAGAGAAAATTGCAGCTTCATTATGAAAAATATCGACCCAAACAGTCGGGCTAAGTATTATCAATAATACTGCTAAGCCAGCACCGGTAATTATACTAGCAACAGAGCCCTTGGTAGTGAATTTTTTCCAGAAAATTGAAAGAAGCAGTGATGGAAAATTTGCACTTGCAGCAATTGCAAATGCTAATCCGACCATGAATGCAACATTCTGCCCTTCGAAAATCAATCCTAAAAATATTGCTAATGCACCAATAATTAGAGTAGCGATTTTTGCAACTTTTACTTCGCCGGCTTCATCACTTTTCCCCTTTTTGAAAACACTTACGTACAAATCATGAGATAATGTTGAAGCTCCGGATAAAGTTAAACCAGCAACAACAGCAAGAATAGTTGCAAATGCCACTGCGGCAATAAATCCTAAAAAGAATTGCCCGCCGACACTTTCTGCAAGAAGCAGAGCTGCCATGTTTCCCCCTTTATCAAAAGTGCTTACAACATCTTGTCCAACTAAAACCATTGCACCGAAACCGATAAAGAAAGTTAAAATGTAAAAGTAACCAATGAATCCAGTTGCAACAAAAACAGATTTTCTTGCTTGCTTTGCATCTGGAACAGTAAAAAATCTCATTAAAATGTGAGGTAGTCCAGCAGTACCAAGAATGAGTGCAAGTCCTAATGATACTGCATCCCAGGAATTTGTTACAAATTGACCCGGTGCCAAAACAGCATCAGAATATTTTTCTGCAGCTTGATTAAATAATTCTATAGGATTCATGTTAAAATGTGATAATGTCATAATAACTAAAAAGGTTGCACCGCTTAATAAAAGCACAGCTTTTATAATTTGTACCCAAGTTGTAGCAAGCATTCCGCCAAACAAAACGTAGGCAATCATTACTAATCCTACTATAATAATTGCAATTTCATAAGGAAATCCGAATAAGATATTTACCAATGAGCCGGCACCAACCATCTGTGCAATCAAATAAAATGTAATTGTCATAAGTGAACCGAATGATGAAGCAATTCTCACCGGTTTTTGTTTTAATCGAAATGCAACTACATCAGCAAAAGTAAATTTGCCAAGATTTCTAAGAGGTTCGGCAATTAAAAACATTATTAACGGCCAGCCAACAAGAAATCCAATTGAATAAATCAAACCATCGTAACCTTTCAATGAAACCATTCCGGCAATTCCTAAAAATGAAGCTGCACTCATATAATCACCCGAAAGTGCTAATCCATTTTGAAAACCTGAAATGCTTCTATCTGCAGCATAAAACTCTGAGGTTGTTTTAGTTCTTTTTGCTGCCCAATAAGTTATTACTAATGTTACAGCAACAAAAACAAAGAAAATAATTATTGATGCAATATTAACTTGCCCTAAAGTCGATTGAATAGTCTCCAAGTGTACTCCAAATTCTAGTTAAAAATTTTTGATTAGATTTTGTGATTAACCTTCAAGAATATTATTGCGAAGCTCTCTGACAGATTTATCATACTCTTTGTTTGCCCAACGAGTATAAATGCCGGTTAAGATCCACGCAAAAACAATTATCCCGATACCAATTGGTAAGCCAATGGTGAGATGTTCCCCTATGTTGAAGGCTAGTAATTCTTTGTAGAATGCAATTGATAATATAAATCCGAAATAAACTATAAGCATAATTATCGTTAGCGTAATCGATACTCTCATTCTTTTCTTTACAAGATTCTTGAATTTTTCTGATGCAAGGATATCTTTAACTCGTTCAGAACTAATACCCATTTATATTCTCCTTTATGAATTAGAATTTATTAATGAGATTGTAAAAATTTGGTTACTAAAATTATGTGATTTTGAAAATAATTCAAAAACATTAACATCCTTTAATACGGCATTGAATCCTATTAATATCCTTAAATATTAACAGTCCCTTTAAAGTCATACTTGATTTTATACTTTAGTTCATCATTCAAACTTAGCAATAGGTTTATTGTTGAAATATCTATCTCTAAAAGTGAGTTAGGATTTATCGAATTACTAACCGGTAGTTTTGCATGACTTAAATGAGCTTGATGTTTTAAGCGCGTCTGCATTATGTAATTATACAGAAATTGAATTTTCTTAAATAGTGCATATGAGAAAACTCCTTTCTCTGATAACTGCTCAAGCCGCAAATTAGTATTTACTGAATTAATAGAATGTTTTAATCCGTATAATCTGGCAAAGTCAACTATTGGAAGTAAAATTAATTTTAAATCAACTTCGTTTTTTAATTTCTGAATGTTAGCCGGCAGCTCAGCGTTTAAAATATTTTCTGTAAGATAAACGAAAAATGTACTGCTTGTTTTCACAAGTTTTTCAACATGATTTTTAAGCTGCTCAACTAAATCTGAATTACCATAAATATATCTGAAATCAAAAAAAATTTTGGATTCTAATAAATCTTGCGGATTCGCAGTAGTTACCCAATGTGTAAATATTTTTTTCCAATGAGAAAGAGGCTGACACCACTTTTCATTTTTTGCCATTATACCGCCTTTACAGTATTGGTATCCAGCCAAATTTAAATAATCAGAAATCTTGCTGCCCAGCAGATTGAAATAATTTTTTATTTCTGCTTCATTTGTTTTTTCAAGATCCTCATAGATTATTGCATTATCCTGATCAGTTAATAAAGTCTGCTCTTCTCTCCCTTCGCTCCCCATTGCAATAAATGAAAATTCAATTGGAGCCGGACCTAATTCTTTTATCGAAAGTTGAATGATTCTTTTTGTTATCGAATCTGAAACCATAGCAATAAAATTTGTAACATTTTTCGATGCTACATCATTATGTATCATATTCTTAATTAGAACAAGTAATTGATTTCTGTAGTCAATAATTTCTTCAATCGAGTTTGATTTTTCAATTTTTTCTAGAAAGAAAAGATAATTTGAATAAGATGCTTCGAATAAATCATCTAATGCCAGCACACCAATTATATTTTTATTAAAGTCATTTACCGCAAGATAACGTACGCTGTGTTCTCGGAATATTACCAATGCATTATAAATTGCTGAATTTGATTCAATAGAATAAACTGGTGCACTCATGAATTGCTTAATTAAAGCTTCTTCAGTGTTAATAAAAGAAAAAACTCTTTTTAAATCATGATCTGAAAAAATCCCGACTGTATTTCCTTCTTCATTATTAACAAAAATAATTTTCGATTTTTTTTCTGACATTGTACTGACAGCATCGGCTAATTTAGTATTAACTGTGCAAGCTGGTACATTTTTAATAAATGGAGTTATTTTTTGATTCAACACAAAAAGAGTTTTTTGAAGATCAGAGATCAACTGTTCTTTTTCCAAATCCAATTTACGCTTTTCACTTATGTCATCAATTATCCCGTCAATTGACAAATTATCAATTTCATTTGCTCGCATCAAAACTGCTGAGAGAGATGCTGTAAACTTTTCTCCGCTAATCTTTGATAGCTCGACAATTCTATTTTTTATAACTCCCCTATCATTTATTTCATTTTGAAAATATTTTATATCCTCTCCATCCACAAAAAATTCATATAAGGAAGTTGTTTTAAATTCTTCTTCACTTTCATAGTCTAACATTTTAATTATAGCTTGATTATACTCTATAAACTTTCCCTTTTTATCTGCAGTAATGCGAAAAGCACCAATAGCGATTTGATTTGTTAGTGCAAAATATTTTTCTTTAGAATAATCGAGCTCCTTTTCAATTTCCTTGTGCCGGCTGATATCTTTAACGCTAATAACAATACCTTGAACGTTCAAAAACGATATTTGAGAAATACTTAAAAATACATTTAATAGCTCGCCATCTTGTTTTTTAAACTTAGTTTCCAGCTTCTCATTATTAATTTCAGATTCTCTTTTCATTTTTAAGGAATTCAAATCAAAAATCTGTAAATCCGGAAAGCTTTGAAAAATATCCGAAAGTTTAAGTTCTACGTTTGTATTTTTGTAACCAAGCAAAGAATAAACAGTGCTGTTATAAAATACCTTTTGATTTTCCAAAATCAGTATTAATCCTTCACCCGAGGCTTCAGCAAGAAGTCTATATTTTTCTCTCGACTCATTTAGTTCTTCTTCCGCTTGTTTACGTTGTGATTCACTCTTAATATTTTGAAGCGCGATATAAGTTAGAAGGATAGAACTCAAAATTGTAATAATGATTGAGATAGTAATAATTTTCTGTTCGAGTAAAGCTATCTCTTGCTTTACATCCTCGATATAAATTCCCGTACCAATTACCCAGCCCCAAGGTTTAAATAATTTTACAAATGACACTTTAGGAACAATCCGAGTTGTATCATCTTTCCACTGCCACATGTAATCAACGTATCCTTCGCCATTTTGCTCAACAACTTTTACCATATCCACAAAAAGCTTTTTACCGTGAGAATCTTCAAAATTGGAAAGGTCTTTTCCATTTAAATCAGCTCGATAAGGGTGTACAATCATTGTAGGTGCTTTATCAGTAATCCAAAAATAATCCTTCATTTCAATTCCGTATCGTAAACCGCCAACCTGATCAATTGCAGCTCTTTGTGCTTCAGCTTTTCCAATTTCATTAGAAATTTCTTTTGCATACCAGTCGTTAATTAACGTTAGGGTTGAATTCGTTAACTCTCGTATCATTTCGCGTTTTCTATCAATCACAATATTCTCGAATTGAGGTATTACTACAATGAAAATTGCGGTTATTAATAATGCAATTGTAAGAAGTGTTGGAAACAATACTCTGAAATAAGAAATATTTTTAATTATACTTCTTTTACGCTGCATAATATTTCCCAAGAAATTTCATAATTAATTTGTAAGTCTATAAGTTGATAACACTAATAAAGATGTATCTAATATTGCCACTCCGTTCGTTCTTGTTGTTCTTGCTGTACAAGGAATCACTAACCATTCAGATCTGCCAATAAGATTGTACTCGCCGAAAGGAATACTTTGAAATGACTCTTCATTTACGGCAATAATTCCTTCTGTATGCCCGTGTCCTGAAATGCTAAATCGACAATTTTCTTTTTTCATATAATCAAAATGTTTTTGAAGATGGAACGCCTCCCTCGGAAAGTAAATTGCAGAACCTGTAAAATCGGGAAAGCAAAAATGTGAAATGAGCAGATTGAAATTATCGAATTGAATTGTGCTTACTTCAGGAAGTTTATTTAAAAATTCTATCGACTCTTCATTAAGAGCAGATTTAATTTCATTATCCTCATAGAGCCAGATTTTTTCTTTTGCTTTTTTAGCACGCTCGTCATAATCAAGAGAATACCAGTCGGCACCATAATCAAAACCGAACTTGTGTTCAGGTACTTTTTTAATCGCGAATAAATCATGATTGCCAATAACCGTTTCATCACAATTTTTTTTGATCAGGTTAATGCACTCATTAGCATTTCTTGTTTCGATATACTTAAAAAATGGGAGTGCGAAACCAACTATATCACCAAGGCAAAATATTTGATCGCACTTTTCTGAAGAAAAAAATCGAAAGGCTTGTTCAAGACTAAGGATATCCTCATGGATATCACTTATAAGTCCAATTTTCATATGTATTTGAAAGTATTTTCTTGAAAAACAAATTCAGTACGAAAATTCAACTAACTTCTAATAATAAAGCTAATGTTCATTTGATTTAAAAACAAATCTGCATTAAACTATTGTTGTCAATTCGACAAATGCAATGAATGCTGAATTTAATGTAACGTGCAATTTTGCTAAATTCCGATATGAAAAAATTTTTCTTAATACTTTTACTTGGTTTTTCATCTATTATTGGTCAGAGCACAAAAATTGTATTTACTTCAAATATATCAATCAACGATAAACTTTCTACTGCAAAACTCGATTCTCTTGTAGCAGAGTTAAACAGAACCGATATTTCTTTAGCAGTTATTACCGGGAATTTAACAGCCAAAGGAACAACCGTTCAATTTGAATTGCTCAAACAATCATTAGACAAGTTATCAAAACCTTATATGCTCCTTCCTTTTGAATACGACTTAAAAGAATTTGAAGGCTGGAACAAATTCTATGAATACTGGAACGACGGAAAATTTTTATTTGATGACGGAAAAAATATTTTTATTGGAATCAGCCCAACT
>VGVY01000032.1 GCA_016873835.1 Ignavibacteria bacterium
TAACCTTCGGGGTTTAATCACCTCGATGGTTTTTTCATTCCAACATTTCCTATTAATTCAAAGAAAATTTCTTCATTTAACGGAACTTTAATAAGTTTGGAAACGACTTATACATTAATTGTTTCCGGTAGTTCTTGGTATTTAATTATAAAACAGAGTAAACATGACAAATGAAAAAGAGATAAAGCAAAGAATCGAATCGAGTGCCCAGGAGATGTTTTATAAATTTGGTTATTCGAAAGTTACAATGGAAGAAATTGCTACAAATTTGGGAATTAGCAAGAAAACTTTATATAAGTATTATTCGAATAAGGAACATATCCTACGTGAGATAATCACTAACACAAAATGTGAAATTGAAAAGTATGTAAATAAATTAATTGAAGATACTGAAACTGAATTTGTAGTTAAGCTGCAGCAATTTTTATCTTTTATCGTTATGCATTTCGGGAAATTAACTCAGCCGCTAATTCAAGACCTTGCAAAAAACCAGCCGGAAATCTGGAAAGACATAAAAATTTTCAGACAGAAAAATGCATACGACAGTTTTTCAAAACTTCTTGAGCAAGGAATTAAAAGCGGAATTTTCAGAGAAGATGTAAACAGCCAAGTAGCCGTAATAATTTATTTTGCATCAGTTTTTGAAATGATAAACTTGCAGACACTTGCACAGCTTCCAATTACAGCTAACGAAGCATATAAACAAATTGTGAAAATATTTTTTCAAGGAATTTTTTCTGAAAAAGGCCGTGAGAAATATGCAACTTCAAAAATTTTACATGATATCAATGGAGAATTTATTTTATGACAAAATTATCTAGCAAATTATTTTTTCTTTTGATTGGATTAATTTTTATTGTTAATAAAAATTCAGTCATTGCACAAGAAAAACTCTCAATCACAGTTGAGCAAGCAGTTGAAATTGGATTGAAGAACAGCAAAACACTCCACTCATCTTTAATGAAAGTAAAATCGGCAGAAGCAAGGGTCAAAGAAGTTAGTGCTTCAAAATTACCGTCACTTCGTTTATCAGCAGCATATAGAAGGTTGAGTGAAGTTGATCCATTTATAGTTGAAACGCCTTTTGGCAAGTTTAATATATCGCCAGCAATTTTTGATAATTATTCTGTTCAACTTTCATTATTGCAGCCGCTTTTTACCGGATTCAGATTAAGCAGCGGAATTGAAATTGCAGAACTTTCTGCAGAATCATCATCCGAAGAATTCAATAAAGATAAAAACGAACTTGTCTTCAATGTTAAGAATTCATATTGGGGACTTTACAAAGCAATAGAGTTCAAAAAAGTAATGGATGAAACTGTTGAACAAATAAAAGCACATGTAGAAGACGCAAAAAATTTATATAAAGTTGGAATGTTGACCCAGAATGATATTCTAAAATTCGAAGTGCAGCTTTCAAATGCACAATTTCAGCAAGTAGACACTGAAAATTCTGTAAAGTTAGCTATGGTAGCTCTAAACAATGTACTGGGTATTCCTTTGAGTACGCAGATTGAAATTAATTCGAAGCCAAATTTAGTACGTGCAGAATATGCAGCCTTACATAACCTTGTTTCGGAAGCAGTTCAAAAGCGGTCTGAAGTAAGAGCCGCTGATTCAAGAGTGAAGATGGGTGAAGCTAATATTACAATGGTAAAATCTTCATGGTATCCTCAGATAAGTGTTTATGGTAATTACTATTATTCAAAACCAAATCAAAGAATTCTTCCTTCAAGGAATCAATTTGACGGCACTTGGGATGCTGGAATAAGCCTAAACTTAAATGTATGGGATTGGCTTACAACTTCACATCAAACAGAACAAGCCGAAGCTCAATTATATCAAGCTGAGGACGCACTTAAAATTATTAAAGACGGCATCACAATGGAAGTAACACAAAATTATTTCAGCTTTCAGCAATCAAGCAGAAAAATTGAAATAGCTGAACTTGCTGTAAAACAAGCAAATGAAAATATGCGTGTTACAAATGAAAAGTTTAAATCTGGTCTTGTTCAAAGTTCAGATTTAATTGATGCAGAAACTGTACTTATTAGTGCGAGAACAAATTTTAACAATTCAATAATTGATTACGAGCTCGCAAAAGCAAAACTTGATAAATCGATTGGCAAATAAATACTGAGGAAATAGAAAATGAAACATTGGAAAAGTATAACTGCAGTTATAGTAATGATATTAGTTGTAGTTACTATTCTTTTTATAAACAAGCAAAAAATGTCGGCAACTGCGTCTGTTAGTATCCAGGATGCTTATTATGTGACAGTACAAAAAGTTGAAAGGAAAAATTTATCATCCGAATTCAATTTAACCGGAACAGTTTATGCAAACAATGATGTTAATATCCTTTCAGAAACTTCCGGAAGAATTACAGCTGTTTTTGCGAACGTTGGTGATTATGTACAAGTCGGCTCGGTTTTAGTTCAAGTTGATGACGAATTACGAAAAGCCGCACTTATAAGCGCAGAAGCAAATTTCGAAAAAGCAAAAAAAGATTTTGAACGGTTTAATAATTTATCAAAAGAGAATTCTGCTTCCGAGGTGCAGTTTGATCAAGCGAAAGTTGCATTGGCTATGGCAGAATCTCAATATATTGTGGCAAAAAGACAATTTGAGGATACAAAAGTAAAATCACCTATATCTGGATATTTAACCGTTAGGAATGTTGATGTTGGAACAATGCTTCAAGGTCCGCCAGCTCCAACCTTCGTTGCAAATGTTGTTGACATTTCTAAATTAAAAGTAAAATTAAATGTGTCTGAGAAAGATGTATTTCATTTGAAAAGAGGTGATGCTGTTAAAGTTACAACTGATATTCATCCAAATATTGTTTTCCCCGGAAAAATTGAATCGATAAGTGCAAAAGCAGATGAAGCCCACACATATCCAGTCGAAATCTCAATCGTTAATCAAGGTTCAAACAGAATGAAAGCCGGAATGTTTGCGCGTGTTGAATTTAAAAGTATTGCTAAAAGGGAAACGATTGTAATTCCGCGCGAAGCATTGGTAGGCAGTATAAGAAATCCTCAAGTATTTGTTTTAGAAAATGAAATTGCCAAAATCAAAAATATTGTACTTGGTAATGAATCTGGGAAATTAATAGAAGTAATAAATGGACTCGAAGCTGGGGAAACATTAGTTGTGAATGGTCAAAATAATTTAGTTAATGATACCAAAGTGGTGGTTCTAAATAAGTAGAGGATTAAAATGACAATTACAGAATTATCAATTAAACGACCTTCGTTAATAATAATAATCTTTGCAGCATTGATTACAGTTGGGCTCTTCTCATTTACTAAATTAAAATATGAATTAATACCGCGCTTTTCCCCCCCAATTTTAACAATCTCTACAATTTACCCAGGAGCATCGCCAAATGAGGTTGAAACTGGAGTTTCAAAAGTAATTGAGGATGCAGTTTCTGGTATGGATAAAGTAAAAGCAGTTCGCTCAACTTCAATGGAAGGGGTATCGTTTGTTGTTATTGAACTTCTTCAATCGGCAAATACCGATATTTCTTTACAAGAAGCACAAAGAAAAATAAATGAAGTCTCAAATAATTTACCAACATCCTCAAGAAGTCCGATAGTAACAAAATTTGCCCTGGATGAAATTCCAATTATAAGAATGGGTGTTAGTTCTAATCAGGATTCACGTGAGCTTTATCAATTAGTAAAAGATAAAATCCAGCCGTTGTTATCTAGAGTTCCGGGTGTAGGACAAATTGCATTAATTGGTGGAGACGAACGTGAAATTAAAGTGAATGTTGATATGCAGAGATTAAGATCTTACGGTTTGTCTGTTCTTCAAGTAACACAACTTCTGCAATCATCAAACCTAGATTTTCCAACTGGAAAAATATTGGATGAAGACGGACAATATATTGTAAGGGTTGCCGGGAAGCTTTCGAGCGTTGAAGAATTAAAAAATCTTCCAATTACGGTTTCCAGACAAGGAGGAATTATTACCCTTTCTGATGTCGCAGAAATTGAGGATGGAATTAAAGAGTATTCAAATATTTCACGAATAAATTTCCGCAATACAATTGGAATTACAATTCAAAAGCAGTCTGATGCAAATGCAGTTGAAGTAGCTAATCTTGTAAAGAATGAATTAAAAAATATTGAAACACAATATTCAGGTTTTGATTTGAAATTTGAAATTGCAGCAGACGGTTCTCTATTTACAATTGATGCTGCAAATGCCGTTAAAAAAGATTTAGCAATCGCTGTTGTACTTGTTGCCTTAGTAATGCTTGCGTTTCTCCATAGTTTAAGAAATTCAGTAATAATTCTTATTGCTATTCCGTCATCATTAATATCTACTTTTATTGCAATCTATGCTTTGGACTTTACGTTAAATTTAATGACGCTTTTAGCTTTATCTCTTGTTGTTGGAATTTTAGTTGACGACTCAATTGTTGTGTTGGAAAATATTTATCATCATCTTGAAAGGGGGGAAGAGAGAAAAGTTGCGGCACTGCGAGGAAGAAACGAAATTGGTTTTGCAGCACTTGCAATTACATTTGTTGACGTTTCTGTATTCTTTCCGCTTGCAATGATTGGCGGACTAGTCGGCAATATAATGAAACAGTTTGCCATTGTAGTAGTTGTTTCAACATTGATGAGTTTATTTGTTTCATTTACGTTAACTCCCCTTCTTGCATCCCGTTTTGCAAAACTTGAAAGACTTACTAAAAAAACATTACCGGGCAGATTTGCAGTTTGGTTTGAAGAAAAGTTTAAACAGTTTACCGAAACATATGTCGTACTGCTTAAATGGAGTCTTAAAAACAGATTCAAAGTAATTGCGGTAACTGTTATGTTATTCTTTGTTTCTTTCGCATTAATACCAATGGGCTTTGTAGGATTCGAATTTATGACACAAACTGATAGAGGAGAATTTGCAGTAGCTGTTGAATTAGAGCCTGGGACTAAATTAGAAACAACAAATTTAATTTCCCAAAAAATTGAAAGAATAATTGCAGATATACCAGAAGTTGAAAAAATTTATGCAAATGTTGGCGCTTCAAACGAAGGATTAATCGGTTTTGCTGCTTCTAATTCTGCAGAAATAACAGTTACATTAGTTAATAAACAATTGAGAGAAAGATCCACAGATGAAATAGGAAACTTCATAAAAGAGCAGATACAGCAAATCCCAGGTGTAAAAGTAAGGGTAAATCCAGTTGGACTATTTGGTGTTGCAAATCAAACTCCGGTTATTGTTATAATAAGTGGGGCATCTTATGATCAAGTATCTGATGTTGCTGAGGATTTAGCTGAAATAGTAAAAACTATTCCTGGTACAGCAGATGTGCGGCTCTCTTCGCAAAAAGGAAATCCTGAAACTCGAATTGAAATTGATAGAAAGAAAATGATGAGTTATGGACTGACAATAGCAGAAGTTGGAGCAGCTATGCAGATTGCTCTAACCGGAAATGATGATGCAACACTGAGAGAAGGTGATACCGAGTATAATATTCGAATTGTATTTGACCGATTTGACAGATCAAATACTGAAAATTTAGCGAATATTTCTTTTGTCAATAAAAGGAATCAACAAATTTATTTAAATCAATTTGCAAAAATTATGCGTTCAACTGGCCCGACTAAATTATCCCGATCAGGAAGAAGCGCATCTGTAACAATTTACTCGCAAACATTAAACCGTTCAAGCGGAAATATTGCACAAGATATTGTTAAGAAATTTGATGAATATAAAATGCCAGCTGGCGTAACTTATTCATTCGAAGGAGATGTAAAGAATCAGCAAGAATCTTTTGGTGATCTTGGTCTTGCATTTTTAGCCGGTATTCTTTTTACATATATGGTAATGGTTGCCTTGTATGATTCATTCTCACATCCTTTTGTAATTTTATTTTCTATTCCACTTGCGTTAATCGGGGCTCTTTTTGCACTCGCACTAACCATGAAGTCTTTAAGTATTTTTTCTATGCTTGGTGTTATTATGCTTATTGGACTTGTAGGGAAAAATGCAATTTTACTAGTTGATAGAACAAATGTGATGAGGGCAAAAGGCGAAAGTGTTCTCGATTCTTTAATTGATGCCGCCCGAATGAGGATAAGACCAATTTTTATGACAACACTAACAATGGTTTTTGGTATGATGCCAATTGCTCTTTCTTCAAGCGAAGGAGCTGAGTGGAAAAGTGGGCTTGCTTGGGCATTAGCCGGTGGTTTAACTAGCTCACTCTTTTTAACTCTTGTGATTGTTCCAATTGTATATACTCAGGTTGAAGAAATGCGTGTTTCAATACCAGCTCGTTTTAATAGAATTATTACAAGATTTAAAAGAAAAAATGAAAAAGAAATTTCTGGAGAAGTTGGATTAAGTAAATAATATTATACTTTTAGTTATCAGATAGAATTACAAAAAGGAGACTTAAATAGTCTCCTTTTTGTTTTTGGGAAAAAGGATGTTACTATTTTGAAACCGAGCTTTTGCCTAAACTCCATGCGATTGCAAATAAAAGAGAAGTTTGTGCAAATGCATGCCATGTAGAATTTGCAAAGTAAAGATTTGTTGCTGAAATTTTTCCAATTAATCCGATAAGCAAACTAATTAGAGCAACCAGCAAGAAGAGAATTACAATTTTATCCTTCATACTGACCTCGTCTTTGAATTACAACTTTAATTTTCACTAAAATCTGTTCATAAGCAACTAAAAAATGTCTTGATTGTGCTAAACATTTATAAAAATTATTAGTTGTTGTATATTTGACAAAAAAATCGATGAAATTTTGAAAGAACACAAAAACAACATTTCAGTAATAGTATTTGACCTTGGAAATGTCTTAATACCATTCGATTACGAACCACCACTTCGTCATTTTAATAAATTAAAACCAGGACTAGGGGATCGATTTGCTGAATTATATAAAGAAAATTATCATATCCATCGGGAATTTGAAAAGGGGAAGTTGTCTCGTTCGCAGTACCTCGAATTTATGATTGAATGGCTTGAAAATTTGATTACTGGCGATGAATTCTGCAAAGTCTTTTCAAATATTTTTTCTTTAAATGAAGATGTAATTGCTCTTCTACCAGAGTTGAAAAAGAAATACACGCTCTGTCTTTTATCAAACACAAATCAAATTCACGAAGAGTATGGATATAAAAACTATTCATTTATGAAGTACTTCGATGGACTATTTCTTTCACACGAAGTTGGTGCAATTAAACCGGAAGAAAAAATTTATAGAGCCGTTGAAAAGTTCACACAAAGGCCTTCAAACGAACATTTTTTTATAGATGATGTTCTTGAATATGTTGATGGAGCAAAGTTTTGTGGATGGGATGCGGTTCAGTTCATTGATTATGATAAACTAATTGATGATTTGAAACAAAAAGATATTTTATAAAGCGAATGGAACAATTATTTGTCAATCCAACTTTTCCAAACTTCTGGAACATAACCTATAGTTACCTCTCTTCCAATTCTAACAATAGGCATTTTTAGCAATAAAGGATCATTAAGTAATTCTTCTTCAACATCATAAACCATATACTGCAAGTTTCTTTTCTTAAACTCTTTTCCTTCGCGGTTTATTAATTCATCAATTGGAATAACCCTAGTAATATTATCAAGTTCACCTTTAGCCAATCCTTTTTCATTTAAATCACGAAAGTGGAATGAAATTCTTCGCTCCTTAAAAAATCTTTCTGCCTTTTTTGTATTGTTGCAATTTTTAACGCCGATTACATGTATGTTCATAGTACAGTTCTATCATAAAATATTTTTATTAGTTAATATAATTATTTAAGCGTGAATCAAAAATGCAGAGTAATAATAAAATTTTACCTCATTTATTAAGTTCCAAATTAGTACAAGTCCATTGTTTTGTATTTAATGGTTTCTTTATTAAGTATTCAATTCTTACCTTTTGTGAATTTTGATATAAAAGTGATTGGTTTTCTTGTATAAAGTGGTTCTAAATTAAAATATTTCTACTCTCCATTTTGGACTTCCCAGTGTCTCGAGAAGGTTATATTGTAGCTGCAATCCTACGGAAATGATAGCCATAGACTGTCAACGTCATAGCCAGAGAAAACTTTTTGGGATGTTTGAATAAACTATAAATGAATATCTTCCAAAAGTATTTTTTACCTTTCTCAACTACACCTATAAACCATAATAATCTGAAGAAAGCTTTTATTTCGGTAATATCGGGCAAAGAAGTTTTCCACGATGGAACTTTATATTCATACAGAAAAGATTTGATTCGTTTGTAGTATTCACGTGGAGAATAAATGGTATGAATAATTTTTGTATATCCGATAATCAATTCACGATAGTTCATTTTCGGTATAATATTAGTTGTTCCATCCATATTGTTGCCATTAAATGATTCTAATAATCTATTTTCATTTTTTAAACGGTTATAGAGATGCGTGCCCGTTGGTGCGTTTAACAATCCAACCATAGCATTAACTATTCCGCTATTCTGAATGAAATTTATTTGTTGATCAAATATATCGGGGGGGTCATTATCAAATCCAATGATGAATCCACCTGAGACAATCATACCTTTTTGCTGAAGTTTTTTTATAGATGCCACTAAGTTACGTTTTTGGTTAATAGTTTTTCCACATTCATTCAAGCTATCGTTATTAGGCGTTTCAATCCCAATGAAAATGCTTGTTATCGCAGCTTCTACCATTAACTTTATTAACTCATCATCATCCGAGAGATTTATTGACACTTCTGTAATAAAATGAAATGGATATTTTCTCTTCTTTTGCCAGTAAATAATTTCTGGCAATATTTCTTCTTTTAGTTTTTTTTTGTTACCGATAAAATTATCATCAACAATAGAAACGCTTCCTCGGTACCCAATTTCATAGAGACGATCTAACTCTGATATGAATTGCTCTTTGGTTTTTGTGCGTGGTCTTCTCCCATTAAGCATTGTAATGCTGCAAAAATCGCAATCATATGGACACCCTCTTGAATATTGTAAACTAAGAGAAGCATATTTTGTCTTATCCAGTAAATCCCACATCGGAATTGGTGTCTTTGAAATATCAGGAAATTCATAAGTTGAATAGATCTGTTTTGGGACCCCGTTCGCCAGATCATTTAAAAACAACGGGAGGGTAATTTCTGCTTCATTTAGTACAAAATGATCGATCCCGAGAAAATCGCTATATTGTGTTGTGAATAGTGGACCCCCGGCAACAATCTTAGTCCCTACCTTATTACATTTACGAATAATTTCCTTAATAGAATTTATGTGTACATTCATACCGCTTAAAAAAACATAATCTGCCCACAGCAAATCTTTATCAGTAAGCCTTGTTAGATTAAGATCAATCAATTTTTTCATCCAGTCTTTTGGTAACATAGCGGCAACGGTAATTAGTCCAAGAGGCGGTTCGGCGGATTTCTTTGATACGAATTTCAGGGCATCTTTAAAACTCCAAAATGTTGAAGGAGTTTCTGGATAAATTAACAATATATTCATTTTAAACTCCGTGTTAATAAGTTAGCTAATTTCATTAAACAATATTTCAAGAATTGTTTCTCGTATTAATAATGCCGATTTTTTGAATAACTTTCTGTAAAAGAAATGTAAATGTTTTGAATAGTTGATAAAATTATTTTCTAATTATTTATTATTAAAAAAATATTTGAGCAAATTACTCTTATAACTATTACCGCGGTAAGATGAGAAAGAGCCGTACGTTATTATTTCAAATCTTAGCATTCACATTTTCTCAATTTGCATGGATGGGATTGCTTGGTTTATGGATTTATTGGTATGTCTCCAATTATTTAATTTTTGAACAAGTTGGTGACCAGCTTTCACCACAAATTTCTATTGACAGCCCAAACGTATTTATTTTTGTCGGCGGCATTATTTTAATTGTAGCTATTGCAGTAGCTATGTTTTTAATTTTTCGCAACCTCACTATACAATTTAAGCTGACAAGCCTTTACGATAATTTTATTGCACATATAACGCATGAATTGAAATCTCCTCTTTCATCAATACAATTGTATCTAGAAACTTTAATTAACAAAGAAGTTTCAGTTGAGAAAAAAAAGGAGTTTCTTGGATTAATGATACAAGATACTACTCGCTTAGATAAATTGATTAATTCAATATTAGAAATCTCCCGTTTGGAAAAGAAAAGAATTGCTCACAATTACTACGTATATGATGCCAATATTGTTTTTCAAAAATTGATCGAAACGTCTATTACAAACTTTCGACTCTCAGATAAGTCAATAAATGTTTTAAATAATATTTTTTGCAAATGTGTTATAGATAAAGATTCTATGCAAATAGTATTTGATAATTTATTTGATAACGCAATTAAATATTCCAAAGGGGATGTTCGTTTAAATATTGGCCTTCAATGTAATTCGAGAAAAGCAATTCTTGAGTTTCAGGATTACGGTATTGGTATTAATAAAAAAAACCAAAAAAATATTTTTAGCAAGTTTTATCGGATTGATAACAAAAATGCCCCAAATGTTAAAGGAACTGGCTTAGGCTTATACTGGGTAAAAGAAATCATAAAGTTACACGGTGGGAAAATTAGAGTGGAGAGCCCTGGTGAAAATATGGGGGTCTGTTTTATAATTGAATTGCCGATTTATCAATCTTCCAAAAACTTTTACATTAATTCACTATTGAGAGAAACAGCAAAAAGAGAAAAATTACTTGGTTCAACAAATGAATAGTAATTCACTTAAAGGTAGTAAAATTTTGCTAGTTGAAGATGAAGAAACTTTAGCCGTTGGACTTGAATATAACTTAACTGCTGATGGTTATATCGTCAATTGGGTCAAGGACGGAAAAGAAGCTCTCCAATTTATATCAAAGAATAAAGTTGATCTTATAATTCTTGATATAATGCTTCCTTATTATAATGGTTTTGAAGTAGCACAAGAAGTGCGCTTAAAATCTCCTCAAATGCCAATTTTAATTTTAACGGCAAGAACAGCAGTAAAAGATAAAATTTATGGATTGGAAATTGGAGCCGATGATTATATGACAAAACCTTTTCATCTAGAGGAATTATTATTACGAATCAAAGGAATGCTTAAACGCAAAGCTTGGTATAAAACTTTTTCTGATGTTAATCCAGTTTATAAATTTGGCGACAACATAATAGACTTTGAAAATCTTAATGCAATTTGTTCCGGGAAAAAAATAACTTTGACACAGCGTGAAGCTATGGTTTTGAAATATCTTATAGAAAAAAAGGGTAAAGTTGTTTCTCGCAAAGAATTATTGGAAAATGTTTGGCAAGTTAATTCTGAAATCGAAACAAGAACGGTTGATAATTTTATCTCCCGGTTAAGGAAATATTTTGAACTAGATCATATCAAACCGAAATATATTTTAAGTATACGCAGTGTTGGTTACTCTTTTAAAGACGAAGAAAAATAATTACTTCATCTTTATCCTTTGAGATAGGAAAATTATCTTAGTTTAATCCGCAAGTTCCTGAAGCACATCCGCTGTAAGAAGGTATTCCACAACTTCCATCAGAACACGAAGGAGTGCCACTAAAGCTAGATGAATTTCCAACTGAAGCACTGAATGAAGATAGAAGTTTTTTGTGATTCTTTGATTGGCAGTCTGGGCAGTTTACTTCTTCTAAATTAGTAGTGGATTTATGCAGTACATCAAATTTTTTACCACAGTCATTACATTTGTATTCAAAAATAGGCATAAATATTTTCCTTTATTTTATTTGCGTTGAAATTTTTCCAATGTTTTCGATTTCTGCTTCTATTCTATCACCCGGAATTACTTTACCAACTCCACCAGGTGTACCAGTAAAAATCAAATCACCCTTTTCCAAGGTCATACGTGCGGAAATATATTTTACAATTTCTACCGGTGAAAAAATCATTTTATCTAAAGATGAATTTTGTCGAACATTTCCATTTACTGATAATTTTATTTTTTCATTTCCCTTAAACTGATAATTATTTTTTTGCACAAAGTCAGTTAAGACTGCTGAAGTATCAAAACATTTTGCAAGAGTCCAGGGTTCACCCCGTTCTTTCAGTTTGAATTGAAGGTCTCGCAAAGTCATATCCAATCCAATTGAATATCCATGAATTGATTTTTCTGCTGATTTATCATCTGCATCTTTAATATCTTCTCCGATATACAGAATTAGTTCAACTTCATGATGCAGTTCGTTAGAATGTTTAGGATGATTTACATTATCTCCAGAATAAATAACGTTAGATGCCGGTTTCAAAAAGATTAGAGGGAACTCAGGAACTTCATTTCCCAGTTCTTTTGCATGTTCTGCGTAATTTCTGCCGACGCAAACCATTTTACCAATTGGAACTTCCAATTCACTGTCTTTGAATTTTATATATTTCATGTCACTCCATTAGATGTAGCTTATTGTAATTGGATTCATAATAATTCAATTTCATCCACTATCTAGTATCCAGCATCGAATATCTAGAATCTAGTATCCGGACTAAGTTTTTTGTTCCTTTTTCTTTGCTGCTGGGAATAATATATTATTTAGTATCAGTCTATATCCGGGAGAATTTTTGAACAAACTTAAATCAGTTGGCGGATCTCCAACGGCATGTTGATAATCTTCTGGGTCATGACCGCCGTAAAATGTAAAAGTGCCGCGCCCGTAGTTTCCATGAATATATTTGACCTGATCTGTTCCAGCCCTTTCTGCAAGAATATAAACTGAATTTTTAACTAGAGGTTTACGAAACATAGTTGTTTGACCCATGAATCCAGAAATTACATTAACATGATTTTGAATCAGCATGGTCGGGACCGGATCATATTTTGCAGAAAATTCAAATAAAGTAAAGTAATCATTTCTTTGATCGCCTACTTCTAATTGCTGAATATCAATGTCGCTGTATTCATAAATCAATGGATTCATTTCCAACTTGAAATTTTCGAAAGCAAATGTTTGTGAAAAATCTAATTTAGCTTGAGCGTTTGGATCAGGAGGATCACCATCATACATTCTATCGACTATATCAACATTTAATGCTGAGAGAGTAATATCATAGGAATCAGTAGCAGAACACATGGCAAAAAGAAATCCTCCTTTACCAACGTAATTCTTAATTTCTAGTGCAACTGCCTTTTCCATATCTGATACTTTTTTGAATCCAAGTTTTTTTGCTTCTTTTTCATAAAGTATTTGCTGTTCAATATACCAAGGTGCATTACTAAAGGAAGCGAAAAATTTTCCAAATTGCCCGGAATAATCCTCATGGTGCGAGTGAAGCCAATCGTAGTTTTCCAACTTACTGCTTAAGATTTCTTCGACCCAAATTTTATCATATTTTACTTCTGCATAATCAAGCACCAGCATAACAGCATCATCCCAAGGCTGATACCCTGGAGGAACATAAACTGCAATGTTGGGCGCTTTTTCTAAACGGACTACATCCATATTTTGCTCATCGCTCTGAACAAAAGAATAAATTTGAACTGCTTCTTGTGCAGATAAAGGCTGGAATGCAATTCCCTTTATTCTGCATTTCAATGCAAGTTGTTCTGAGTAATCAAACATAAATGAACCGCCGCGATAATTAAGCAGCCAATCACCAGTCTGCCCTTCGTGCAGAGCATTAAAAGTTAATCCATAAGCTTTTAAGTGGTCACTTTGCTGAAGGTCCATAAAAATCAAAATCTTTGATTGTGCAAAATGTGTAGAAGCAACAAGAATTAATATGTATAGAATTTTTTTCATCAATTAGATTTTTGGTGGGTTTAAATTATAATTGGTAGTAACGAATATCAATGATAAATAAAAGAATAGATAATTTATTAAGCTATTTTTCTATCACTTTCAATATAAAGTGGCTTTTCTCCTTTGACGACTACATCTCGTGTAACTAAACACTTATCAACATTTTGCAGTGTCGGCAGCTCATACATAATATCGAGAAGTATTCCTTCCACAATAGAACGAAGAGCACGAGCACCGGTTTTTCTTTCAATTGCTTTTTTTACTATTTCTTCGAGAGCAAGTTTATCGAATTCTAACTCAACACCTTCCATCATAAACAATTTTTGGTATTGCTTTACAATAGCATTTTTGGGTTCAGTCAAAATATTATTTAATGCTTTTGAGTTTAGCGAATGGAGTGGAGCAACTATTGGCAATCTTCCTACAAGTTCAGGAATTAATCCATATTTAACTAAATCTTCCGGCTGAATTTTTTTAACGAGATTATCTCTGTCTAAAATATCATTTGTTGATAAATCTGTGTCGAATCCGATTGTATTTCTGTTGATACGTGATGCGACAACATTTTCAACTCCTTCAAAAGCTCCGCCGCAAATGAAAAGAATATTTTTAGTGTTGATGTTTATTAAACTTTGTTCTGGATGTTTTCTTCCTCCTCTTGGCGGAACACCGGCAATTGTGCCTTCTAATATTTTAAGGAGCGCTTGCTGAACTCCTTCCCCCGAAACATCACGCGTGATAGAAACACTTTCACTTTTACGTGAAATTTTATCTATCTCATCAATATATACAATTCCTTTTTGTGCTTTTTCTAAATTGTAGTCTGCTGCTTGAAGCAATCTAACTAATACAGTTTCAACATCATCACCTACATATCCAGCTTCAGTTAGAGTTGTTGCATCAGCAATCGCGAAAGGGACATCTAAAATTCTGGCAAGAGTTTGAGCTAAAAGTGTTTTCCCAACACCGGTTGGGCCAATTAAAAGTATATTGCTTTTTTCAATTTCTACTTCATCCATATCAAATAATGAAGTTGAGGCATTAATTCTTTTGTAATGATTATAGACAGCAACAGCAAGTATCTTTTTCGCAAGTTCTTGATCGATTACATATTCATCCAAACTTTTTTTGATCATATCTGGAGTTAAAGTTGAATGATATGTATCTTTTTTAGGTGTTGAAGTGATATTGTTTTTAAGGATATCAACGCTGGTTTTAATACAAATATCACATATATAAACATCTGGGCCGGCTACCATGCTTGTAACTTCGCTGCCATCTCTGCCGCAAAAAGAGCATTTTACGCTTCTAGGTTCTCTACTATCTGTCATTTATTTCCATTTTTTGTAATTATACCATTTAACAACTCACGTGCCATGTCAAAATATAAGGAGTTATCGAATTTTTCAAGGACTTTTTGATAAAAAAGTGAAGCTTTTTGAGAATCAAAAATCCCAAATTGATAGACCAGACCAAGCAAAAAAGTTGATTTATCGCGAAATATCGCCATATTTTTGTCTTCAGACAAATTTTCAAGCAGATCAGCGGCTTTAAAAAAATCATCATTTGAAATTAAAATTTCAGCGAGTTTTATTTTTGCGAACTCATTTAATAAAAACAAGTTATCATTTTCAGCTAAAGTTTTTAATTTAATCGAAGCTTCTTGCAGCTTATTTTGAAACATAAACAGATCTGCTAATGCATATCTGTGTAAATTTAATGAGTCCTTTTTGATTGAATTTATAATTACAGAATACTCAATTGCATCATTTGTAAAATCCGTAGCTAAATTTTTTAGGCTTTCATTGAAGTAATTCTTTGCCTCAAAAAATTTGCCTTGCCAAAAATTTATTTTTGCTAGAAAAAAATTACATTCAGAAATATTAGTTGGATCTCGTTTATCGTTTAACAGAGCTTGATTAAAAAAATGAAAAGCTTCAGTCAATTGATTTTTTTTGATTGTAATTTTCCCTTTACCAATATTGGCTAAAACAGCGTAATTGGTAAATGTACCGCTATCAATAATTAAGCTAAACAAACTATCTGCTTTTTGATAATCATAAATACGGTTCATGTAAATTTCTGCCATTCTATAAGTCGCTTCAATTGAAATACTGTTGTAATGAAATTCTTTTGCGAGGCTTTGATAAACTTTAATAAGTGATATGTAGTCATCTTTATTAAATTTATACTGTTTGGGAAATGTTTTCCAATCCACATTTAATACTTCATTTTTCTGATCTAGGCTTGATTCCAAAGTTTTAGCATGACTAATTTTTGCAACGGATAAAAGCGGAGAATCCCGAAAATTTCTTATAAAATAATCGAATGCATTTGATGCTGATTTAAATTGACGATTGCGATATAATTCTTGTGCAAGTGTAAAAATGTGTGTTCCAACTCCTTTAGTCTGCGATTCATATTTTATAATGTATGATAGAGCCGCATCATAATTTCCAACTAAGGAATAACAATAAGAAATTAATTCTAAAAATAACGGCTCTTCAAATTTGTTTATGTAATTTCTAATTACTTGTAATATTTCTTCTGATGCTCCTTGTCGATTTATGTAACTAACAATTCTAGATTTTACAACGCCAATTTGTTCTGGTTTTAGTCTTAGAAGATCGCAGTACTCTTCTGTAGCTTTTTTATACTGCATACTTGCTGTATAAATATTTGCAAGGTCAAGTGAAAACATCTCTTTTTCTGCTGATATAGATTTTCCAAGTGTAAGTATTTCAATTGCTTTTTCGAATGCACGATTTTCTAAAGCGTAATTTGCTATAACTCTATAAACTACATATAAAGTTGGATTTGTTTTTATCCCCTTTTCCCAACTTTCATGCGCAAGTTCAATTTGGTCTGACATATAGTAGGTTGAGCCTAACATTCCATATAAAGTTATATCATTAGGACTATCGGACAATCTGTTTGCAATTAGGCTAACTGAGGAATCATATTTTTTCTGTTTGATAAGTACTTTATTAAGAGCATCAAAGTATGATGTATTCCATGGCTGAATATTTACAAGTTCTCTGTATAGTTGTTCAGCTTTTTCTAACTGATTCACTTGTTCGAATCCGGTTGCCAGACGAAATTTATTTTCGAGATTGAGGTCTATTTGGGAGAAATAAAGAGGAACTACACAAAAAAAAATAAGGAAAGTATTTTTATAGAAAGTAGTCATTAATAGTTAAGATATTTTTCTTCAAAGATATTACCAATGCCAAGTATTTTGTTCTGGTCAAAAACTAATTTTAGTGCAGCCATTTGCTTTATGGAACTCTCACCGTACATTGTTAATAAATAGTTTCTTTTTAATTTACCTATACCGTGTTCTGCCGAAATTGTTCCATTTCTTTCAACGGCCTCAAAACAGATTTCAGAATAAATTTTTTGAGATAATTCATATTCGTAAAGATTCTTAGGAAGAATATTTAAATGAATGTGAGAATTGCCAAAGTGTCCGTAGGCAGCATAATCAAGGTTGTGATTTTCGACCTTGTTTTTACATAAATAGTAAAATTCTACAAAAAATTTATCTGGAACAGCCACATCTGTTCCAACTTTTTTTAAGCCTCGTTTTGTAACAATTTCATTTACAGTAGTTGCAATTTTATGTCTGAATTCTTTGAATTTATCCTGATCATTTTTATTAACTGCAAACCACGACTTATCTGTTTGTCCATTATATCTATTTATTAAACTCATCCAAGTATCAATAATAAAGTCATAATTATTACTTAATTCTTGTTCAAACCAGACGGCAGCTTTAGCTTCTGCTGGTATTTGGGAGTATTTTTCTGCAAGTAATTTCAATGAGTTAAAATCAAAAAATTCTAACCCTTGTGCGTCGCATTTTTTAGAAGAATTTTCAGCGGAATCATTTTTTGAATGGTCTCGAGCCTCCACTATAAAGTTTAACGCATTAATTTCTTCATTAAAAAAAACAATACATGAAAAAATTGATGATGGCAGATCAATCAGTTTTAATTTTATTTCAGAAATTACTCCGAGCGTGCCTTCGGAGCCAATGAATAAATCAATCATGTCCATATTTTCTGCACAGAAATAGCCGCTCGCATTTTTAGTTTTAGGCATCTTATAATTTGGTATTGTAAAATTAATCTCACTTCCATCTTCTGCTATCAATTTCCCATTAAAATTTTTAGCCGTGAACTGATTTCTAGAAATATTAATAATTCTTCCATCAGGAATTACTATTCTTAATTCTTCTACATAATCTCGGGATGGTCCATATTTAAATGTTCTTGTACCAGAGGCATTCGTAGCAACAGTAGCTCCTATGAAACAGTTGCTTTCTGTTGGGTCGGGCGGATAAAATAATTTTTTTGATTCAACATAATCTTGCAAGTCTTTTAGGATTACGCCCGGTTGTACTGTAATTGTTTTTGCTGTACTATCAAATGAAATTATTTTATTCATTAATTCGAGGGATATTATAATTCCACCTTGCGGAACCCTTCCACCGTTCAATCCAGTTCCATTACCAGATATAGTTACTTTTGTTTTTGTTTGATGGCATGATTTTAAAATTTCAATTATCTCTAATTCAGAAAAAGGTAAATAAACTGATCGACAATTACCAGAAAAGTTTGATGCATCACTTAGGTAATTTTGAATTTCATCCTGATTGGTTTTGATTATCATTTTAATTCAGAATCAAAAAATTTTTATTCGGTTGGCTTGCCATGCCGCTTCATAATTTCTTGCCAAGTTGAAATATCAAGCTGTTCTGATTCATCTATAAGCATTATGGGAATATCGTCTTCAATTCGATATCTGCGCCGAGTATTTTTATCCACAGAAACAAGAAAATCTCCATCCAACACCAAATCAGCTTTTGTTTCTGGGCAACAAAGTATTTCCAATAATTCTTTTGAAATCATATTCATTCCTCTCTGCAATGATGACTATATAATTTATTAAATTTACAATCAATTGTAAGAAAAAAAGTAAACACTTTTAAAAAAATTTTTTTAATTGATAAATAAACAAACCAAATACTTTGAAAAATGTGCCGGTTTTAGAAACAGACAGATTGATATTGAGAGGTTTTAGCGAAAAGGATGTTGATGATATTTATGAATATGCTTCTAATCCAATTGTTACAGAATTTTTACCTTGGGAATATCACAAGACAAAGGAAGATACATTACGATTTTTGAATTATTCGAAAGAGCTTTTTAAAAGCCAAGAAAACGTAGATTTTGTAATAGAACTTAAATCAGAAAAAAAAGTAATTGGAAGTATTTCAATTCGAAAATGGAATGATAGCAATCGATGTGCAGATATTGGTTATGTCCTCTAGCAAAAATATTGGCGGCTTGGGATAATAACTGAAGCAATTAAGAGAATTATTAAGTTTGGTTTTGAGGAATTAAACGTTGTTCGCGTTGAAGCCCATTGTGATGAAAATAATATCGGTTCTTATAAAGCAATGGAAATAGCCGGGATGATATATGAAGGCTTATTACGTAATAAAGTTTTTATGAAAAATAAATTTCTTAATGTGAAATTTTATTCAATTCTTAAGGAAGAAATTCTCAAATGACACGAGTAAAAATATGCTGTATATCAAGTATTGAAGAGGCTTTATCAGCAATTGACTGTGGAGCCTCTGCACTTGGATTAGTTTCAGAAATGCCGAGCGGGCCGGGTGTTATTTCCGAGGATTTAATTTCAGAAATTTCGAATATTATTCCTCCAAGCGTATCGTCATTTCTTCTGACTTCAAAACAGAACATCCAAGAAATTATTGATCAGCAAAAAAAATGCAAAACAAATACAATTCAAATATGTGATAGAATTACAAAAGGATCATATAAGAATTTAAGAGAAGCACTTCCAGGAATTAAAATTGTCCAAGTAATTCATATTACGAGTGAATGCTCGATTGGTGAAGCTATAGAAACTTCTCATCAGGTTGATGGAATATTATTAGACAGTGGAAATCAGAATCTTGAAGTAAAAGAACTGGGCGGAACCGGAAAAGTTCATAATTGGTCTATTAGCAGAAGAATTGTAGAAAGTGTAAACGTGCCAGTGTTTTTAGCTGGCGGACTTTATTCTGAAAATATTACAGAAGCTATTTATAAAGTTCGGCCATTTGGAGTTGATGTTTGTTCCGGAGTTCGCACAAATGGAAAGCTGGATAATGAAAAACTAATTCATTTTTTTAAAAAAATTAGAGAAGCTGATTTTTAAAAATTGACCTCAGAACTTACTTACAAAAAAATATTTTTCTTCTGGACTCCTCTTTTGGCCACTTGGTTGATGATGTCAATGGAAGGCCCTTATTTAACTGCATTAATTGCCCGGTTAGCTGAACCAGAATATAACCTTGCAGCATATGGTGTCGCATTTTCAATTGCATTAATCGTAGAATCTCCAGTAATTATGATGCTTAGCGCTTCAACCGCATTAGTGGAAGACAAAAATTCTTTTTTGAAACTTAGAAATTTTGTTTATACAGTTAATGCAATTTTGATTATTGTAATGATAGTTTTGATTTTTCCACCAATCTATAATTTTTTTACGATTCAGATTTTAAATCTTCCTTTAAGAGTCGCTGAATTAACCCACACAGCAATAATAATATTAATTCCTTGGGCCCCGGCAATTGGATATAGAAGATTTCACCAAGGAATATTGATACGAAATAATATGACAAGAAAGGTTGCCTACGGTACTATAATTAGATTATTAGCAATGTCCGCCATAGCCTTAGTATTGTTTTTATTTTCTGATTTACACGGTGTGATTATTGGGGCTTCAGCATTATCTTCTGGCGTTATTGCAGAAGCAATTGCTACAAAACTTATGTTGGTCAATACAATTAAAAAAATTAAGGCAGATGAAAACCCAAGTAGAGAAATAACTTACTCTGAGATAATAAAATTTTATTTTCCATTACTTCTCACATCATTTATTACATTAGCTATGCATCCCGTCGTAACATTTTTTATGGGATTCAGTTACAAATCTTTAGAGTCACTCGCGGTACTTCCGGTATTAAATTCTTTAGTTTTTATATTCCGAAGTTTTGGTTTATCCTATCAAGAAGTTGGAATTGCACTTCTAAAATCAAAACAAGGATATGTAAAACTTAGGAATTTTGCTATAGTGATGGGAGTTTTAGTCGTAATAGCACTTGGGTTAGTTTCTTTTACTTTTATAGGTGAGATTTGGTTATCTAGCGTTGCTGGTTTGTCAGATGAGTTAACTAAATTTTCAGAATTACCATTGATGCTTTTTACTATTTTCCCAGCACTTACAGTTTGGATTAATTTTCAAAGAGCAGTGCTTGTAAATAAAAGAAAAACCAAGCCCATCACATATGCCACGATAATTGAAATCAGCGGGGTTGTGTTAATGCTAATTTTAACTATAACTTATTTTAATTTTATCGGTGTAATTGGCGCAGTAATTGCATATACGTTTGGAAGATTAGCTGCAGATATATATTTGATTTTTCCATTTAACAAAGCTAGAAACGAAATATTAAACAGTAATTCTATTTCTCAATCAATTTGAATCCGGCTCCATGTATATTTAATATTTCAATAGATGGATCATTTTTTAAATAACCTCTTAGTTTTGATATATATACATCCATACTTCTCGATGTAAAATAAGATTCACTTTTCCAAATTTTTTTTAATGCGATATCTCTTTCTACAAGATTGTTTTTATTCATACAAAGCAGACATAACAGCTCTGCTTCTTTTGATGTTAACTGCTTTTCAACTGAATTTAAAGAAAGAACTCTTTGATCATAATCAAAATTATATTTGCCAATCGAATGTTTTGAGTGGATATGTTTATCACCATTTTTTCTTACTCTATTCATTACAGCATAAATTCTCATGATAAGTTCTTCCATGCTGAACGGTTTGGTTATATAATCATCTGCGCCAATTTTGAACCCTTCAAGTTTATCTTTCAGCATTGCTTTTGCTGTTAAAAAAATTATTGGAATGTTAGATTGGGCAACAATTGATTTTGCGAGAGAAAACCCATCCAATTTAGGCATCATAACATCTGCTATGCATAAATCAAATTTTTCCATTTCATATTTTTGAAAAGCTTCTTGCCCGTCGTAACAATGAACAACGTCAAATCCTTTAACTTCAAGAAATTCTTTGAGAACAGTTCCCAGATTTTTATCATCTTCAACTAATAATATTTTAATAACTTCTGCCATTGTATTATTCTGCCGGAAACGAAATTTCAAATGTGCTTCCAATTCCAATTGTACTTGTAACACTTAATTCGCCGCCTAATGCGGTAACCATTTTATTGCAATAGCTAAGACCAATTCCATTTCCTCTCACATTATGAATGTTACCAGTTGGAACTCGATAAAAAGTATCAAAAATTTTATTTAATTGATCATTTGAAATTCCAACTCCATTATCAGAAATAGAAATTTTTATCGATTCGCCATCAAAGGATGTTTTAATTATTATTAAAGGTGACTTATCACAATAATTTATTGCATTGTCAATAAGGTTGCTTAAAATATTTGAGAAATGAAAACGATCCGAATTGATTGATGGAATTTCATTATTAAGTTCGAGTTCAATCTTACCTTGTCTGCTGATTAAGATTTCAAAAAACTTATTTACAACAGAATTAATTACGCTGATCAAATTAATCTGTTCCTTTGTAATATTAAAAGAACCGTTTTTAACTGCAGCAGTATTTAAAAAAGTTTCAACCATCATCCGCAATCGTTCATTCTCTTCTTTTATTATTCCAGAATATTTATGAATTGACTCAATCTTTTTAGACAGATTAGGTTCTTGAAGAGCTTCGCATGCTATTGAAATAGTAGAAATAGGTGTTTTGAATTCATGTGTGATGTTGTTTATCAAATCATCTTTTATTTCCGACAGCTTTTTTTGCTTGAGAAACATTTGTAAAGTTTTATAAAAAACAAAAATTACCATTAGAATAATAAAAGCTGAAAGAGAAAGCATCCCGGCAACAGAAGTAAATAAATAAGAGGTTTTATTGGGAAAGTATATAAAAAGTTTATTCGGAT
>VGVY01000033.1 GCA_016873835.1 Ignavibacteria bacterium
AAAAGCTGCTTACCATACCCAAGAAAATAAAAGAATATTTCTTCAAAGAATCATTGAATTTATATGATACAAAAAGCAGAAGAACTACAATACAAATACTGATTAATTTAACAAGAAGATTAGTAGATAAGAGTAAAGAAAAAAATAATAGGATAAATAAAATGGGTACTATGAGAAAATTACTTTTCTTGATTTTATATGCAGAAAAAATGAACATTAACCCAAAGAATAAACTTCCAAAATATCCTGATGATGCAATTAGAACTTGATTTCCACCTTCAATTGTACATTGTCCGCTCAAATCTTGATTTATATTCATAGTAACGATTTTTCCGCCAGTAAAAATTGCAGCTATTGCGTGACTAATTTCATGAAGTAAAACAGTTATTAATTTAATCGGGTAGATTACTATAGTATCCCATAAGAAGATTGCACTAATTGTTAGAAAGATAAGAACAATTAATTCTGAGTACTGTTTATTTTTCTTATTTAATTTTTTCATTAATGGAAAAATAATTATGACTTACATAAAAATAAATTGATTTAATGTGAAACGATTTTTTATTTTTGTGTAACTGCGGGCGTAACTCAGTTGGTAGAGTGGTAGCTTCCCAAGCTGCAAGTCGCGGGTCCGAGTCCCGTCGCCCGCTCAAAAAGTTTTGAAATTCTTGAAAGTTATAGATAAAAGTTCTATACTTGGTGCGCAAATTTTTAGTTCTTTAGTTTTTTTCTAATTCGGGAGCTTAGCTCAGCTGGTTCAGAGCATCTGCCTTACAAGCAGAGGGTCATTGGTTCGAATCCATTAGCTCCCACTCATCAAAGCCTTATAGGACATTTTGTTATAAGGCTTTTTTTATTATAACCAAAAGGGGAATATCAATACAACACCAAAATTTAGTTAAAAGAAATAAATTGTTTTAACTATATATATTCTTTATTTTTCTCTTGATTTTGAGACACAAATTGATTGTTACTTAAAAAAATAAATTATACTTTTTACAAATCAATGGAGTGACAATGAAAAAATTACATTCTTCATTACTTATTGTACTGCTTTTTTTATCAGTTGATGTTATTGCTCAATATGGATCCAGAGGTACAACTGAATTAGGCGGTACTATTTCATATTCAAGTACAACTGCTGTAACAAATGGAACAACCGCAACTGAATCGACTTCACTATTCAACTTTTTACCATATGTTGGATATTTTATATCTGATGGACTAGCTGTGGGTTTATCTCCAGGAATCAATATAGTTAAATTAGCTGGGTCAAAAGAATCTGTAACAAACTTGATGCTTTTCTTAGTTCCAGGTTATACATTCGGAACAAAAGGTAATTTATTTCCATTCATTGAAGGATTGATTGGTTATACTTCTCTTGCCTCTAAGGTTGATCCGCTAACTGGCGTTGGCGAAATGGATTTAAGCGGTATAAGTTACGGTGCACGTGCCGGTTTCAGATTACTTGTTGGAAAATCTGGTTTAGCTAATGTAAGCGCTGCTTATATGATGTATACGATGAATCCAAAAAATGCAACAAGTCGATCAGGTTATAATAGTCTTGCTATTAATCTTGGATTTTCTGTGTTTATAGGGAAATAAATTTATTCAGATCCGACATTTCAAATGAAATGTCGGATAATTTTTTTGCTACTTAACTTCAAAGTGTGGATTGATAACAATTTCAATCCTTCTATTCTTTGCTTTACCTTCCTCAGTATTGTTATTAGCTAATGGTTTTGATGAACCTAGCCCTATAACAGATAGTTTATAAGCATCTGCTCCCATCGAAGTAATTAAATATTGATAAATGGAAGTTGCTCTTGCTTGAGATAGTTCCAGATTTCTTTGATAATCACCTTGGGAATCTGTATGTCCTTCAATAACAGCTGTACAATTTGGGAATGTCTGAATAGCCTTTTGAACTTTCATCAATAAACTGAAATATTGTGGATCGAGAGTAGATTTGCTTGGTGCAAAAATTAAGTTGACTAGTCTTACGACTACATTATCACCACTTTTAAAAACCTCTGCTTCTGAAGGTAAAAACATAGTAAATATACTTTCGACAAGTTTTTGATTTTTTTGCATTTCTTCAGATTGTGCTTTGAATTGAATATTTTCACCTTCAATAAGTGAAAGCTTTGATTGAGCTTCTTGATAATTTTTTATTAGTAATTCATAATTACTTTTTACTTCTGTTAATTGACTAGACAACTCTTGGATTTGTAAATTTAATTTATCGTTTTGCTGTTTATGCTCTGCAATTTGTTTTTTACTCTCTGTGAGTGAATTATTTAGCTGTTTATTAGTATCATTAACTTCTGTTAGTTTTGCTTTATTTTCAATTATTTTTTTAATAATGAGTGATGATACATTACCAGGTCCATTATTGAATTCAGCGGTGAGATTTACCTCTTTAGCGATATTACTAATCGATTCTTCCCAGAATAGAACCAAGTCTTCTAATGTTTTATCTTCAAGATCCATTTTAATAAAGTAATCTTTTAAATATTGCCCGTGATTTAACTCATAAAGTGCGAGCATTACTTTAGATTTTGCATTTGAAGTATCATATCTATTGGAATTAATTATGTTTTCAGCATCAAGGGCTAATTGCTTACTTTTCTTGAAAGTAATGGGGGCATACTTTTCAAGATTATTATCATCGGCTACAGAAATATTAGATTTAACTTGCTGAAGATATTTATGTTTTATTATCAACAGTTCAGCATCTTTATAAAGCTTTTCTGCTAATATCGAATATTTACTAAATCCTTCTGTATCCTTATCGTTAAATTCTTCAACTGCGTTAGTAAATTCCTCCTCCGCATCATAAAACTGTTCAGGTAAAAATTCTCCCTTATTAATTGATAATACATTTTTTCTAATAGCCATTAAATTGGTAAACTTAGAGCTTTGAGTTTTAGCAATTTCAATCGAAGACTTAAATAGTTCTATAGCAGAATTAATTTTTTCAAGTATCTTTTCAGGCTTTTCTTTATCTCTAATTGCTTCTTCAGCATCATTAAATAAATCATGAGCTTTTTCAAAATCAGATGGAGAAAATACACCGGCTGCTGCTTCAAGCGCTTGAGTATAATAATTTTTAACATTTTGAAGTGCTTGTTCTAAATTTTCTTGGGCAATAATTATATTTGTCATAAGTAACAATATTAAGAAGACTGTTTGCATTAGAAGATTTATCTTACTCATATATGCTCCATATTTTATTCTTAAGTGGATTGTAATAATTAATAAATTGCACTATAAATCCTAACATAACTTACGAATCAAATAGTAATGCATCAACAAAAAAGATACTAGATAAAATTAATTGTTTAGTTAGGTGTATATAGTAAAAGACTCACAATTTCTTTTATAAATAAGTGAATGCAAACTGTTTTATATTTAACAATTAGAAAAAGAAATTATTTCACCTGATTATACTGAATTTTATTTTCATATTAACATAGGCGCCTCAGGTATAAAATGAATTCAAAAATATTTTGTTTTGTCTTTTATTTCTTATGTACAGCATTTGTCTATTCGCAAAATGGAATTATTAAGAGTTACTATCCAACTGGATCATTAAAAAGTGAAATATCGTATGTAAACAATGTATATGATGGAAATGCCTATTTCTATTTCCCAAATGGAAATTTACAATCAGAGCGTAATTATAGCAGAGGAATCTTAAATGGTTTTGTTAGGGAGTTTTATGAGAACGGTTTATTAAAAGAAGAATACTATACAAGGGAAGGAATTATTGATAGAAATTTGAAAAGATATCATACTAATGGTGGATTAGCCCAATTAATTGTATTTGAGAAGGGGATTCAAATTGAAAATAAAATCTTTGATTTCGATCCATTATATTTTGCTTCACCAGAAGAATACGCAGTTGGGAATAGACAACAAGAATTAATATCGAAGAAGAAACAAGTGCTAATCTGTGACGTGGATATATGTCCAATACCAGTAAGCGGGATGCAAATAATTCAAGAAAATTTAGTCTATCCCGAACATGCATTGTTATATGGATTGGAGGGGACTGTGCTTTTAATTGCAAATGTAAACGAAGTAGGTGATGTAATAAGTACAGAAGTAATTAAGAAACTTGGGCTTGGTTGTGATGAAGCTGCACAAGATGCTGTAAAAAAAACAAAATTTATTCCTGGACAAACCAATAATAGAGCGGTCTTTTCTAGAGTTACTATTGCTGTAGAATTTAAAATATTTAATGGAATTTCAAGTGAAGCTCAAAACGTGAGGAATAATAAAAGTGAACTTCCCAAAAAAACAAATTTAGAAGACAGTGCAATTAAAAGGGATACAAAATTAATTTCAATTGAGTGTGATAGTGAAGAATGTCCATATCCCATTGGCGGAATGAAATCAATTAATGATAATTTAAATATTCCAAGTATTGCAAAACGCTTAAAGCTGAAAGGCGAAATTATTATCGAAGCACTAATTGATAATTTTGGCAATGTTCAAAATACAGTGATTAAAAAAGGAATAGGTTATGGCTGTGATGATGCAGTAGAATCTGCAATTATGAGAACAAAATTTAACCCTGGCAGAAAAATGGGAAAAGAAATAAATTCAATTGCTACAATTTATTTCCCATTTAACTATGAATCGCAATAATTGTTTCTTTGAGCAAATCATAAATTTCTTGCTCCGTAGTTTTCCCTCTATCACTTGCATACCATTTATGAAGTGAAACCATATATTCATCCTTTGGAATTTGATTCTCCCTTGCATTAAGAACAAGACTTTGTGCTTCCTTTGGTCTAGGTCCCCATTGAAAAAGTTGATTCCCATCTTTATCGAATGCTACAAGTTTTGGAATACTCTTTGAATTGTTTGTTAAAAAATGGTCCATGATATTAAGGTTTATATCTCTCAAAATTATTTTCAATTCAATTAATGGATTTAATTTAGCAAGTTCTGCTATAATCGGAATGTTTTGAGCTGAATCTCCACACCAAGTTTCTGTAATAATCATCCAAAGCTGTATGTTTTCAATTCGTTTTATAAGTGCTTTAGTGAGTTCGCTAATTTGTAGAGTTTTATGAAGCCTTAATGTTCTGTGGTAATTAAGCTTTTTTTGTTCAGCTTCCTTTGAATTCAGATTGCCAATTTCTTTTTCAAATATTTTTATGTATTCATCATACGAACAACCGTTTTCAATTATTTGAGTAATTATCTGATGCATAATTTTATCTCCTTAATTAATTAGATGAAAATTGTGCTTTAAGGATTCGCTTGTGTATAAAAATTTCTTAAGTGTACTTTTCAGTATACAATTTAGATAATATTTGCGAATTATTTCTTGAAATGATTTATAATGATGGCATACCAATTGATTTTTTAGATTCAAAAAGGAGGTGTGCTGTGAAAAGGATAATACTAATATTGATGATAATCTTAAACGCAAACATTTATTTAAGCGCTAAACCGAAACCAGTTGGGATTTCATTTGGAATTTTTTACAACTCCCTTTCTCAATATGGGGAATGGATTGAACTCGATTTTGGTATGAATGTTTGGCGCCCAAGATCTGTGCACAGAGATTGGAGGCCTTATACTATTGGCAGTTGGAGCTGGACAAAGCATGGATGGTATTGGGATTCTTATGAACCATTTGGATGGGCTACATATCATTATGGTCGATGGTACTATGATGAATATTATGGTTGGATCTGGATACCAGATTACGAATGGGGACCTTCATGGGTCGAATGGCGATATGATGACTATTATATTGGATGGGCTCCGCTTCCTCCATATGCTGGTTTTAGAATAAACATTGGTATCCAATTTTCGATCAATTGGAATTCGCATTACTCTTACTGGAATTTTGTTAGATACGATAGATTCTGCCACAATCGAGTTCATTATTACATAGTTGATAATAGCCGAAATCACAGAATATTCAGTCGAACAAAATATAGAACAAATTATTACATGGAACGTGATAGACTTGTAAATGGTGGATTAGATAGAGACTACATTGAAAGAAAAGCTGGGTATAGAATTTCGGAAAGAGATATTGCTTCGGTAAAAGATTATAAAAGCTATGAAAAAAATAGAAGCTCGTATGGGGATAGAATTATATCATATAGACCTTCAGAAAAAGAGATTGAAAAATATCGAAACTATAATGATTATGAAGTCAAAAAAAGTGAACGACGTACTTCATTAGATAATGAAAAACTAGTTGTAAATGATAGAGCTTATTCAACTAGAGAAAGATCGAGTGATAGAAATAATGAAAAACTTGTTAATAGGGATTCCGAAAATAGAAATGTTGATTTTGACAAAAATAAGAGAGAGTTAAATAAAAGAGAAAATATTGATTTGCGAAATGATAAAAATGAAAATAGAATTAGGGATTATAATAGACAAATGGAATTTGAGAAAAAGGAAAAGAGAGAGGTAAAAAGAGATGAACCGAGAATTGAAAGAAATCGTGAAAGTGAAATGAAAAATAATAGATCGACTCAACAAAGTGAGCCAAGAATTGAATTTAAGCGAGAATCGAATAACGAAAGAACTCGTGAATATAATAAGCCCGATATTCCAAGTCGACCAGAAAGAAGAGTTGAATCTAACGAAAGAAATGAACGAAGCAAAAGTTCTGAAAGAACCGAAAGAAATAATTCAAGCGAACGAAAGAGAAGATAAACAACGTATTTCAATTTAAAGTCCAATTCGAATTGAATTGGACTTTTTTATTCTTCACTTAATAAATAAACCATAATCGCCATAGCTGCAGTTCCGAGCTGCATCTCGCGTGGGTGGACAGATTCAAAAGTATCATTATCAGAATGGTGAACATCCATGTATCTTTGATCATCGGGAACAAATCCAAACCAAGCTTTAGCATTTTTTATTTGTGCCACATCACCACCGCTTCCGCCAGGACGAATCCAATCAATGTGAGCTTTATTCAAGACTGGAAGCCAGCTTTGCATTTCTGAAATAAATTCTTTATCTGCTGTTGCATTAAAGCCACGAGGTGTGAATGCGCCTCTATCTGCTTCAATTGCAGCATAATGTTTTTCTTTTGAAAATGCAGCATATTTCCCATACTCAATTCCGCCTCTCAAACCATTTTCTTCATTAATAAACAGCACACATCTTATTGTCCGTTTTAATTTTATATTGAGGCGTTTAAAAAGCTCAATTACTTCCATTGTCTGAATACAAGGGGCACCGTCATCATGAGCACCGCAACCTTTATCCCAACTATCAAAATGACCACCAATTACAATTACTTCATCTGGAAATATAGTCCCTTTTATTTCTCCAATAACATTATACGATAGAACATCAGAGAGATTCTCGCAATTCATATTAAGTGTAATTTCTAAATTCGGTTCTTCAGAAATTGCTCTCGAAAGAAAATCGGCATCATAAATTCCAATTGATGCGTGAGGGATTTTACTTATTGTTGAATCGTAATACATAACACCAGTATGGGGGATATTATCTTTTTGAGATGAAACTGATCTCATTATTGAGCCAATCGCTCCATACTTCGCCGCCTCAATAGCACCATTTGTTCTTTGATTGACAGCTTTGCCGTATGCTTCGAATGTGTTAACTAATCCGTCATCATAAGGTCTGTTAAAAAATACAATTTTACCTTTTACATTATTTGCAATATTTGCAAGTTCATCAAATGATTTTACCTCAACAACTTTTCCCGTCAAACCATTAATCGGAGTACCAATACTTCCGCCTAATGATGCAATACTTAATAATTTCCCTTGGTAATTATTGGATTTAGAGATATGGGCAGACTCTATATCGTTTCGAACCCATTTAGGAACCATTACTGGCTGCAACCAAACAGAATCGAATTCAGATACAATCATTTTGCTTTTTGCCCATTCAATTGCTTCAAGGGACTGATTAGATCCACTAAGTCTGGGGCCAATTTCACATAACTCCTTTAACCATCGATATCCCTTTTTTTCAACTAGAGAAGATCTAATAATACTATCAGCAATTGAATGATAATGATTTAATGAGTGGTTTTTAAGAGTTTGAAATCTATTTGTAGTTGAAAGAATAAGCAGTAATAGAAGAGCAAAATGATGGGTGTGTATTTTCTTCAATTCTCCTCCATATAGTCTCTAAAATCTAGTTAAATTCAATATAGAATAGCTATAAAAAAACCTCTGTACGATGTAGAGAGGTTTTTAAAATTAGTTTAAGAAAAAAATCAGTTTGCTGTTGATTATTTTATTTTTTTCTCACGGACTAACTTAGCAAGTTCCGATGTTCCGTTTTTGGAAATTGTTCTTAATGCACTTGCTGAAAGTTTAACTGTCACGAATCTATTTAATTCCTTAACCCATATTCGTTTCTTTTGAAGATTTGGTAAAAATCTCCTTTTACTTTTATTATGAGCATGCGAAATACTGTGACCGCTTACTGGACCAATTCCAGAAACTTGACATTTACGAGCCATTACTTCCTCTTGTTTACGATTTTTGACCGCCAAATTTATGAAAAAAAATCAAAAACGAAAAATTTTGAATGAAAATTATAACTTGAAAATTGAAAAAGCGGCTATAAGCTGTTTTTTATTGACATATAGCACTAGGCTCGACTGCCAAGTTCTCTATCAAGCATATAGAGAGCGCCCTTGTGTTCCCCAATCATTTTTAGTTTATGAATGATTTGTTCTACTGTATTAACCTCTTCAACTTGTTCAGTTACAAACCATTGCAGAAAAATGCCAGAAGCATGATCTTTTTCAGTTGAAGCCATATTATAGAGATTGTTGATTTTATCTGTGATCATTAATTCATGTTTAAGTGATTCTTCAAAAACATTTAACACGGATTTCCATTCAGATATTGGTTTTTCAATAGCTTCGAGTTCTACTTTTCCACCAACTTCATTAACAAATTCAAAAATTTTCATTGCATGACCGTACTCTTCGGCTGACTGCTTCTCCATCCAATGAGCAAATCCAGTCCAATTTTCTTGTTCAAAATATGCAGTCATTGATAAATATAAATAGGAAGAAAATATTTCAGCATTAATTTGTTCATTTAGGGCTTTTTGCATTTTCTTTGATAACATATATCCTCTCTTTGATTTATTATTGTTGTTAAAATATCTATATCAGCTTTATTAATCAAACAACTAGAATCGATAAAAAGTTTAATTTATGAACTGTCTTTGGAATTAATTAGATTTAATAAGTAACTAATCTGATATCAATAATATTACTGAAATTCTTTGTATGAAAAATAAAATTATTCAATCTATTAAATTTATAACCTCGCTAATTTTCATCTTTTTTTTCTATAACATAATTATAGTAATATTTTTTAGATTTTTTGATTTTCCGACAACAGCTTTTATCCAATCAAATATCGAAAATAAACTTGAAACATTGGTAAGCACATATGATATAAAATATTCTCCCATTAGTTACTCTCAAATCTCTAAATATTTGCCTCTTGCTTTCATTGCATCTGAAGACCAAATATTTTTTGACCACCTGGGATTTGATTTCGAACAAATTGAAAAGGCAATGAAAGAAAATACATATCGAAAAAGACAACGAGGAGCAAGTACGATATCTATGCAAACTGCCAAAAATGTTTTTCTTTGGTCAGGAAAAAGTTTTATTAGAAAAGGTATGGAAGCTTATTATACCTTATTAATGGAACTATTGTGGAGTAAAAAGCGGATAATGGAAGTTTATATGAATATTGCAGAAATGGGTAATGGCATTTATGGAATAAATGCAGCTGCTAGAATTTATTTTAAGAAGCTACCAATAAAAATTAATAGATCCGAAGCTGCTACTATTGCTGCTATTTTACCAAATCCCAAAAAGAGAAATCCAACAAGACCTAGCAGTTATATTATTTCTAGACGAGAGAGAATTATGAATCAAATGAATTTGATTGGAGGCTTAGACTACATTCAAAAAAATCTTGATTAGTGCCTTATTTTGACTTAATGTGTTGCACGCATAATAACAATACAGCCTCTATATTGGAACCTTCTAAAATTGGCGAACTGTATTTATAATTTTGGTTTTCCATGTTTCTTGTGTAGTTATAACTTTTCAGTACATTCCCTTTTGTATCATAAAATATTATTTGCAAAATGCTGTATCGTTTAATTCTCTTGTTAAGTAAAAAGTAAGTTTTAGTTTTGTAAATATCTGCATCAATTCCTTCCATAGTTTCAGGGAGTGAATATTCTTCCATTACCCAAACATAAATATCATCTCCAGTATTTTTTTCAAGATTAACAGTATTAACGTAAATTCGTTCTTGATTGATTGATTTTATAGGCACCCAATTCTCTTTATGAACTTGTGCATTATAATTGTTGAGAACAGCTAGCAAGAAAAACATAAATAGGAATTGATAAATATTTTTTTGTATCATGGATTTCTCCAATTGATTTGCGGAAGAGGAGGGATTCGAACCCCCGATCCCGAAATTCGGGATAACGGTTTTCGAGACCGCCGCATTCAACCACTCTGCCACTCTTCCAATACGTCCTTTTACAAAATTATGAAATTAATGAGTGATTTCAATAAATAAGTATATTAGGAAAGAATGACATCATAAAATTTTCAGAGTAAGATGAAATAACTATATTTGCAATACTTTTTCAGGAGAGGTGCAAGAGTGGCTGAATTGGCTACCCTGGAAAGGTAGTGTATCCGCAAGGGTACCGTGGGTTCGAATCCCACCCTCTCCGCGATTTATAAATTAGAAAATATTGCCACAGATGAAATAGTATTCTCAAAATTCCAACTTATGCACGCAAAACTGATTTATTTCATCAACAGATATTTTTCTTACACTTGCTAATTCATTTGAAATAAAATCACTTGCCAACAAATTATTTTTTGCTGTTAAAGAAATCCAATTCGTTTCAAATTCATGCATCTGTTCATCAACTAATGCTATTTTAATAGCATCCTTAATAAAACATTCGGCAATAAATTGACTTGAAAAATTGGCGGATCATGTGAAATATTTTCGTTTTCTAAAAAATCTTCTAATGATTGATCAATAAATTCAGGAGCAAATTGTAAAACTTTCCCAATTTCTTTAAATATAAATTTTTCATCCGCTTTTAGTATTCTGTCTTTTCCGATTAATACCAACAATCCTTTCAGATAATTACTGCGGTCTTGAAGCGTTATTATCATTTTAGTTTTCTCCTCACCACAATTTATAAATTTTTTCTATTTTTAATTTGCAGTTTATCCTATAATTATAAAATATTAAATATGACAGCGCCAAAAATATCAAGTTATACTGAAAGTATTAACCCGGTAACTGGAGAATTAATTGATAAAACTCCAATCCATTCATTAAACGACCTTGAATCAATAATTAAAAAAGCAAAGGATGCGCAGAATGAATGGAAGAATAATTCTGTCAAATATAGAGCTAAAAAATTATTAAAAATCAGAGACTATATAGTTGATAATGCTGATAGAATTGCTCTTACAATTTCCAAAGATAATGGGAAATCAATTACGGATGCACTTGCTGCAGAAGTTCTAGCTGTTGCAATGGCTGTAAATTACTATAGCAAAAATGCTTCAAATTTTTTGAAAGATGAAAAATTAAAAAATGGAAATTTCTTTTTAATAAATAAAAGAAGTAAAATTATGAGAGTTCCTTATGGAGTGATAGGAATAATCTCACCATGGAATTATCCTTTTTCAATTCCTTTCTCAGAAATTATTATGGGACTTATTACTGGTAATGCCGTTGTGATGAAAGGTGCAAGTGAAACTTTAGTAGTAAGTAAAGAGATTGATAAAGCAATTGCAAGTGCTGAATTACCACAAGGATTGTTTAACCTTGTTAATATGGCGGGAAGTGTTGCTGGAGCTGCGTTTTTAAATTCTGGTATTGATAAAATATTTTTTACGGGTTCTGTAGAAATAGGGAAGTATTTGATGGAAAAAGCTGCCAAAACTTTAACTCCAATTTCATTGGAGCTTGGCGGCAATGACCCAATGATTGTTTGTGAAGATGCAGATCCATACCGTGCTGCTGTTGGAGCTATTTGGGGTGGCTTTCAAAATGCTGGGCAGTCATGTGCTGGTATTGAAAGAATTTATGTGCATGAAAAAATCTATGATAAATTTTTATCAATTTTAAAAATTGAAGTAAAAAAATTAAGAATTGGATATGGAAGTGACTTTAACAATGATATTGGATGCATGACCACAAAAAAACAAATTGAAATAGTTAATGCTCATATTAAAGACGCAGTTGAAAAAGGCGCAACTATATTTGCTCAATCTGAAATACAAAATAGTAGTAAAAATTTTCTGCCAGCCACTGTTATTACAGATGTTAATCATCAAATGTTATTGATGAAGGAAGAAACTTTTGGCCCAGTTGTAGGAGTCATGAAATATCGTACTAATGATGAAGCAATAACATTCGCAAATGATTCTCAATATGGTTTGTCTGCATCTGTCTGGTCTAAAAATAAAAACAGAGCTGAAAAAATTGCGCGTCAAATTAATGCCGGTGCAATTATGATTAATGACCATCTGATGAGTCATGGTTTAGCTGAAACGCCTTGGGGTGGATTTAAATATTCTGGAATTGGAAGAACCCATGGGAAGTACGGTTTATATGACAAAACGCAACCTAAAGTTATTGTTCATGATTGGCTTTCATTTACAAAGAAAAATTTATGGTGGCACCCCTACAGCAAGCAAGTTTATGAAGGATTGAAAAGTATAATAATAATTCTCTATAAAAAGAATTTTGCTTATAAAATTTCGGCTGTTGGCAAGTTAATAAAAATTATCCCGAGAATGTTTCAAAAAAAATGAAATTACTGAGAAGATTAAGATTTATTTTTCCTCGTAAATTTTGTTATTAATTTTTTTGCCCACACAAATTCTGTAGCTAAAATTACTATTCCGAGTGGTATGAAAATAACTGCTGGACCTGGTAATGCAATCATTAAGATACCAGTCAAGAGAATTGTTGTCCCAACTAATCCAATGATAATTTTTTTAATTATTTTGAACTTATTTAACATATTAAAATTAATTTCTAGGGTCACCAATCAAGTAATTACCAGTTACTTTTTTGAAAGCATCCGAAGTTTTTTGTCCAGGAATTCCATCTGTCAAGACATAGATACCCGGAAATTTATTTAAAAATTCTTGCAAGTCTTTCCCATATTCAATTTTTTTTGTTGAATAATAAACGACTGGTATTTCTTGATTAATTATTGGAAGAGAAGGAAAAGTAATCAAATTCTTTTCAATCATTCTACGCAATATTACTGCCGCACCAATCTGGTTGGAGACGGCTGTATCAGACCATCTTCCATCAGCAACATATTTACCTTTTGTATAATGATTAGAACCACTCCATAAATAGGGAGAGAGTACTTCTGGATGTTTTGATCGATAACCCCAGCCATTATATTCTTCAATTTTGAATAATGAACCAGATATGGTCCAATCATTCCATCGATCAAGTCTTTGAAATGAAATTGAATCTTTTGCACTTTCTTCCCATGTAAAGGGTGGATTACCTGAAACCGGCCTACCAGAAGGAACGTGAGTAGTTCTCGATGTTAAGGGATCGCCATTATGTAAATGGCAATTAAAATTTACTGAGGATTCCATATTGTGTAACGCTGCGATTACAAACCATGGAATTGATAATTGATTTGATACACTTTCGTATCTGGTTTTATGTGTAATGATTTTCTTTATAAGTTTTTCAACTTCTGAAAGTTTATCTAGACGAACTGAACAAGTATCAAATAAATCTTGATATTCATTTTTAAGTGCACCAGTTAAATTAATAGTTGGCATTTTCCCTCCAAAAAAAAGAGACGTCTTTCAAGACGTCTCAAGTTATCACCACAAATATTCAATAGTTAAAACTTAGGTGTAATTCCTAAATTGAAAAACATAAATGAATAAAGGTCAGTTGCAAGTTCAATTGCTTTCGAAGTGCTTGTCCCGGCGCCATGCCCAACCTTTGTTTCAATTCTAATTAGCTTTGGATTTTTATTACTCGCTAATTCTTGAAGTGTTGCTGCATATTTAAAAGAGTGAGCCGGGAAAACTCTGTCATCATGATCTGCTGTCGTTACCATTGTTGCTGGATAAACAACTTCATTTTTAATGTTATGAAGAGGAGAGTACTTAATCAAATAATTAAATTGCTCTTGAGAATCGCTCGATCCATATTCCGGAACCCAAGCCCAGCCAATTGTAAATTTATGGAATCTTAACATATCCATTACTCCCACTTGTGGAAATGCAACTTTATAAAGTTCTGGACGTTGATTTATCACTGCACCAACTAAAAGTCCGCCATTAGAACCACCTTGGATTGCCAGTTTTGAAGATGAAGTATATTTGCTATTAATCAGCCATTCAGCAGCAGAAATAAAATCATCAAATACATTTTGTTTTTTCTCTAACATACCGGCTTTATGCCAAGTTTCACCGTATTCACTTCCGCCGCGCAAACAAGCCATAGCATACACTATATTATTTTCTAATAGAGGAATTCGTGCAACTGAAAAGGAAGGCTGCATTGAAATATTAAATCCACCGTAAGCGTAAAGCAGAGTTGGGTTGTTGCCATCAAGCTTCAATCCTTTTTTATGAACTATGAACAGAGGAATTTTAGTGCCATCTTTGCTTGGATAAAACACTTGTTTGGTTTCATAATCATCCATTTTAAACTTAACGTCAGATTTTCTGAACAGTTCTGATTTATTATTTATTATATCATATTTAAAAATTGTTGGTGGATATGTGAAAGAAGTAAATGTGAAGAAGGTTTCTTTCTCTTCCTTTTTACCTCCGAATCCACTTACTGTGCCTAGTCCTGGCAATTCGATTTCGTACAATTGTTTCCCAGTTAAATCGTATGCATATACATGGCTTGTTACATCTTGCAGATATCTTACTATAAGTTTACTCTCAAAAAAAGAAACACTCTGCAAAACATTTTTAGACTCAGGGATAATCACTTCCCAATTTCCTTCTGAAGGATTTGATGGGTCAACTAAAACTAACCGATTGTTTGGTGCATTCAAATTGGTCATGATAAGGAATTTACCACCAATGTTTTCGATAAAACTGTATTCAGCATCAAATTTTACAAAGAGCGGATTAATTTCAGAATTGTTCAAAAGATCCTTATACATCAAACCGTTGTTTGATGATGAACCTTCCCAAAGATTAATTATTAGAAATCGTTCATCGTCAGTTACTCCAGCGCCGAATCCTCGTTTTGGATTGGTCTTATCTTCTAATACTAATTTATCAGCACTTTGATCAGTCCCAAGTTTATGATAATACAGTTTTTGAAATTCATTTTTTTGTTTTAGTTCTTCACCGGCCTTGGGCTCATCGTATCTGCTGTAAAAAAATCCATCTTTGTACCATCCAGTACCAGTAAATTTAGCCCATTTGATAAAGTCTGGTTTCAATTCTTTACTTGCTACATCCATAACAAAAATTTCTCGCCAGTCTGAACCGCCTCTCGAAATCATATATGAAGCATATTTATAATCGTTTGAAAAACTCAAACCAGCTAAACTAACTGAGCCGTCATTAGATAATTTATTAGGATCAAGAAAAACCTCAGGTGTTCCATCTAATCCTTTCTGAATATAAACTACACTTTGTTCTTGAAGTCCGTCATTTTTTGAGAAGATGTAATGTTCACCGATTTTTGAGGGGGCTGAATATCTTTCATAATTCCAAACATCAGTTAATCGTTTTTTGATTGATTCACGGTATGGAATTTTTGACAAAAAATCTTCGGTTATTTTATTTTGTGCTTCAACCCATTTACCAGTTTCATTAGATTTATTATCCTCTAACCATCTATATGGATCGTTAACCTTAACCCCATGATATTCATCAACATGATCAATTTTTTTAGTTTTAGGATATTGAATTGGCTGACTATTTAGATTTGAAACTAGGAAGAATGAAAAAACAATTAAAAAAATTACTCGTTTCATGCGTTAACTCCTTGAAATTAATTTTTCGATTTTCAGGCGATAAAATAAACTTAGTAGATTACAATTCCAATACAATAACCAAAGCATTTAGAAATGAGAAAAAGTACTTTTACTTTTAAGAAAATATTAACTGTAAAATTAATTATGATTAGAAAATCAATCGGATAACAACATTTTTGTGAAAATTATTGGTATGTAATTAGATATATCCCAGCAATCATAAGAAAAATAGCAAAATGGTTCGAAAATCAATGGATTTGAGCGTTCCTTTTTCTATTTTTCTTGGTGAGATATTGGAAATATTTGAATTACCATTAATCTACGGCTAAATTAAATTTTCAGAACAGAGGTAAAAAAGAAAATGAAGAGTAGAGAATTTAATCCTTTCGAAATGGCTCAATCCCAATTCGATAAAGTTGCAGAATTGTTGAACTTAGACGAAGCATCAAAACAATTACTTCGAAATCCGATCAGAGAATATCATTTTAGTATTCCTATAAAAATGGATGATGGATCGGTTCAGGTTTTTAGAGGGTTTAGAGTGCAGCATAATGATTCGCGCGGTCCGTGTAAAGGCGGTATTAGGTTCCACCCTCAAGAAACAATTGACACGGTTAGAGCATTGTCTATGTGGATGACATGGAAATGTGCGGTTGTTAATATCCCACTAGGCGGTGGAAAAGGCGGAGTAATTTGTGATCCTCATAATTTGAGTATGCATGAACAAGAACAAATCTGCCGAGGTTATGTCCGCCAAATGGCAAAAAACGTTGGACCTTTTAACGATGTGCCGGCACCAGATGTTATGACAAATGCACAACATATGCTCTGGATGTTAGATGAATTTGAAGCAATACACGGCTCAAAAAATCCTGGATTTATAACTGGTAAACCAGTTGGCATGGGTGGTTCTTTGGGCAGAACTGAAGCTACTGGATATGGTGTAATTTTTACAACACGTGAAGCCTTAAAGGAATTAGGGATTCGACCAGAAGATACTTCTGCAAGCGTACAAGGATTTGGAAATGTTGCTCAATATGCAATTGAATTATACAACAAGCTTGGCGGAAAAGTAATTTGTGTTTCTAGTTGGGATCAGAAGGATCAATGCTCTTATTCATTCAAAAAGGATTCTGGTATTAATTTGCAAGAATTATTAAAGATAACCGATAAGTTTGGTGGAATCGATAAAGCAAAAGCAAGAGAGATAGGTTATGAGGTTTTGGATGGCGAAGCATGGATTGAACAAGATGTTGATATTTTACTTCCATGTGCATTAGAAAATCAAGTTCGTGCTGATAATGCTGTGAAAATGAGCAATAAAGTAAAAGTAATTGCAGAAGGTGCAAATGGACCTACTACACCAGAAGCAGATAAAATAATTCATGAACGAGGAATTTTCTTAATCCCGGATTTCTTAGCAAATGCCGGCGGAGTAACTTGCAGTTACTTCGAGCAAGTTCAATGCAATATGAATTATTATTGGGAAAAGGACGAAGTGCTCGGTAAACTTGATGTAAAAATGACATCTGCATATTTAGCAGTGAGTGAATTAGCAAAAAAGAAAAATCTTTATATGCGTGATGCAGCATATGTAATTTCAATAAGCAGAGTTGCTCAAGCTTGTAAAGATCGCGGTTGGGTTTAGTAAATAATTTATTCTAATAGGTTTATGCCGAAAATTATGAAAATAATTTTCGGCTTTTTTATCTTAGTACGTAATGAATATTGAACAAAGGAATATTGAATTAAAAAAATTTAGTAGAAGTTTACTCGAAACCAGAGAGACCATTCTTTTAATAGGAAGTGGATCAATTGGTGGTAAAGCAAGCGGTTTAAATTTTATTAAAAACGTTTTAGATTCAAAAATTCCTAAAGATGAATTTTCCGGTATATCTTTCAGTATTCCGCGAATGTTTGTATTAGGATCAGATATTTTTGATGATTTCATGAACAGAAATAATCTAACAGACTTTGCATTAAATGAAACATCCGATATTCGAATAATAAACGAATTTCTCAAATCGAATTTACCGCCAGAAATTTTAGGTGAATTAAGAACTATTATCGAACATGTTAAGGTTCCATTAGCTATAAGATCATCTAGCATAATGGAGGATGCTCTTCATACACCGTTTGCTGGAATCTATGGAACCAAAATGATTCCAAATAATCAGCCAAGCTACGATACTAGATTTAATAAACTTATAGAAGCAATTAAATATATTTTTGCATCTACTTATTTTAATTCTTCAAAAGATTACTTCAAAGCAACATCACATCGAATTGAAGATGAAAAGATGGCAGTAATTATTCAGGAGATTGTTGGAGTAAACCATAATAATAGATTTTATCCAACTTTTTCCGGAGTTGCAAGATCATTTAATTATTATCCAACTGGTAAAGCAAAACCGAAGAATGGGGTTGTGAATCTTGCATTGGGGCTTGGTAAAACAATTGTTGATGGTGGGCTTGTGTGGACATATTCACCGGCATTCCCAAAGTCACCGCCGCCATTTGGAGATCCTCAAGATATCATGAAAACAACACAAAATAATTTTTGGGCGGTTAATCTAAATCCCTTAATAGAATATGATCCTACAAAAGAGACAGAGTTTATGATCAATCTTGGACTTAATGAAGCTGATTATGATAACGTATTAAAATTGATTGCATCAACTTATGATATTTCATCGAATAGAATTGTTATTGGCGTTGGAGTTGATGGACCTAGAATATTAAATTTTTCACCTTTGCTTGTTATGAATGAATTTCGATTCAATGATGCTGTCAAAAAATTATTAATTGAGTCTGAAAGAGCATATTCAAATCCGGTTGAAATTGAATTTGCTGCGAATATCAGTAAAGATCTGTCTCAGCTAAATTTTGGATTTTTGCAAGTTAGGCCAATGGTAGTATCTACAGATGAAGTTGAAGTCACTGAAAATGAAATGTTTGGCGAAGATGTTCTCGTTGCTACTGATAAAGCAATGGGAAATGGAATCATAAACAACATCCATGACATTATTTTCATTAGACCTGAAAATTTTGATAAGAAAAATACATCCACTATTGCTTTAGAAATAGATGCAATTAATAGACAAATGGTAAATGAAAAAAAACAATATCTTCTCATTGGCTTTGGAAGATGGGGCAGTTCTGATCCTTGGTTAGGAATTCCAGTTGAATGGAGTCAAATATCAGGGGCTAGAATAATTGTTGAATCTACTTTATTTGGAATTAATGTTGAGCTAAGTCAAGGTTCTCACTTTTTTCACAATTTAACAAGTTTTAATGTTTGCTATTTTTCTATAAATTATGATGGTAAGTATAAAATTGACTGGGAATGGTTAAATAATATTGAGGTTATTTCTGAATCTGAATTTGTTAAACATGTGAAACTAAATTCACCTTTAACAATAAAAGTTGACGGAAGAAAAGGGAAAGGCTTGATTAAAAAATGTTAAATGAAAGTAAACCAATAGATAATCTAGTACTCGAACTTCAGGAAAGAGCCAAAGAATTAAATTGTCTCTACATGATTGAGGATAGTCTAAACCGATCAGATATTTCATTAAGACAAGCATTTCATACAGTGATAAACGCAATACCTCCGGCTTGGCAATTCCCGAATGCATGTAAAGCAAAATTAGTTTATGGTGATATAGTTTATCAAACAAGTGATTTTGAAGAAACTCAGTGGGTCTTAACCTCAAATATTGTTGTTCAGGAACAAATTGTTGGTGCTATATCAGTTTATTATTTGGAGAAATTGCCTCAATCGAAAATAGGTCCATTTCTAAAAGAAGAAAAACGACTTCTTGATATTATCGCAGAAAGATTAGGTCATTTTATTCTTCATCAAAAATTGAAAAAGGTTTTCAATGAATTTAGAAATGTTAGAGAAACAGTTCACGGGACCTCGAAAGGTGAATGGCGTATAGTCCTTGAAATGATTCGTAAAACGGACCCAAATTTATTTATGAGTTTAATGCGGAAGATGCTTCATCTTTTATGCTGGAAAGGTGTTGAAGAAGCAGAAATGCTTATGAAGCATACGAGTATAGCACGTAGATCAAATGAGCAAGAAAATCTAGAGGATGAAAACAAACCAATAAAAGTAAAAAAAATTGTTAATTATGATCAGTATGTTGAAACTATACAAAGATTAGCTGATGAGAATTTGCCGGATGATATAATACTTACCAGAATTCAAAAATGGATTCAAGAAGATAAATCGAGCTCGTTAGTAAAAGTTGTTGAAAGCCAAGATACTTCATTAACTGAAATCGCTGACGCAATACGCAAGTATTATCATCTAGCGCCGGAGAAATTCGAACTTCCTCCTTCAACAATTAAAGGATTGCGTGTTTCGCTATTGAGACGTTTTTTTACTGATCAACTCGATTATATTCGCATTGCTAAAGAATATGTTAAGCTTACTGATTTTTATCGACTAATCGATAAAATGATTTTTCCTCCCGGAAGTCATGGAAAGCTTGGCGGAAAAAGTGCCGGACTCTTTTTAGCATATCATATTCTTCAAAGAGAATCAGAAAATAATGATCAATTAAAAAATATCAAGATTCCCAAAACTTGGTATCTTACATCAGATGGTGTTCTTTATTTTATGCAGCATAATAATTTAGAAGAAGTATTAGAGCAGAAGTATAAAGACATTGATGAAGTAAGAATTGAATATCCGCACATTGTTCAGCTCTTTAAAAACTCTGAGTTCCCGCCAGATATTGTTAAAGGACTTTCTGTTGCGTTGGATGACCTCGGAGAAAATCCGTTGGTTGTTAGAAGCTCTAGCTTGTTGGAAGATCAGGTTGGAGCCGCATTCTCTGGGAAATATAAAAGTTTATTCCTTGCAAATCAGGGAACGAAAGAACAAAGACTTTCTGCATTAATGGATGCAATTGCTGAAGTTTATGCCTCAACTTTTAGTCCAGATCCAATTGAGTATAGAGCTGAAAGGGGATTGTTAGATTTTCATGAAGAAATGGGAGTAATGATTCAAGAAGTTGTTGGCAGAAAAATTGGCAATTATTTTTTACCAACGTTTGCTGGGGTGGCTTTTAGTAATAATGAATTTCGATGGTCGCCAAGAATAAAAAGAGAAGATGGATTAGTACGAATGGTGCCTGGTCTTGGAACGCGAGCCGTAGATAGACTAAGTGACGATTTCCCATTGCTAATTTCACCAGGTCAGCCAAAATTAAAGGTAAATGTATCAACTGAAGAACTCGTAAAATATTCTCCTAAAAAAATAGATGTAATTAATTATACAACAAACGAATTTGATTCTATCCAAATTCAACAACTTCTTGATGAATGCAAAGGTGATTTTCCTTCAATTGAATATGTTTTCTCAGTTCTTGAGGGAACAATGTTGCGTCAGCCAATGGCGTTCGAGGTTGATGCAGATAATAAAGAATATATAGTGACGTTTGATGGTTTAATTTCTAAAACTAATTTTCTTCAAAAGATTGATATTATTTTAAAAACTTTGCAGTCAAAAATTAAAACTCCAGTTGATATTGAATTTGCCAGTGATGGAAATGATTTTTTTTTATTACAGTGCAGATCACAAAGTCATGCTGGCGAAACAGTTTCTGACAATATTCCAAAAGATTTGCCAGAAGATAGAATTCTATTTTCAGCTAATCGATACATCTCTAATGGTAAAGTTCCGGATTTAACACATATTGTTTATGTAGATCCACAAAAATATTCTGAACTATCCGACCGAAATAAAATGTTGCAAGTCGGGAGAGCCGTTAGTAAACTCAATAAAGTTTTACCGAAAAGAAAATTTATTTTAATGGGTCCAGGTAGATGGGGCAGTAGAGGTGACATAAAACTTGGTGTCAGTGTAACTTATTCCGACATTAATAATACAGCAATGCTTGTAGAAATAGCGCGCAAGAAAGGGAATTATATTCCAGATTTATCTTTTGGGACACATTTTTTTCAAGATTTAGTTGAAGCACATATCCGATATCTTCCTTTGTACCCAGATGATAAAGGAATTTTATTTAATGAAAATTTTCTAAATAATTCTAAAAATATTTTCAGTGAACTTGTTCCTGAATTTAAATATTTAAATGACACTATCGCAGTAATTGATGTAACAGAAGAAACAAATGGATATGTTTTAAAAGTCCTTATGAATGCAGAACTTGATGAAGCGCTAGGAATATTTACTATACCTACCAATGAGGAAATTAAAGTAAGAGAGACAAAAGAAGTTGTGGATTCGCATTCTGCAGACCATTGGAGATGGCGAATGAAAATGGCTGAAAAAATTGCAGCTGAACTGGATGGCAAAAGATTTGGCGTGAAGGGAATGTATGTTTTTGGTTCTACAAAAAATGCTGTGTCCGGACCTGGAAGTGATAT
>VGVY01000034.1 GCA_016873835.1 Ignavibacteria bacterium
AATACTTTTAGACTTTTTCAGAATTATCCGAATCCGTTTAATCCAACAACTATAATTCAATTTGTCATTCCGAGTCCGTCAAGTGACGGACAAAAGAATCTTAAAGATTTCTCGTCGACCTCGTCTCATCGAAATGACAATCCTTGGGTGACACTAAAAATTTATGATATTCTAGGAAAAGAAGTTGCAACATTAGTTGATGAATACAAGCTTCCGGGAACATATAATTATGAATGGAGAATTGAGAATTCAGAATTACCAAGCGGAATTTACTTTTATCAATTAAGAACTTCGGATTTTTCTAAGACAAATAAAATGATATTGCTGAAATAGTATCATATGATACTAACTATAAATAAATAGTTAGAATCAAAATTTTATTGTAAACTAACTTGAACAATTAATAACAATAATATACGGTTACTTCTGAAGGCTTTATTCATTCAATCATTCATTATCTGATAACGGAGGGAACATGTCTCGCCAGATTTACGCCATCACTTTATGTACGACATTAATTTTGTCATCACTAAGTTTTTCTCAAACAGAACAAAGTTTAATCAAAGAGGGCGCACCCAAAATTTATATAGACTGCAGTACGTGCGATCTTAATTATATCAAAGAACAAGTTAGTTTAGTAAATTATGTTAATGATCGTAAAGATGCAGATGTTCATATTTTGTTTGTGTCTCAAAGAACCGGAGCTTCCGGCTATGAATATTCTTTATTTTTTATTGGGCAGAATAAATTTAACGGAATTAATGACACGCTTAAATTTGCAACAGATCAAACCGACACCCGAGACAAAGAAAGAGAAAAAACCGTCTCTTCACTTAAGCTTGGATTAGTTAAATACATTGCCAAGTCGAAAGTAGCTGACCAATTATCAATAACATTTATTAAGCAGAGTCAACAAACAGAAAAACCAAAGGATGAATGGGATTTTTGGTTTTTTCAAGCCAGCATTAATGGTTTTATTAATGGGCAAGAAAGAAATAGTTTTTTGAATATTAATAGTTCTTTGACTGCAAATCGTGTCACAGAAGATTTGAAAATTAATTTACGTGTATCTAATTCTTATAATGAAAGCGAATATAAGTATGAGGATGACGGTGAAATGATTATATATAATAGTATCTCTAGAAGCCAAAGTTTTAATGGGTCAGTTTATTTTTCGATTGATGATCATTGGTCTTGGGGCTTCGGTAATTCTTTATGGAAGTCAACCTATTCGAATATTACTTTGGGAACAGTTCTCTCAGCCGCAATTGAATACAACGTTTTTCCATATTCACAATCAAACCAAAGACAAATAAGAATTAACTATAGAATTGCTCCAACTCATCATAAGTATACTTCAGAAACAATTTATTTTAAAACAAAAGAAGAATTAGTCAGCCAGGAATTATCTTCAACATTATCCATAATTGAACCATGGGGAAATACAAGCATTACAATATCCGGCGCTAATTATTTTCACGATATGGATAAATATGAATTAGAAATTTCCGGGAATGTTTCCTGGAAAATTGTAAAAGGACTTTCCATTAACATTTATGGAGGCTATAATAAAATTAGAAATCAAATTTCACTTCCGAGCGGAGGGGCGACATTAGAGGAAGTATTATTGCAAAGACGTCAACTTGAAACTGGCTACAGCTATTGGGCCGGATTTGGAGTTTCTTATTCTTTCGGTTCAATTTATAACAATATTGTAAATCCTCGGTTTGGGAATAGCGGTGGAGGGCAAACAATAATTATTTCTAATTAGCATTTTCAAATAGATTTTTATTGGAGATCTCTAAAACGATCTCTTAAATTTTCCATGTTATATTTTTTTATGAGCTCTTTTACTTTTTCAATAGAAATTGATTTTACGATTCTCCCCTTATAACCAGTTATTGTTGTTGACGAAAAAAGTGAATTATAAATAGCTTCTTGAGTTGCTTCTTCAACAGCTTGAAATAAAATCGACATCGAATTGTTATCAACAAGTTCAGGAATTTTGTTCATTTGATTCTGTGGGTCGTGCGGAATTTTATAAGCAGATGTGAATGCTATAGCATAATCACCGGAACCATTAGTCATTGTTGTAGTTGTTCTGCCCATTCCAACAAATGAACGTTTTGCTATGCGTTTTAGGTTCTTGGGAGAAATTGGGGCGTCTGTTGCGATAACAATCATACAAGAACCATCCTCTTGTTTTTTAACTTCATCTTGTTTTATTTCTTTTGTGAATGGAATTCCATTAATAATTAATTCTCTCCCAAAATTTGATTGAACAAGAACTCCTACTGTATAATTTTTTCCACCGATTTTGGGAGTAACTCTTGATGAAGTTCCGATGCCGCCTTTTAACCCAAAGGCAACAGTACCAGCTCCAGCACCAACAGATCCTTCTTGAACTTTATTATTTGTTGATGATTTTATTGCATCAATTACATCTTCTTCGGTTACATGCATTCCACGAATGTCATTTAGAAAACCATCATTTGTTTCTCCAACAACAGCATTAACAGATCTAACATTTTCATTTCCAATTAAACTTAGCGTATAATTAATAGTTGCCTTTACTGCTGTTCCAACACTGAGAGTATTTGTAAGTATTATTGGTGTCTCTATATTTTCTAATTCTTCAACTTGTGTTGATCCAGCAAGTTTCCCGAATCCATTAAAAACATAAATAGCAGCCGGCACCTTTTCTTGGAAAATATTTCCATCGTGCGGTAAAATGGCTGTTACTCCAGTTCTTATGCTATCGCCTTTAATAATTGTTTTGTGCCCAACTCTTACACCAACAATATCTATTATAGAATTAGATTGGCCCTTTTCCATTGACCCAACATCTATTCTGAGTTCGCCGGCTCTAAGGGGATTTTCTTTTTGCTGCCCCACAATTGAAATGCTCATCATAAATGCGATAATTACAAATGAAGTATTAATTTTCATTCCGGCCTCATTTTCAATTAAATTTTCGTTGAAAACAAATTTTAATAATTATAAGTTAGAAACAAATCTATTTAAATAGAAACCTTATTTAATTTGTTTTGGTATTTAATCAAAATGGAGATTAAATGTCTGTCGACGAAGTATTAACTGAATTAAAAAAACATGGTAATGAAAAAAATCGTGAAGGAATGGCGAAATATGGAATTAATGTTGATAAAGCATTCGGAGTAAATGTGCCAGTTATGCGAGCTTTGGCAAAAAAGATTGGAAGAAATCACGAGCTTGCTATTAAATTATGGGAAACCGGATATCACGAAGCACGTCATGTTGCAAGCATGATTGCAGATCCCAAATTTGTAACAAAAACTCTTATGAACAAATGGACCAAAGATTTTAATTCGTGGGATATTTGTGACGGAACATGCAGTAATCTTTTCAGAAAAACTCCTTTTGCCATTGAAAAAATTTTCGAATGGTGCGATAGAAAAGAAGAATATATTCGACGCGCTGGATTTGCTCTTCTTGCATATATGGTAGTGCATGATAAAAAAAGAGATGATAAAGATTTTTTGCAATTCCTACCATTAATTGAAAAATATTCTATTGATGAAAGGAATTATGTTAAAAAAGCTGTTAATTGGGCTTTGAGACAAATTGGAAAGCGAAGCATCTTTCTGAATAAAGAAGCACTTAAAACTGCTGGTCGGATAAATAAAATAAATTCGAGATCATCTCATTGGATTGCTAATAATGCGATTAAGGAATTAACTGATCCCAAAATTTTAAATCACATTAAAAATTAACATCTGATCAATCTACTTTTTCTGAAAAAAAAATATTTTTCACGGAAATTTGTTATTTAGGTACGTCTAAATTTTGAATTAACCAATCTTGATTCATAAAAAGAGGGGACTAATGTACGCACTCGAAGTAAAAAGTTTAACTAAGCGGTTCAATGCAATTACAGCTGTTGATGATGCTTCATTTGAAGTTCCAGAAGGTTCTATATTCGGGCTAATTGGAAGGAATGGCGCCGGTAAAACAACTACTATTAGAATGATGATGAACATTTACATGCCGGACAATGGCGAAGTTTCATTGCGCGGAGTTAAAGTTGGTCAGGATTTTAAAAACCGTGTCGGTTATTTGCCAGAAGAACGCGGACTTTACAAAAAAATGAAAGTTTTAGAAACACTTCTATATTTTGCCGAGATAAAAGGAAAAAGCGGAAGAGAAATCCAGAAGAAAGCAGAATACTATTTAAAACGATTTGATCTTCTTGACAGAAAACTTTCTAAAGTTGAAGATTTATCCAAAGGGAATCAACAAAAAATTCAATTCATTGCTACAATTCTTCATGACCCAGATTTTGTAATTCTTGACGAACCTTTTTCTGGGCTTGATCCGGTAAATACAAATTTATTGAAAGATATTATTTTAGAAATGAAACAAAAAGGCAAAGTAATAATTCTTTCAACTCACTTGATGGATTTTGCCGAAAAACTGTGTGATCATCTTGCAATGATTGATTACGGGAAAATAATTCTTAAAGGCTCAATGAAAGAAATTAAAGCAAAGTATTCGCAAAAAAATGTCAGCGTAAACTATGAAGGAGACATTGCATTCTTGAAAGGAAATCCAATCATCGAAAAAATCGAAAACTTTGGAAATACAACCGGAATTAGACTAAAAGAAGCACATCAAACACAACAGCTATTGAAAGCGCTGGTGGAAAGAAACGTAACAGTAAAGAAATTTGACGCAAATGATATTTCGCTGCATGAAATTTTTATCGAACTTGCCGGACATGATATAGAAAATGGAAAGGAGGATGGCCATGCTTAATAATAGAATGCTTGCAGTGATAAAAAGAGAACTTAGGGAAAAACTCCTTTCAAAAACTTTCATCTTTATGACCGTCTTATTCCCGCTTCTTATGTTTGGGATTATCGGAGTCCAGATTTTAATGCGTACTGATGAAGGAAATTTCAAAATTGATTTGGTTACGTCAGAAGTATCTTTAACAACAGATTTTCAAAATGAATTAACAAACTCTGATTTGAATAAAGATGGTAATTATACATTTAACTTTTATACAATGGATAAAGCTGGTCTCGATGAATATTTAATTACAAAAAAGAAAGAGTTGCTGGATGGTAAAATAAACGGAATAATATACATCCCATCAACTGCGCTAAAGGACAAAAGAATTGAATATTATTCCAAAACTCCAAAGGATATTTCTCTTTCTCGGCGGCTGAGCGGACCAGTTAATAAAGTATTGATTGATAATTATTTCAACAATAGAAATCTTTCAAAGGAAGAATTAGATTTTGCGAGAAAGGGAGTTGATTTTGCTGGTTTTAAAATATCTAAAGAAGAGGGGATTGAAGAAGAGGGATACGGCAATCTTGTGTTGTCATATGTTTTTACATTTTTACTCTACATAAGTTTATTGATGACTGGTCAAATGATGATGCAGTCTGTAATCGAAGAAAAATCAAACCGTATTGTAGAAATAATTCTTTCTTCTGTAAGTGCTAAAGAATTAATGGCTGGTAAAATTATTGGATCAACAATAACAGCATTAATTCAAATGGCAATTTGGCTTTCCCCGATCATGATGATAATTTCAACAACGTGGATTGCTTTGCCGGCAGAAATTTCATTCAACATTACCATGAATCATATTTTGTATTTATTATTAAATTTTGGTCTTGGCTTGTTTACTTTCTTAGGCTTGTTTGCAATGATGGGATCTATATTCGATAATCCGCAAGATGCTCAATCGGGAATGTGGCCGGTTATGCTGCTAATTATTATTCCATTCTTAATGGCGATCTCTATGATGGAAAATCCTAATAGTCCAATTGCCAATGTTGCCTCATTGCTTCCATTTGCATCAATAATGATTATGCCAGTTAAAATGACTGTTGTTGAAGTACCGGCTTGGCAGCTAATACTTTGCCTCGTGATAAATACAGCTACAATTTTTGCTATTTTTCCAATTGCCGGGAAAATATATCGTATTGGAATTTTACGCACCGGTAAAAAGCCTAAATGGTCAGAAGTAGTTAAGTGGCTTAAATATAAATATTAATTTTTAGTGTTTAGAGTTTTGTGGTCTCTGCATATAGCATCAGCGCAGAGGCCACATTGAATTTGGGAATTACTAATAATAAAATGAGTGATCAAAACTTATATTCCATTCTTCTTGAAAAACTTTCTAAAGATTTCTCGCTTGAGGGCTCTTCGCTCCCTATTCATGCCAACTTATCAATAATAAGAGAGCACCTTATTAAAAGAATTAAAGAATTCATGTCATATGATTTTGATCGCTTTCTAAATAGTCTTTATAGAATTGATGTGAACGAAGATAAAGTTCATAAAATACTTTACGAAAAAGATAAAACAGTTATTCCCGAAAAACTTGCTGATTTAATTATTGAAAGACAACTCCTTAGAATAAAAACACAATTAATGTATAAAAAAGGTGAGTTTTAAATATCACCAAAGAATAAAATATGTCTCAAGAAGAATTACTAAATCCCGATCAAATAAATGCTCTTGCTTATTCATTTCAAAAAAGTCGAGTTCTTTTGACGGCGGCAGAGCTGAAAATTTTTTCAATTCTTGATAAACATCTTCTTCCGTCTGATGAAGTAGCAAAAAAAATTAATTCGGATCCACGTGCAACTGATAGATTGATGAATGCACTCGTTGCAATCGGTTTAATGAGAAAGGTTCACGGAAAATTTTACAATACAGAAACTGCTGCAAAATATCTTGTTGAAGGAAAGCCAGATTTTATGTCCGGGCTTTTATTTGTGAATAATTTATGGAATTCTTGGAGTAATTTAACAGAAGCAGTGAAAAAGGGGAAAAGTTTAACAGAGAAGAGCATAGAAACTGAAGATTGGCTTAATTCATTTATAGCGGCAATGCACTACAGAGCAGATCATCATGCAAAAATAATTGGACTTATGTTAGAGCTTGGAAACGTAAAAAAAATGCTTGATGTAGGCGGCGGCTCAGGCGCATTTTCTTATGAGTTTATGAAAATCAATCCGCAAATAGAATCTGTGATTTTTGATGTCCCAGAAGTAATTAATTTAACAAAAAAATATGCAGACGATAATAAGCTGACCAATAAAATAAAATTTATTGAAGGTGATTATCTTATTGACGATTTTGGAAGCGGTTATGATTTAATCCTCCTTTCGGCTGTTATTCATATTAACAGTAGCGAACAAAATAAAGCGCTTATTAATAAATGTTCGGAGGCTCTAAACACTGGCGGACAAATAGTAATTAAAGATTTTGTGATGAACGAAGATAGAGCATATCCGGTTGCCGGCGCACTTTTCTCATTGAATATGTTGGTTAATACCGAAAGTGGAGATACCTACACAGAAAATGAAATTAAAGAATGGCTGTTATCTTCTGGTATTCAGAATATTGAAAAGAAAAAAACCAGCTTTGGTTCTGATTTAATTATTGGGAAAAAATAATTTTCACTTTTGAGCAAACATTATGAATAATACAATATTGAATCACCGCGAACTTTATAGACTACCGTGGACATTGCCGGACAATGCGATTTCATGGCTCGAACCAACATCAATGTGCAACCTTGCTTGTGATGGGTGTTACCGCGACAACGAAAAGGATTCACATAAAACAATCGAACAAATAAAGCATGAACTTGATCTGTTTGTTCAAAAAAGAAATTCTGATTGTATTTCGGTTGCCGGCGGAGATCCGCTTGTTCATCCTGAAATTGTAGAAATTGTTCGGCAAATTAAATTACGTGGACTGAAACCAATTTTAAATACAAACGGCGTAGCACTAACTCCTGAATTTTTGAAAGAATTAAAAAATGCCGGTGTGTTTGGTTTTACTTTTCATGTTGATAGCAAACAAGGACGCGGCGGAAAATGGAAAGATAAAAGTGAAATTGAATTGAACGAACTTCGGTTTCATTATGCTAAAATGCTTGCTGATGAAGGAAACATTGCATGCTCTTTCAATGCAACTGTTTATGAAGATACACTGCAAGACATTCCCGGTATGATCGATTGGGCGCATAAAAATATTGATATTGTTAACACAATGGTTTTTATAGCATTCCGTTATATTGTTCCAACAATGCCGTTTGATTGGTATGCCGGCGGACAAAAAGTTGATTGGCAAACTATTATATATCATACTGAACAAAAAAGAAAAGTTGATATTCTTTCGACGGACATGTTAAAAACTGTTAAAGAAAGAATTCCTGAATTTAAACCATGTGCATTTTTAAACGGAACAGAGAAAGTTGATTCATATAAATGGCTTTTGACAGAAAGAGTCGGCACAAGAAAAAAAATCTATGGCTATCTGGGTCCTAAATTTATGGAACTGGTCATGACCTTTCATCATCTTTTCAAAGGAACATATCTCTCATATGCCGACACAAAAACTTCAAAGATGGGAAGATCTACCTTGCTTTTCCTATGGGCATTTGACAAAGGAGTTAAAAAGGCACTATTTAAAATGCTTCGAAATCCTTTTAGAGTTTTTAAGAAGTCATATTTACAATCAATTTTATTTATTCAGCCAGTAGATTTTATGGAAGATGGAAGACAAAGCATGTGCGATGGCTGTCCCGATATTACAGTTCTGAATGATGAGCTAGTTTGGTCTTGCAGACTCGAAGAACATAAGCAGTTCGGTCAGTTCTTAAGATCAGTACCGAAAGGATAGTTTAAAATTTTAAATATGTTGTTACTGTTTTAACCAGCTGCACAGCAAATCAATAGAAGTTAAAACTCCCAAGCAATAATTATCGCAGAAATCTTTCGGGAGCGTTTCATCTGGTCTGACAAGTTCGGCAGCCGCCAAAGCTTTAGCTCCGTCGAAGTCAACATAAGCCAGACGGGCAGTTAACTCACGTTCATCTCTTCCAAAAGCAGAGCCGGGTAAAATTGCAACACCGGTATCTTCAAGAAGTTTTGAACAAAATTCTTTACTAGTATTAATTTCTTTACGCTTAACCTTTTCTTTGAAGTGTCCGAAATCTGGGAAAAGATAAAATGCACCATCTGGTTTTGGAACTTTAACACCGAACTTCGTTAGTTTGTCATAAACTTTTTTACCAAGCTCCTTTAATACTTTTCTGGAATTAACAAGATATCTTTCAATATCAATTCCGCCGTTAAAAGCGCGAACGGCTGCATATTGAATTGGCGCACTTGTAGATGTATAAGTTTCACTTGCAACAGCAGCCATTGCATCCAACAGCCAATTCAATGAAGCTGGGAAGGTGAATGTGCCAAGCCGCCATCCGCCAGCTCCGCACCATTTGCTTAAGCCACTGCTTATAATTGTTCCTTCCGGGTAATAACGAGAAATGGAAATATGTTGACCTTTGAAGTGAAGCTCGCCATAAATTTCATCCGATAGCAAAATTACTTTGTACTCACGAGCAACTTTAGCAAGGGCTTTTAATTCATCAATCTTATATGAAACTCCGCTTGGGTTAGAAGGATAATTTAAAATCACTATTCTTGGTCTGCTGGGATCATCCTTGCAAATCTTTTTTAATTCTTGCGGAGTAATTTTCCAGCCATTTTCTAGTTTAGTCTGAACCCATCGCACGTGCCTTCCAATAATATGAGCTTGTGGTGCATATGAAACCCAGCTTGGAGTTGGTATAATCAAATCGCCATAATAAACTAATTGAAGCAGAAACATAAGTTCTTTTGAGCCCGGGCCTATCAATACATTTTCTGCTGATCTTTCTATACTGTGCCGTCTTGAGTGATATCCGGCAACAGCTTCTCGAAGCTGCGGTAAGCCCTTTACATGCAAGTAATCTTTTTGGTGTGCGTTAGCTTGTAATTCTTCAACAACAACTTTTGGAACTGGAAAAGGGGACTGTCCTAATCCAAGTCTGTAAATTTTTTTCCCTTCTTTTTTCAATTTTGCAGAAAGCTCATTAATCGCAAGTGTTGCTGAAACTGGAATACCCCTTACATTAAGATTTAAATTGATTTCAAAAGAATTGTTGTTTCTCATAGCAGAATTATTTTTTATCGACGATTATTTACAAAGGTTATAATTTTATTCAAGAATTGCAAAATTTTAGTTCTTTAATTCTTCATTGATAAGGTCAATCATTTTGAAAATTTCTTCTTTTATAAATCCCATTGTTGCCCATTTTATCTTACCATCTTTACCCACGACAAAATTTCTTGGTATATATTTATTTGCAAAAAGCTTGTAAACAGCCGCATCGGAATCTAAATAAATTGGAAATGTATATTTAGTTTTATTTAGGAATTGCTCCACTGTGTCCTTCTTTTCTTTACGGGAAATTGCGGCAACCACAAAATTTTCATTTTTTATTTTATCATAAATTTATTTTTGCAGAACCGGAAATTCTGCTCTACATGGCGGACACCAAGTAGCCCAAAAATTAATAAGCACGACCTTTCCTTTAAAATCATTAGAAGAGAGCGGGTCACCATCGATTGAATTAACAATAAATTCTGGAACTACGTCTCCGACTTTTAGTAATGTTGAAGTTTCAAAGTCGTCTTGTGAATAAATATACGAGCAAAAATGGAATATGAACAATGTAGCCAGGAAATATTTTTTCATTGATTTCTCAGTTTTTATTTAATGTAGTATCTCATAATTGGTCTTGTATCAGAACGTCTTGCTGCCTCAGTGAATCCAGCTTTTCTGAATGCTGAAGCAAAACCAGTCCATGCAAAAACTGCTGGCATCTTTTTGTTTTTTGGTTCTACTGGATAGCCTTCAATAATTTTTCCGTTTCTCTTTTGAACATAATCAATTACCCCTTTTAGTATATCTACTGACTTACCAAGTCCCCTAAAATTTTTATCAATGAAAAAGCAGACGATTGACCAAACTTTTTCTTCATCAATTTTTTTCAAAACTCTGGAATTATTAAGTACCGGGAATTCTTCACGAGGAGCAACAGAACACCAGCCGATTACATCTTTACAAGAGTATACCAAAACTCCGGGCACAGAATTTTCACCAACTAGCTTTTTCATTTTTCGCTTGTTGCCGGCGCCTTTATTTTTTTCATAGTCTGATCTTTTTATCCGCCACCACATACACCAGCACCCTCCGCAAGCACCGCTTTTTCCAAAGAGTTTTTCAAAATCATTCCATCTCGTTAATGTCAAAGGGCGGATTTTTAATTTCATAAGTTAAGAAGTGATTTTATTGCGGAAGGTTACTCTAAATATTGAACCCTTTCCTTTCCGGCTTGTGGCTTTAATTGTAGCGCTGTTTAAATCGCAATATTTTTTTGCGAGAGCGAGACCAAGCCCATTCCCCTCAAAATTTCTGGTATATCCCTTTTCTTCTTTTGTAAAAGGAGTGAAAAGCATCGGCATATACTCAGGAGAAATCCCTATTCCGGTATCGGCAACATCAACATAAATATTTCCCCGTGAATCTTTATTTATACTGATTTCTACTTTTCCTTTAGAAGTGTACTTAACAGCATTATCTATCAAGTGATAAAAAATTTGATTTACCGAATATTCATCTGCAAAAATAATTGCCGGATCGGCATTGTTAATAACATCAAACTTAAGTTTTTTCTGATTGGCAATTCCAACATAGTTTTCATAATAGCGGTTGATTATCTTTTTATATAAATCCAGCTGCTGAGGACTGTAAGTATAAGAACCGGTCTGAACTTGTGACATATTTATAATAAGTTCAATGGTTCTCATGATTCTCTTTCCCTCTTCATCTATTACATCAAAGCCCTTAGCCAAATCCTCTTCCACTTTATCTTGAAGCTCGTCTTTCATCATGCTTGTAAAACTAAGTATTACATTAAGCGGAGTTCTTATTTCATGAGACATTTGAGATAGAAATTCTGACTTCAATTTATCTGATTGTTCAGCTCGCTCTTTAGCAACAATAAGCTCTTCTTCAAATTTCTTCTTTTCGGTAATGTCTTCAATTGTTCCTTCCATATATAAAGCACGGCCTTCATCGTCGCGGACTAATCGAGCACTTTCCCTAACATAAATTCTATCTCCACTCTTTGTTTTCCATCTTGATTCATAGCCAACAATTTTTCCTTCTGAATTTATTTTTTTAATTACAGCAGCACGTTCAGAGGGGTTCACATAAAAATCAGAAGCAGTTGCAGCTACAAGATCTTCAAATGAATTGTAACCAAGCATTTTAATTAATGTTGGATTGGCCATTAATATGGTTCCATCTGCTTGAGTTCTGAAAATACCAATCGTGGCGTTTTCATATAATCCTCTAAATCGAAATTCGCTGTCTCGCAGTGCATCGTCTGCTTTTTTTCGCTCGGTAACATCTTGTTTGATAGCAACAAAGAATGTTATCTCTCCTTCTGCGCTTCGTATTGGGGTAACAGTCATTTCTTCAATATAAATAGAGCCATCTTTTTTCTTGTTCATTATTTCTCCACGCCAGACATCACCTCTCAAAATGATTGCCCACATATCATCAAAATAAGATTGGTCGTGTTGGTCGGACATAAAAACATTTAAATTTTGCAATGATACATCGCTAAATGAATTACCAGTAAGTTTCCAATATGCACTGTTAGCCCAAATTAGATTTGCATTTCGATCAGTAATTACAATGCCGTTAGCGGCCGCTTCGAGAGCATTGCTTTGAAGTTGAAGCCGATCTTCAATTAGTTTTTGTTCGGTTATGTCAGTTATAAACCCTTCAAGCGCTATTAGATCATCTTCTTTTTCAGAAAAGATTCCGGTTCCTTCTTCCCAAACCCACTTTTCAATACCTGATGATGTCGTTATTCTATATACTAGATGATAAGGTTTTCTTTCTTCAACCGCTTTTTGAATTTGATGCAATATTTTTGGTTTATCAGTTGGATGAATGAGATCGCTGTAGGAAATATTGCCGCTGTCCATAAATTCATCAGCTTGAAATCCAGTTATGTTAAAACATTTATCGCTGACAAATTCCATAGTCCAGTCGCCATCACTTTTACATCTGTAAACCATACCAGGAAGGTTTTGAATAAGCGTCTGAAATTTTCTTTGTGTCTCAAGCAATGCGGCTTCAGCCCGGGTTCTTTTATGTCGTCCTTTTTCTAAGTCAAGATTTGCATCTTGAATTTTTTTAACAAAGATAGACCTCTGCTTTTCGTATCGATAAAACACGAACGAAGAAGCAAATGCAAGAACAATACTTAGCGCAATAAGACCAAACAAGCTGTATCTAAAAACATTTGTTTCTGTATTAAGTATATTTCTTATTTCTCTTTCAATATCTTCTGTTTCGAAGACAATATTTGTAAAAAGTGTTTCCCACCCTACATCAGTTTCATTGCTTTTAAAGTCAACTTTTGCTGCATAGCCTCTATACTCTAACAAATCAACTTGAAGTTTTTGTACTTTTGTTTTAAGATTTTCATCCGAAACAGAAAGCGAGATTATACTAAACTGATCTTTTTCTTCAAGAAGTTTTGAAGCATAGAGCTCGGCTAAATTAAGGAATTCCCAGGCGTTTGTTAACGAAGTTTTAGAGGTGTCATTCTGGCTTTTAAAGAATTCGAATCTTGCTGATGCAACATTAACTTTTACCTTTGTTGCTGAATCCAGAAGATTTGTAAAAATAAAGTTTATTCTCAAACCAACTAATAGACTAAACAAAACAGCGGCCGATACCAGAAGGCCAGCAATAAGAATAGCAAAATATACTCCTTTGCCAGATTTACTTATTTTCTCTTTATGACTCATCAGTAAACAAAATTCTTCGCTGTAAGTTAAAAAAACTATTCTTATATGTATAGTACAAAATACGAATATGGCTCAATGGAAATATTAAATACCCCGTCAATTTTATAATAGTTCTTATCGAATAAACTTCTGTATTTCCCATAAATTCTAGGGTCATTTATTGAAAGGTTTTTGATTGTTCCCGAAAGATTTGCAATCACTAAAACACTGTTTTCATTGGTTCTCCTAATAAATGAATAAACATTAGGATCGCCGGTTATAACACTAAGCATTTTACTTCCATATTTGCCATTCCAAAGAGCTTTATTATTCTTTTTTAGATGTAATAATTTTGTATATAAATCAGAATATTTGCTTTCAACCCATGTTATTGTGTCCTTGTCAAAGAATTTTAATCTTTTATTTAAACCGCCTTCCATTCCAGAGTAGATAAGCGGCATGCCATTTACCAAGCATGATAAAACCGAAAAACACTCTGTATAATTCTTAAACCTTTCTTGATCAGTTCCATTCCAGGAATTTTCATCGTGATTTGTTGTAAAGGTCATTCTATACGCATTCGTAGGATATTCATTTAACTCTCTTTCGAAATATTGGGCTAAATGTTCTGCATTTTTTTTGCCGGCAGCTATCTCTACAAATAGATCCTTAAGCTGCCAATTGTAAGTCATGTCAAAAGCTTCATGCATTTCTGGTTCGTGAGCTTCTGCAAGCATAAACAACTTTTTATTTTTTTCTAATTGAGGTCTTGTATACTTCCAAAATTCCAAAGGAACCATAGCAGCAACATCACATCGGAAACCATCGATACCGCATTCATCAACCCAATATTTCATTGCATTAGTCATTGCAGTCCATAAATCTCTGTTATTGTAGTCTAATTGGATCACGTCTGTCCAGTCGTATGGGGAAATAAAATTTCCCGAGGAATTTTTTGTGTAAAAATCTGGATTAGCTTTAGCCCAAACGTTATCCCAAGAAGTATGATTAGCAACCCAATCAATGATAACATACATTCCTAAATCATGAGCTTGATCAACAACCGACTTAAAATCTTCTAGAGTTCCAAATTCAGGATTGATGCTTTTATAATCTTGAACTGAATAATAACTACCGAGTGAACCTTTACGATTAACTTTCCCAATGGGATGAATTGGCATAAACCATAAAATATCAATCCCCATTTCTTTTAACCGCGGTAAACTTTCAGCAAATTTTTTAAACGTACCTTCTTTTGAATATTGTCGGACATTTACTTCATATATTGATGAATTTCGGCTCCATTCCGGAGCGGAGAATTGATTTGATGAATTTTTTATTTCTAAGAGATTGGTTCCGCATCCAGTTATGAATAAATACAGAAATGATATTAAAGAATAATGGGTTAAACGTAAGTATTTAATATTCAATTTCATTGTTAGTTATTCCATGTTAGATAAAATGATTTGCTGCTAAATTTAACAAAAATAGTTTATATAAATAGCTTTTTTGGTATTTTAGAAATAAATAGTTGGCGGCAATTATGAAAAAAACAACAATAGATTCGAGCATAAAGTTTTTTATTATAATTATTGGGCTTCTTGCAATTTCATTTGTTTTGAAAGAGCTGAAACATATATTCTTGCCTTTTGTAATTGCATATTTTTTGTATTTCATTTTCGAGCCGCTTAATTCATATCTTTCAAAGTATAAATTTCCTTCCGGAGCACTTATCCTTATTAATATTATTATTGCTGTTTTATTTTTTTGGGGCATTTCCAGAATTGTTGTTGATTCTTTTGCTCAGTTTGGTGACAGACTTCCTTATTTTGAAACGAAACTTAACGAACTGGTTAGTAAAACTGCGACCTCTCTTGGAGTTAAAGATTCAAGCTGGACCGATTTTAAGATCGTAGATATTGTAAAATCTTTTGATTATTCCGGAGTTGCAACCGGAATTTTTTCCTCAACACTGAAAATGTTTACTTACATTTTTTTGATTCTATTCTTTTTTATTTTTATTAGTAGCGGGCACAAAAAAATATTTGAAGCAATTAGAATGCGTTATGTTGAAAAAGAAGTAAAATCTTCAATGAGGAAAATTAAGCGTGAGTTAAAGAATCAAGATTCCGACGACGATTATGTAAAATCTCTTGCAGAACAATATTCCACAATAACTACAGAACGTGAATCGAAATTGCGAAAAACATTTAAAGATATAACAGAACAAATTCAAAAGTATATTGTCACAAAATTTTTTGTTAGCCTTCTTCTTGGTATTTTAGTTGGAATTATCACTTGGGCATTCGGGATAGAATTTTTTATTGTGTGGGCAACCCTATCAATTATATTAAATTTTATTCCAAACATAGGGTCGGTTTTTGCTGTTGCGTTAATTTCGATAATGACATTAGTACAGTTTGAATCAATCGGCTTTGCTCTATTAGTGCTTATTACTTTGATAGTAGTCCAAAATTTAATTGGGAATATTCTGGAACCAAAAATCTTTGGTGATCGCCTTGGATTGAACCCATTAGTAATACTTTTTTCATTGATGATCTGGGGCTATTTATGGGGCATTACCGGAATGTTTCTTTCAGTTCCATTAACAGCAGTTGGCAAAATAATAATTTCTAATTCTTCATCAAGAAACATGCGATTTCTTGCAAATTTGATGAGTAATTAGAAATCTTGAAGCATTCACTCATAGCTGTTTGAATAAACCAGCCAATCAGTTTCTAATTTTGCAAAAGCAGATGCAATTCATTTTTATTATATTTACCTCAGTTAAAAAAATATGTATAATAAAGGTAAGAAGAAGAATAGTTGATGGTTCGTGTTAGGCAGTTGCTTCCCGAATTATCGGGAGGAGGAAAGTCCGAACTCCGCAGAACAAGGTGCCGGGTAACACCCGGGGACTTAATTGCGCAAGTATTAAGTCACGGAGAGTGCCACAGAAAACATACCGTCCCAACTTAAATTGGGATAAGGGTGAAAAGGCGAGGTAAGAGCTCACCGCTTCGATGGTAACATCGAGGGTTCCGAAGGGAATCCCGCTTAGCGGGACGAGGCAAACCCCACCTGGTGCAAGGTCAAGCAAAAGGATCTCGAGAAATCGGGACAAGGTTGTTCGCCTTGATTATCTGTTTAATCAGATTAATCTTTTGGGTAGACCGCTAGATTCCGGGAGTAATTCCGGAACAAGATAAATAACTGCTGTCTGGAATTAATCCGGATTACAGAATTCGGCTTATTGACACGAACTTTCTATTCTGTTCTTTTTCAAAAAAAATAGAGATGGCAAAAAACCGCTGGAAGTTAAAACAAATCGCGGACGAAAAATCCGTGCTTGCACTTTCCGATAGTCTAAACATATCCAATGCTCTAGCCAAATTATTAATTCAACGAGGAATCACAAACTTCTTTGAAGCAAAATCATATTTTCGCCCTTCGTTAGATTCACTACATGATCCTTTTCTGATGGATGGAATGCATGAAGCATCAATAAGAGTAATAAACGCAATTACCAATAATGAAAAAATTTGTGTTTATGGCGATTATGATGTTGACGGTACTTGCTCAGCATCTTTAATGTTTCTTTTTTTACAAGAGCTTGGAGCTAGAGTTGAAACATATATTCCTAATCGTTTAACCGAAGGTTATGGAATGTCAATACAGAGCATTGATTTACTAAAGGACCGGAAAATAAATTTAATAATATCAGTTGATTGCGGAATAACAGCAGTTGAAGAAATCAATTACGCAGATCAATTTGGACTCGATACAATCATTTGCGATCATCATCAGCCAAAAGAAATTCTTCCGAAAGCATATGCAATTTTAGATCCAATTAAACCGGGCTGCAATTATCCATTTAAATATTTGTCGGGTGCCGGTGTAGCATTTAAACTTGCATCAGCAGTTGGTGCGAGAATCGGCAAAAAAAATATGGCAATGAAATATCTCGACCTTGTAGCTCTTGCTGGTGCTGCAGATATAGTTCCGCTTGTTGATGAAAACAGAATTTTTGTTAAAGAAGGTCTGGAGTTAATAAATAGAAATCCGCGTCCGGGGATTGAAGCATTAATAAAATGTGCAAAAATGGAACCGGGAAATCTATCTGCCGGGCAAATAGTTTTTACTATTGCTCCAAGAATAAATGCTGTTGGAAGACTTGGTGATGCAAATCGCGCAGTTGAACTTTTTACGACATTCGATTCCAACAAAGCGATTGAACTTGCTCAAGTACTAGAAAATGAAAACATTAAGAGAAGAGTAATTGACGAAGCAACTTTTTCACATGCTATAGATTTAGTTGAAACATGCGTTAATTTCGATTCAGATTTTGGAATTGTTCTTCACGATAATGATTGGCATCCGGGTGTTATTGGAATTGTAGCTTCGCGTCTTGTTGAAAAATTTAATCGACCTTCGGTAATGTTAACGACAATTGACGGCGTTGCAAAGGGCTCTGCTAGAAGCATTCCTGGGTTTAATATTTATGAAGCGTTACAATCGTGTGAAGACCTACTTCTTCAATTTGGCGGACACGAAGCTGCGGCTGGTTTAGCAATTGAAATTGAAAATCTAGAATCATTTAGAGATAGATTTAATGAAATATTGCGCAAGAATATGTCGACAAAAGATGTAACTCCAGAGTTAGCAATCGATAGTAAACTTTCGTTTTCAGAAATATCACCAAAGTTTGTTCGAATACTTGAACAGTTTGCACCATTTGGACCCGGAAATATGCGGCCGGTTTTTTTAAGTGAAAATGTTAGCTTAGTGTATACCCCTAAAATTGTTGGCACAAATCATCTTGTTACTTGTTTTAAGCAGAATGGCAACGATAAAGTTTTTGATGCAATTGGGTTTAATCTTGGCGCATTTGCAGAAAGTATTGATAAAGACAAAAACTTGGTTGATATTGTTTATACTATAGAGTCCATTACTAAAGAAGGAAAATCTTATCCTCAAATAAGGATTAAGGATATTGATGTAAAGGAGATGAATAGCGATTTCTAATTTGCTATTCTTTGGTAATGATAAGTTTTACTTTTTGATACATCAGAGCGGACAATGAATGAAAATACTTGGAGTTGATCCCGGAACTATTGTAACCGGTTATGGAATTATCGAATTTAATCATAATGAACTGACTTATGTTAAATCTGGATTAATAAAAATTCCAGCCATAAAAGATTTTGCCCCACGACTTCAAAAAATTTATGATGATTTAATTCTTTTGATGAAAAAATATGATCCGGATGAATTTGCACTAGAAACAGCGTTTTATGGAAAGAATGTTCAGTCTGCACTGAAAATTGGTTATGCAAGAGGAGTATCGCTTCTAGCTGCCGCACATAATAAACTTTCTATTAAGGAATATTCTCCAAGAGAAATTAAAAAATCAGTAGTTGGAAACGGTGCTTCATCAAAAGAGCAAGTTCAGTTCATGGTGAAAAAACTACTCAACTTAAGAAATATAAAAATTAAATTTGATGAAACCGATGCACTTGCAGTTGCAATTTGTCATGCTTTTAAGGTTGCAACGCCTAATAAAAAAAGTAAAAATTGGAAAGAATTTATTGAAGCAAATCCAGATAAACTGATAAATTAGAGTCATAATTATTCGGCATTTATAAATGATTGGATATTTAAACGGAAAAATAATTTCAAAGAAGCCTACAAAATTAATTATTGATGTTGGCGGGGTTGGCTATTTAGTAAATATATCAATCAACACTTTTGAGAAAATAGCCGATAAAGAAGATGCAGCTTTATTCACATACTTAAGCGTAAAAGACAATGCACTCGATCTTTATGGATTTTTTACTGTAGCCGAAAAAGAAATGTTTGAACTATTAATCAGTGTAAGCGGAATTGGTCCAAGAACAGCTCAAAGCATTTTATCAGGAATTCAAATTGAAGATTTGAAAGAAGCATTAAAGTCTGGAAATTTAGCCCGAATAATCTCTGTCCCGGGTATTGGAAGAAAAACCGCCGAAAGAATGGTTGTTGAACTTCGGGATAAAGTGGATTCTGTTGCAGATATAACCGAAGGATTTTTACAAGGCACTTCTAGTATTCGAGGGGATGCAATTGCTGCATTGATTAATCTTGGTTATAATCACAAAACTGCTGAGCGCGCAATTCGTTCTATATTAGACAAGCATCCAAGTTTATCAATCGAAGAGCTTATTAAAGAAGCCCTTACTTCATTAACAAATTAATAATTTATGTTAATTCACTTCTTCAAAACGTAGTAAACTGATAATGGTTTAAATTTATCAAAAAGTTTTGTTGCGTGATAATTATAATTCCACACGAAAAGTTTTGAAATAAATCTATCAATCGTTATAAACAACCCGCTCTTTGTTATTAAAAGTTTGTACCCGGGGAATTTACACAATACAGAAAATTCACATAATGTTTCTTTTATAACTGAAAAGTTTTTTTCTGCTATCCATTCTCTAAACAAATTTAAAGGAATACCCCGCTCACGTTTTGTTGTTAATTTTCTTGGAAATCGCCAGTCGCCCATAGAATTAATCGGTTCGCGGATAATTAGTATGCCATTTTTTTTCAAACATCTATGAAATTCTGAAATAACATGAGATACATTTGGTATGTGGTGAAGAACACCAAAACACGTGATCAAATCGAGAGAATCATTTTCAAACTCGATATTTCCTTGTATTGATGGTTTTATTCGTGAAAGTGGTTTGTCATTGAGTTCATTGCGCTTGAATGAATCTGACGGATCAATAATTGTGATATTATTTATCTGATTAATAATTGGCAGTATTTCTTCACCATCAGCACCACCAAAACTTACAACTTTATTAAAAAAAACATTTTTTGGCAGATATTTGAAACCGTTCTTAACATTCATTAAATCAAAATTGAATGTATTTCCGCGATTAATTAATTCTGCGTAAGCTTCTTTTTCATCTGCAAACCACTCTTCAATTTTTGCCGCTCCGAAATCATTGCCGTAAAGTTTTTTGCCTGAAAAATATGGCTGCATTTCTTCCAACGATTTCATTTTATATTATCTGATAAATTTTGGGATGAAAGTTATATAGTGAGAATGAGACACACAAGCCGAAAAATAATTTTTGCAAATAAAAAAGCTCGCTATTGCGAGCTTCTTCAAAGAGGAACCTTTGTATTAATCATTAATTTTAATTTTCTTATCACCCGTTAATTTCTTGCCGGTATATTTTTCATACATATCAAGATATTTTTTATGAAGATTTTCAGAAATAGCTTTTCCATTTACTTCCATTTTCAATTCCGATAAAAGCAAATCGTCAATTTCATCTTCATCATCAATTATTCCGTCCGTAATCAGCGCGCTTTTCATTTCTTTAACAAACTCTCCGAACTTTTTCATTTCGGCGCCAAATTTTTTCATGTCTTCGCTAAACACTTTCATATTTTCTTTGAATTCATCCATATTCCAGTTCTGTTTTTTCAAATCCACTTTAAATTTTTCCATTTCTATTTTAAAGTCCTTCATGCTTTCTTTGAATTCTTTTTTCCATTCTTTCATCTCATCCTCATCAAAATGAATTGGTGGAATAGGCGGAATTGGAGGGATGGGCGGAATATGTATAGATCCTTCAGCAAAATTCTTGTGCATATTTTCTTTTAATTCTTTTAGCGATTCTTTTAAGCCAGATAAATCTGGCGGAGTAAACTCGAAATCAAAATCGAAATCACTATGATATCTTTGAGAAAACTTCCTTAATTTTTTGTTGTGTTCTCTCATTTTATCCGTAAGCTCTTTCATTTTTTCTTTGTGTTCTTTTCGAAGCTCTTCTCTTTCTCTTAAAAGAGAATTATATTCATCGACTTTTTTAAGAACTTTATCTTCATATTTTGAATGTTCTTCCGCAGCAATCTTTTCACCATCTTTATAAAGCGATTCAATTTTTCCATTATTTAATTTTGCTTTGTAATGTACCTTTTCTCCACTCTCTT
>VGVY01000035.1 GCA_016873835.1 Ignavibacteria bacterium
CCGGTATCTCGTCTGAAATAAAAAAGATTTTTTCTATTGTAAACATTTAATGCGCTTAGATCAATTGTAAATTTGAATCCCCCAATCTGAAATTTTTTAGATAAGTTTAAATCCAACCGATGATAATCCGGCAATCTGCCTAAGTTTATGTTAGATAAAATAATTGATGGACTATAATTTTCTAGCAAGTAATCGCTATTGTAAATGTTATCGATGTTTAATTTTTCATAATAACCGGCAATTTGAGTGAACGGCAGTCCGGAAGAATAAGTCCAAACTGCACTTGTTGACCATCCCAACCCCAAATTATATTCAAATGAAAGATTAACAGTGTGCCTTGAATCATAACGTGGGGCATATCTAATATTATTTACATCCTTGAAAGACCATGATAATGAATAAGATGCCGATATGTTCAAAGGTTCTTCAAGATAACGTGAATAAAATTCTAACCCGTAAGCCTCACCTTTTCCAGTAATAAGATCAGGATCGCTGTGAAAATATTTTTTATCATTAACCACAACTATATTATGCATTAACTTATAATAAGCTTCGAGCGTAAATGATAGTGCGGCAGAAGGAGTGTATTCAAAACCGCTGATATAGTGTATTGAACTAGAAGGCTCAAGATACAGAGGGGTTATCAGCCAAGGCTCAAATACTGTAACAATTTCATTTTCATCAGAAATAGTTGAAAGGTCTTGCATAAAAATTCCCCAAGAACCTTTAAATGCTAGCTCTGGAATAATTCGATATGTAAAACTCGCACGCGGTTCAAAAAAATATGCTGGTCCACCGCCAGCTAAACGAGTAGCGTTAATACGAGTCCCAAATACTGCCCCGAAAGCTGCATCTCGTAAATATTTATAATGTAAGTAAACACTAATATTGGTTCCATGCGAGCCGATATCATTAACTTGCCCTCTAAAATTTTCTAGTAACAATTTTGTTCTAACTTCAGAAATTTTGAATCCGCCGGCTAACTCATCTTTACTATCGTAAACATAATTGAAATCCATTTTCATAATTAGGTCGTTAACTTCATTCTCTACACCTTTTGCGCCGCTTTGGTTTGGAATTCTTGCTCCTTTAAAATTGCTCATTCCAATATCTATTTGATAAAGTAATGGCGAGTCTGATATTTGGAAATAACTAAAATTGAATGTAGAATTAGACCATTTGAAATCTTCTCTGCGTAAATTATTATTTAGCACTTTATCGCTGCTGTGAAATGCACTTACAGAAAATTTTGCGTCTTTTACAACATCGTTATTTGAATAATTTAGCTTTACGAAAAGGTCGTAAAAATCAGCTGGTATGGAATTATTATTACGAAACTTTTTTAAAATTTTGTCTGAATAATTCTTCCTAAAGCTTGCAATAAATGACCCGTTAGGAATTGGCCCCTCAACTAATCCTTTCGCAGTAAGTAGACTAATACTTCCCTTTGCGCTTACTTTATTTCTATTTCCATCTCGGGTTACTACTTTTAATACTGAAGATAATCGTCCGCTGTAATCTGAAGGAAATCCTCCTTTAAAAAATTCTACGGTGCTAACCATATCGGGGTCAATGGCACTGAACATTCCAAGCGCATGAAATGGATTATAGATTGGAATGTTGTCAAGTAAAACTAAGTTTTGATTGCTCGCACTTCCGCGAACATAAAACCGGGCAGATACATCCCCAGCGGTTTGAACGCCTGGCAAATTTTGCAGTGCTCTAAAAATATCTAACTCTATTCCTTTAGGAAGCGATTCAAGATCTCTAATTGCAAGTTTTTGCAAACTTAAGTCAGTTGCATTTTCTTTAGCAACACGCTCCCCAACTTTTTCAATCGTTTGAAGCTGAACACTTATCGGTTTTAGCTCAACTCTAATATCAGTAACTCCATAGAGTTCAGCACGAATTAATACATTCTTTGTTTCATAACCAACATATGAAATACGCAACGTTAACAAACGATTATGGGGCACAGAAGCTAAAATAAAGTATCCTCGATGGTCTGTTGATGCTCCTCGTTTTATTTCATTAATATAGATATTTGCGTAAGGAAGCATTTCCCCGCTTGTTGAATCAGCTATAAACCCTCTGATTATTCCTCTATCTTGTTGCGCAAAGTTTGAAGTGGAAGTAAGAAGAAATATTAACAATGTTATTGTTCCTAAAAGGTATAAACTATTTTTCATAAGCAGTTTTCCTATTACAGAAAATCAATTTGAGAAGATGTCTAAATTTAACCTATTTAAAAAAATTAAATAAATCCAATAGCAAATTCTCCTATTTTCATTAATCAATGATAGTTTAATATTTAGTTTAATTTCTTAAAAATTAATAAGAATGTCACCACCCTTTTTATACTCCAAATCATTAAATAAGATTTTATTATTTAGTCAATCTCTACAATAAACCCTTGTAAGAGCCAATAGAAAAAATATATCGTGTAATATCCCCAATCAATTTCGAATACGAACAGAGACACGCATTTGACTAAAATGTAAATTTTAAACAATCTTTTTTTTTCATTACATTTTGCGGGCAATATTCTAAAGTCTTGTTAATTAACCAACCTCCGCCTGACCAATTCTTAAATCAAAATTGGAATCGAATTGAAAAAGATTATTCAAAAAAGTAAGGTTCAGCTAAAGTTAAAAAACGGACAAGCATTCGAAGGACATTTATTTGGTTATCCCAAATCAGTTGCCGGCGAGGTTGTATTTAATACTGGAATGGTCGGATATCCTGAGACATTAACAGATCCATCATACAATGGTCAAATTTTAGTAATGACTTATCCATTAGTCGGTAATTACGGAATTCCAAGTTTTGAAAAAGTAAATGGTATTCCTAAAAATTTTGAATCTGATAAAATTCAAATTCGAGCTTTAATAGTATCCGAACATTCTGCATCCTTCAGCCATTGGAATGGGATTCAAAGTTTGTCCGACTGGTTGTATGATCACAAGATCCCTGGTGTTTATGGAATCGATACAAGACATCTTACAAAAATTTTGCGTGAACACGGTACCATGCTTGGAAAAATCGAATTTGCAAATGATAAAATTGAATACTTTAATCCAGATATAGAAAATTTAATTGCAAAGGTAACAGCACCTAAAATAGAATCAATTGGCAATGGTAAAAAAAGAATAGTCCTTGTTGATTGCGGCTGCAAGAAAAGTATAATATCAAGTTTACTGAAAAGAAATACCACAGTAATTCGTGTTCCATATGATTATAATTTCGAAAATGAAGATTATGATGGTGTGTTGCTTTCAAATGGTCCCGGAAATCCAGTTGTATATAAAAACTTAGTTGAATCAACAAAACAGTTAATTAAGAAACAAGTTCCAATCCTGGGAATATGTATGGGACATCAAATTTTATCATTAGCTGCTGGTGCAAAAACTTATAAACTTAAGTATGGTCACAGAAGTCAAAACCAGCCGGTAAAAAAAGTTGACTCAAATAAATGCTATGTAACATCTCAAAACCACAGCTTCGCAGTTGATACTAAATCACTTCCAAGAGGATGGCAACCCTGGTTTGAAAATTTAAATGATTATTCCAATGAAGGAGTTCAACACGAGAAATTACCATTCCGAAGTGTACAATTCCATCCGGAAGCAGCGCCCGGACCGATTGATACCTCATTCATATTCGATGAGTTTCTAAAGGATATATAATAGATGAAAATAAAAAAAGTTTTGATAATTGGAAGTTCTGCACTCAAAATTGGCGAGGCTGGGGAATTTGATTATTCTGGCAGTCAAGCTATCAAAGCAATTAAGGAAGAAGGAATAAAAACTATTCTTATTAATCCAAACATTGCAACAATTCAAACTTCTGACCATTTAGCAGATAAAGTTTATTTACTTCCCATCAATACTCATTATGTTGAACGAGTAATTCAGAAAGAAAAACCTGATGGAATTATTTTAGGATTTGGCGGACAAACAGCATTGAACTGCGGTTTATCTTTACACAGAGAAGGGATTCTTAATAAATATAAAGTGCAAGTTCTTGGGACACAAATTTCGGCAATTGAAAACACAGAAGATCGTCAGCTGTTTTGCGATAAACTTTCTGAAATTGATGTAAAGTTCCCTCAAAGCAAAGCTGTTTCAACAATAGAAGAGGCTGTTGGTTATGCAAAAAAAATTGAATTCCCAGTAATTATAAGAATTGCATATGCACTTGGAGGACTTGGTTCCGGTATATGTAGAAATGCAAGCGAGGTAAAAAAACTTGCAGCAAAAGCACTTTCATACTCTTCACAAATTTTAGTAGAAGAGTACCTTGAAGGATGGAAAGAGATTGAATATGAAGTAGTAAGAGATAAATATGATAATTGCATAACTGTCTGCAATATGGAAAATATTGACCCGATGGGAATTCATACCGGAGAGAGCATTGTTGTCGCCCCAAGCCAGACTTTGTCTAATGATGAATATCATCTTTTACGAGAAGTTGCAATTAAAACTATTCGCCATCTTGGAATAGTTGGCGAATGCAACATTCAATATGCGCTTGATTCTAACTCACAAGATTACAGAGTAATTGAAGTTAACGCTCGTTTATCGAGAAGTTCTGCTTTAGCTTCGAAAGCAACTGGTTATCCTCTTGCATTTGTTGCTGCCAAACTTGCTCTTGGCTATGGGCTTCATGAACTACAAAATTCAATTACAAAAACAACAAAAGCATTTTTTGAACCAGCACTTGATTATATAGTTGTAAAAGTTCCTCGTTGGGATTTAAAAAAGTTTAGATTGGTTAAAAGAAAGCTCGGGTCTTCAATGAAATCTGTTGGCGAGGTTATGGCTGTTGGCAGAAAGTTTGAAGAAGCAATTCAAAAGGCAATGAGAATGCTCGATATTGGTGTTGAAGGTTTAACTGCGAGCAGAACCAAGATTGAATTTGAAAACCTTGAAGAAGCGCTCAAGGAACCTACAGAAGAAAGAATGTTTGCTGTTGTGCAAGCTTTAAAACTTGGCTATTCAGTGGATTGGATTAATTCATTAACTCATATTAATAAATGGTTCTTAAAAAAAATTCAGAACATTGTCGAAATTGAAAATCGAATTTCAAACACAAAAAAAGGACTCGATAAATCACTTTTACAAACATCCAAAGAGCATGGATTTTCGGACAGACAAATTGCCAATATTTTAGGAAAAGATGCTCACGATATTTATCTGCTTAGAAAAAAATTTAACCTACATCCATTTATTCAACATATTGATACACTTGCTGCTGAATATCCGGCAAAAACAAATTATTTGTATTTAACTTATAACTGCGCTGTAAATGATTTCGATTTCAAACTAAAAAATTCTATTATAATTCTTGGCTCTGGTCCATATAGAATTGGTAGCTCTGTTGAATTTGATTGGTGTTGTGTTAACACTGCCAAAACATTACACGAGCTTGGGCTTAAAACAGTTATTATAAATTGTAATCCTGAAACAGTGAGTACAGATTATGATGAATCTGATGCACTATTTTTTGAGGAACTAACCACAGAGACAATTTGGGAAATCTATGATGCCATAAAAGCCAAAGGTGTTATTGTTTCGATGGGCGGTCAAACTCCAAATAACATTGCCCTTAAACTCCACAATGTTGGGATAAAAATTCTTGGCACTTCACCTGAATCAATTGATAAAGCGGAAAATAGAAGTAAGTTTTCAGCATTACTGGATGAACTCGAAATCGGGCAGCCAGAATGGAGTAAATTAAATACAATACAAGATGCACTTGAATTTGCTAACAAAGTTGGTTATCCGGTGCTAGTGCGTCCATCATATGTATTGAGCGGCGCAGCAATGGCAATTGCAACAGATGATATTGAGTTGACAAGATTTTTACAAAAAGCAGTTGATATCTCGCCGGAACATCCAGTTGTAATTTCAAAGTTTTTAGTAAATGCAAAAGAACTTGAGTTTGATGCTGTGGCTCAAAATGGAAAAATAATTTGCTCTGCTATTTCAGAACATGTTGAAAATGCCGGGGTTCATTCTGGTGATGCAACTCTTGTTCTTCCAGCTCAAAGAACTTATTTGGAAACAATCCGACAGATAAAACAATTTTCTTCTGATATCGCAAAATCACTTAACATAAATGGACCGTTCAATATTCAGTTTCTCGCAAAAGACAATAAAGTGAAAGTAATTGAATGTAATTTACGAGCATCACGAAGTTTTCCATTCGTATCAAAAACTCTTAAGACAAATTTTATTTCATTAGCTTCAAAAGTAATAATCGGTAAGAAACCAGGACCAATTCCTGACGAAACTTTTAAATTCAATTATGTGGGTGTAAAAGCCCCTGAATTTTCATTTACAAGATTAGAGGGTGCTGATCCGACTACCGGAGTTGAAATGGCTTCAACGGGCGAAGTTGCTTGTTTGGGGCACGATTTTGATGAAGCATTTCTCAAAGCACTTTCAGCTGTTGGATATAATTTCCCCATTAAATCTATTTTGATCTCCTCTGGTTCAATAGAATCAAAATCAGAATTGCTGGAACCAACCCGTCAATTAGTTAAACTTGGAATTCATTTCTATGCTACACAAGGGACAGCAAAATTCATGAATTCAAATGGAATTCCAGTTGATGTATTGGAATGGCCCTTAAGCGGTAAGTCTCCAAATGCTGCCGAGTTCATAAAGACTGGTAAAATTGGACTGGTAATTAATTTGCCTAAAAATTTTCAAGAAGAAGAATTAAACAACGATTATATAATAAGAAGAACTGCGGTCGATTATAAGATACCCCTAATCACTAATCGTCAATTAGCAATGCGGTTAGCAGAAGCTTTAGTAAATAAAAATCCTTTTGCCCTTGAAATTACTAGCTGGGATGAGTATTAAAAATATTTAATTAACTTGAATTAAAACTATTTTTATTTTAATATTGCACGAAAATTAAAACGATTCTAATGGATACCAAGCATAGTTTATTAATTGTTGAGGATGATTACGAAAATCAAAAATTCCTTCTCTTATTCTTAAAAAGAAAATTTGATGTTGATGTGTGTGATACCGCTGATACTTTTTACACTAAATTAAACGAAAAAAAATTTGATGTTATTTTAATGGATATCTCTTTAAAGGGAAGAAAAAACGGATTACAACTTACACAAGAAATTAGAAATATGAATGAATATAAAGATATCGCAGTTGTTGGTCTTTCTGCTCATGCTTATCAAAAAGATAAAGACAATGCATATCGCGCTGGTATGGATTTGTTTTTAACAAAACCTATCTCAAACGAGAACTTGATGAATGGTATTTTACAAACCCTTGAACTCAAACTATCTAAAAAAATATTCTAAATATTAGTTTAGAACTCCTAAATCCTCTTGCCCTATATTAAAATTTCTCAAACCTCTTGTAACCAACCATAATCATATATCGTCTAAAAACATGACAAAATATTTTGGATAATAAAATGAAAAAAATAATAACCATCCTATTAGTCTTCTTACTTTCGTTTCCAACAATTCAAGCACAAGTTGATACAACAGAATATGAAAATGAAGATGATTGGAACTGGCATTGGGACGATAATTGGTGGAATTGGAAACACGGCAACCCTTTTCTAGAACTAAGTTATGGAATAGGTCAATCAGAGCATAAGAATATGGCCAGCAAATTTTCCAAAATTGGATTAGCTGAATTAAAACTTGGTTACCTCTCTATAGATTATCATGATGATACTGTAATTCGGTTTAACGAACGATTCTCTTTTGTTTCAAAGTTAGAGACTAAACTCCAATCCGACAAAAAAGCTTCTCATTTACCAACTGAAATGTTCAGGTTTGGTTTTGGAAGAAGAAGCGGCTATGGCTATAAATGTGAAAACTTATTCATACTTCCTTACACTCAAAATTCAATGATATGGTCAAAGTTAAAAATGAAAGATTACCCGGTTTCAATTTTACCAGTTCCAAATCCATATGACGTGCAAAAAGATTTGGAAATAATAGATCGTTACGAAAATAATTTCCGATTCGGCACTGCTATGGAAGGCGGTATTCAAATTGGATTAAGCTCAGTAATATTATTTAATGCTGGTTATGAAGCTGCAATTATCTTCCCTCGGCATATGGTTTGGAAACATCTCGGCAGTTATGCTATTGAAATGGCTGGATATAATGCGCTGGATAATTTCATTGATGAAGTGATTGAATCTTCACCAATTGCCGGACCAATTGTAAGCTTTATTTTAAAAAACGCATATAGTTATGTTTTCTTTCAGTTAAAGAAAGATAAAATGAATTGGCCTTTTGATACCGAGACTCCATTAACTTACGAAACATTTAAATTTGGCGTAACATTTAATTTTTAAGCGGGCTGAAAAAATTTTATAAACTAGCATCTTCTAAGGATGCCAGTTTATAGCTTAAATATGTGAGAGTTCCAAGGTTTTAAGTCTATATATAAGCCAGAATGGTATACTTCCTCAGCAGACCTAACATAATCCTGATCATTTAATAAATCTTGAAGAAATAATTCCTCAGCAAATCCAGAAACATTAAGTTTTATTCTGCATTGTGAAGCCAAAGAAGAAAAATTAACAACAACAACAAGGAAATCACTTTGATAACTCCAAGACCAAGCTAATATGTTTTCATAAGAATTGTTCCCTTGCCAAGATAATTCTGGAGTCAATTGTACCCATGTTCCTTTACTAAAAATTTCAGATGAAATAATAGAGAGAAGTTTATTATAAAAAAATATAACTTCTTCAATTTCTTGTTCTTCAGGTTCTCTGCCTAATTGAACCGGAAGTTTTATTCTCTTTCCGGTGAATTGACCATCATGAAAAAATCTCATTCCTTGAACTGTACTTATTATAACAGCAACAGCTTTCGATTTCTCTTTACCAAATAATGTAATGGCCCTCTCTTCATCATGGTTTTCAATAAATCTTAATGATTTTTTTTGATACTTCTCTTCAGCAAACAAATGATCTTTGATGCTTTGAACCGAGCCGCTATTTAATCTATCTGTTAAACGTTTATCATATGTAAAATCAAATCCTAATTGCTGCAGCTTCCACTCCAGATCCCAATATGCTTCTGCAATAAACAGAAATTCTTTTTTTTGTGCTTTTACTTTTGATATTGCCGTTTCCCAAAACTCTTGTGTAGAAATTTCAATTTGATTTCTAGTCGCACCTCTCCAGGTATTATTGAAAACATTGTTCAAAACTAACATTGCCATATCACATCGAACACCGTTGCAAAAAGCAGATAGATTCATTAGCTCATTAACCATAAATTCTCTGGCAATAATATTTGAGTAGTCAATTTGAATTGTATCTTGCCATGCCGGAAAAAATGGATCCCTACCATGAGCATAATATAATTCTTGATTAGGAAAAGGCTGAAAGTATGTATGATCATCTTTGTTAAAAACACTTTTTTCTGCTGCTAAAAAAATCTCGGGATTTGTTTGGAGCAAACCCGATTCAACACTAAAATGATTTGGGACAAAATCTAGTATTAATCCTACACCTAATTTATTTAGTATGGTTTTTAATTCAATTAACTCTTCTTGTGTTCCGAGTATCGGATTAATATTGTAGCTGTCAATTGCGAATGGAGAACCAATTACATCTTCGTGTTTCCAGCCTTTAAGAGCTTTATCATAATTTTTTTTTAATCCTTCTTCAAAGCAATACTTATCAATTACAGAATCGCATGTTTTCCAAATACCCATCATCCAAACATAATTGATTCCCTTACTTCTTAATTCTTCCCAATAGGTCAAAGGTACATCTCTTAATTTTGCTTTAGGTCCAAATCTTTTAACAAAAACACGGGTATTTATTTCATAAATAATTGGATTGTTTTCCACTACTATTAATTTCCATTTTGGGCTGATGCTAAAGATTTTTTTTCTTCTTGCAGTTCTTGATTTCTTTTCAGCAGCTCGATGTGTAATCTTTCGTCTTTAGACTCTTCTATTATCTTATTATTTAATTTTATTTGCTGTTCAATTTGGTGTACTAAAAAATTTGTCACTGTATGTTGTGCATATTCAATTGTATCTTTTTCAATTTTTCCATTATACGAAATTTCATCCCACTTCTTACTGATTACTTCATCGGTTAGAGTAAGTTTCAAAACAAATGATTTTAGCTCTTCATCTTCAATTTTTTCAATAAAAAATGAGGGAGAATATTGGTTTTCATTAAAACCATTGAGAGCAGTCTCAAATAATATTTTCAGCTTTTGATTAGAAAATAGATTAGAACTAACTCTATCGAAGATATAACCCATTATTTCCTCATCACCGCTGTACAAAAGACGGGTTATTTCTCTTTCAAATGGATTATCAGATTTCACAATACTACTCGAACTTAATTCTGTAGGAATTTTTATTTGTCGTTGTTGTCCTTTATCAGCATTTACTGTTCTTTGGTTTAGCTGCTCTAGGAAATTATTAAGTTCTGATTCTATTAGTTTTTCTCTTAAAGAGAATTTTTTTGAAATACTTTTTAAAAGAAGACTTCTTTTTAGTTCATCATCAACAAGAGAAAGTGTTTTTACCAGTTCTCGAATTGCTTCTGCTCCCTCCGCCGGGTCATCGAATTTTCCTTCTATTTCAAATTGTTCTGTCTGATACTCCAAAAAATTTTTTGAGTTCGATATCATCTCATCGAATTTCTCTTTGCCGTATTTATTAATAAATGAATCTGGATCTTCTCCAGACGGTAAAGCAATTACTTTCACATCGAAATTTTGTTTTAGTATGATTTCAATACTTCGCAGCGAAGCTTTTTGTCCGGCTGGATCAGCATCAAAAATAATAATTATGTTTTTTGTAAATCGTGAGAGAAGTTGAACTTGTTCGTCGGTTAATGATGTTCCGGATGAGGCAACTACATTTTTAACTCCTGATTGGAACAAAGCAATTAGATCCATGTAACCCTCAACAAGAATTGCTCTATCTAATTTTCTGATTTCATCCTTAGAATGATAAAGTCCATACAGTGAACGTCTTTTAGAATAGATTTTTGATTCGGGTGAATTGAGATATTTGGCAATATCATCCCTTGACTCTAATGTTCTACCGCCAAAAGCAATAACTCTTCCATTGGGCGAGAAAATTGGAAATATTATTCTGTTTCTAAATTTATCATAAAAATCCCCTTTCTCATTTACATCGATCAAACCAAGGTGCTTTGCTTTTTGAAGATCAAGCTTATTTTGCTTAGCATGTAATAAAAAATTATCCCAATTAAAAGGTGCAAATCCTAAACCAAATGTTCGTTCTGTTTGGGTTTTTATTTTCCTTGACTTCAAATAGTTTCGCGCTTCTTCGCCTTCAGATGTCTTTAATAAATTTTCAAGAAAAAAACGTGCTGCAAAAACATTTATTTCATAGAGCTCTTCCAGTTCGCTTTGTTGTTCGTCTTGCTGTGATTTGTCATACTGAATTTTTATCCCAAGATTATCAGCAATTTCTTCAACTGCCTCAACAAATGAGATATTCTTAAACTCCATCAAAAATTTAAAAATATTTCCGCCATTGCCACATCCAAAACAGTGGTAGATTTGTTTATCTTCACTTACAGTAAAAGACGGAGTCTTTTCTTGATGGAACGGACATAATCCGACAAAATTCTTACCTCGTTTTTTTAACTGAACATGTCCTGAAATTATATCAACAATATCTGCCGAGTTTCTTATTTCGTCAATTTTTTGTTCTGGTATTCTCATTATTTTAATAATGAATTTAAGATTCAATACCAAATTAGAAATTTTATTTATCAAACTAAACTTGCAGCATTCCTCCTAATTGCCCATCAGAATTTATTATTGTATTTTCGTTTAAGAAATTAGAGTGAAATGCTACTTTGACAAAAACCAACGTCTTATTATTTCTCCCAGCGCAAAATTTTAATGAACAAGAATATTTGATTATTCTAAATGCTTTAGAATCGCTTAATGTTAAAATATTTATTGCTTCTGATGCTAATACGTTGTGTGTTGGTTCAAATGGATTGAAAGTTAAGAATGATGTACAACTTTATAATGTACATGAATTTAATTTTAATGGGTTGATATTAATCGGCGGAAGTGGAATAAAGAGTTATTTTAATAACGATCGATTAAGATCTATTGTTAAGAAATTTGCAGAGAAACGTAAACCAACTGCTGCAATATGTGGTGCTCCAATTATTTTAGCAAAAGCTGGTCTTCTTAAAGATAAAGCAACTTGTCATATTGATTATAAAACTGAATTAGAAAGAGAGGGTGTTCAATACTTAGATCAGCCCGTAGTTGCAAATAAAAATATTATAACTGGCCAGTGCCCTTCTTCCGCACCTGAATTTATTAAAATTTTTTTGCATGAACTTACTAACAATTAAAAATTGATTAGAACTTCTCCAAAGCCGCATTTGTTTAACAGCATATAAAATGCGAAACTTAAAAAAATATTGTAGTAGTATTACTAAATATTCGCGATTACTAACTCGTGAAGTTTCCATTGGTGATTTGCCACTTGGTGGAAGCTACCCTATACGTATTCAATCTATGACTACAACAGACACGATGAATACCCTGGCTACTGTTGAACAATCTATTCGTATGATTAGCGCTGGTAGTGAATATGTTAGAATAACTGCCCCAAGTTTGAATGAAGCACAAAATCTATTGAACATAAAAAATGAATTGAAAAAACGAGGTTTTAATAATCCAATAATTGCAGATATTCATTTTACTCCTAATGCCGCAGAATTAGCAGCAAGAATAGTTGAGAAAGTTAGAATTAATCCCGGAAATTATGTTGATAAGAAAAAATTTCAAGCACTTGAATATTCAGACTCTGAATACTCTGAAGAACTTGAAAGAATAAGAGAACGGTTCACTCCTCTTGTTAAAATCTGTAAAGAATATGGGACTGCAATGCGCATTGGAACTAATCATGGTTCGCTGTCAGATCGAATAATGAGCCGTTACGGCGATACTCCGCTTGGAATGGTAGAGTCTGCACTTGAATTTGTTAGAATTTGCGAAGAAAATAATTTTCATCAAATAGTTTTATCAATGAAAGCAAGCAATCCGCAAATTATGGTTCAGGCATATAGATTGTTAATAAATAAAATGTTTGAAGAGCGCATGAATTATCCGCTCCATCTCGGAGTCACAGAAGCGGGTGATGGAGAAGATGGAAGAATTAAATCTTCAGTAGGAATCGGAACACTACTTGAGGATGGTATTGGCGATACAATTAGAGTTTCACTTACGGAAGAACCAGAGCATGAAATTCCAGTAGCAATTTCTCTCGCAAAAAGATATTCGGTTAGAGACAAGCACGATCCGATAATTGCAATCGACGATCAACCGAACAATCCATTTATTTATGAAAGAAGAAGAACTTTCGAAATTTCAAATATTGGAGGAGAAACAGTCCCAAAAGTTATTGCTGATTTTAGTCAATCTAGTATTGTTGAACCATCTGATTTGAATTGTATTGGATATACTTATAATTCAACAACGGACAAATGGAACATTAGCGATCAATCAAGTGATTTCATATACCTTGGAAATAATGATTTATCATTTGAAATTCCAAGCAATTTAAAATTGATTTACAATTATAAAAAGTGGATTTCAATAGAAGATAGATCAAAAGGATTCCCTTTTTTAAAATTCGAAGAATACAACACGAAATTGTCTTTATCTTTTGTGTTAAATTTTATTCAATTGAACATCCATGATTTATTTAATAAAGAATTTATAAACCTAGCAAACAATCCTACAATTGTTTTTATTCTTACAACTGAAAACATTCATGGAATGGCAGAACAGCGAAGAGTTTTTTTCGAATTGATTAAAAAAAATATTTCTAATCCAGTTATAATTAAAAGAAATTATTTGTTTGATGAATTTGAGTATTTCAGAATTTATTCATCAACAGATTTAGGGGCTTTGTTAATTGATGGTTTTGGCGATGGAATTTGGTTGTGTAAATCTCAATACAATCATTTATATGAAGAGCGCTCTGCAATAAATCGAACATCGTTTGGAATTCTTCAAGCAACAAGAACAAGAATTTCAAAAACAGAATACATAGCTTGCCCATCTTGCGGCAGAACTCTATTTGACTTAGTTGAAGTGACTAATAAAATCCGAAGTAGAACTGAACACCTTAAAGGGGTTAAAATTGCAATTATGGGCTGTATTGTAAATGGTCCTGGAGAAATGGCTGATGCAGATTATGGTTATGTTGGCTCTGGAATTGGAAAAATCACCCTTTATAAAGGAAAAGAAGTGGTAAAAAGAAGTATAAATGCAGAAAACGCACTAGATGAATTAATTAAAATTATAAAAAATGATGGAAATTGGTTTGAACCGACTGATAATTTATAAATTGAGTTTATTGTGAATAAGTGCTGATATATATATATTTGGATAAGATATATGGAAATATTTTTAGAACCTAAAACAAGCAGATTAAAGAGACCAGAATCATTTTATCAAGTTTCTGGAAAATAGATTGCACTCCCAAAAAATTTCGGAGTGCTTTTTTTTTATATGACTGTTGGTGATATAATTAAATATCTTGAGGACTGGGCGCCGCCTGGAGTTGCCTGGGAAAGGGACAATGTTGGACTCCAGATTGGCTCAAGGCGGAAAAGAGTGAAGAACATTTTACTCTGTCTTGAGCTGAACCAAAATGTTCTTGACGAAGCCATCTATAAGAATTGTAATTTCATATTCACTCATCACCCCTTAATTTTTAACCCAATAAAAAAATTAGAATTAGATAAAGACAACCAAGCTTCTCTTTTTGAAAAAATAATTAAAAACAATATTTCAGTATACTCTTCTCATACAAACTTAGATTTCTCAATAGAAGGCGTTTCATTTGCTCTTGCTAACACTTTAGGATTAAAAAAAACTCGATTCTTATTAAATGAATTTTCTAATCAATTCAAAGTAGTTGTCTTCGTACCTGAAAAAAATCTTAATGCAGTTTCGGACGCTATATTCGAGTCGGGTGGCGGAAAAATTGGCAACTATGAAAAATGCGGTTTCAGGCTTAATGGGACTGGAACATTTTTAGGTTCATCTGTATCAAACCCAACTATTGGTCAAAAAGAAAAATTTGAACAAGTAGACGAAGTTCGTTTCGAATTTATTGTTGATAAATGGAATCTAACAAATGTAATTAATGCCGTAATTAAAACTCATCCATATGAAGAACCGGCATACGATGTTTATCCGCTTCAAAACATGAATATAAAATATGGGAGTGGGACAATTGGTGAATTAGATAAAGATTTAAGCGTTGAAAGCTTTCTCAAATTTGTTTCAAAATCTTTATCAGCAAATAACTTAAGATTTTGTAAAGGAGCAAAAACTAAAATTAGAAAAGTTGCAGTTTGCGGCGGCTCCGGTTCTGATTTATTGACAACTGCAATTGAAGTTAATGCAGATGCATTTGTAACCTCTGATATTAAATATCATACATTTCAAAAAGCTGAAGGGAAAATACTATTAATTGATGCTGGTCATTACGAAACAGAAGTCGTGGTTTTAGATACTGTCCATAAAAAAATCAAACAGCATTTAATTGACGAAAAAGACATAAAAATTTTTAAATATAGCGGTTCAACGAATCCAATAAAGTATTATAAACATTAAGGAGTAATATAAATTGATAGAACGACTGTCAATACTTTATGAGCTTCAATTAATCGATGATCAGCTCGATGAACTTGAAGAATTACGCGGAGATCTTCCCGCAGCTGTCAACGAATTAAATTCTCAAATCCAAATGCTGCAAGAACAGCTAGCAACAAAGGAGGCCGAAAAGAAAAAATCTCTATCAAAAAGAAAAGAAAATGATAATGAAGTAGACCGGCTAAAAGCGAATTTGAAAAAATTTAAGTCGCAGCTTTATCAGGTTAGGAATAATAAAGAGTATGACGCACTTACTAAAGAAATTGACCATTCCGAAACTGGGATTTCAAAACTTGATGCTGAAAGCATTGCTCTTGAAGATTTGATTGAAAAATTAAAAATTGAAATCAAGGAAGTTGAACCACAACTCGATTTATTAACAAAGGATCTGAAGGAAAAAGAGACTGAACTAAAGCAAATAATAAAAGCTAACGAACGTGAAGAAGCTAAATTAAATGACAAACGTGAAAAGATTGCTTCTAAAGTGAAGAAGAACGATTATAATACTTACACAAGAATCAGAAAAGCATTAAACGGCAAAGCTGTTGTAACAATTAATAGATCCGCTTGTTCTGGATGCCACAATGTTGTCCCTTCACAAAGACAAATTGAAATACGGCAAAGCAAAAGAATTTTTTCATGCGAATCTTGCGGAAGAATTTTAGTTTCACCAGACATTGCAGAAGAAGCACTTAAAAAAATGTAGTTTATTGAACGATGAATCTCTCCTTGCTTTAGTGAGGGGAGATTTTTATTCGAATTCTTTCTTTAATTTCTCAGTAATTTTTTCATCCCAAAATTTTACTACTTCTCCATCTTTCAACAAATAAACCCTTGGCGGTGAAGAACCAATTAAGTCAAAAAATTCCCCGACATTAATCATAGTATATGGAAAATTTGAATTAGTTATCGAATTAAATTTTTCAACTGTAATACCGCCCTCGCTAAAAAATAAAACATATATTTCGGGCAAATCAGCATTTTCTTTTTTCAATATTGCCAGTTCTTTTGCTATTTCTTGACAATGTTCACAATCTAAACTAAATACGGCAAGTAATCTACTGCTGCTTATTAAGTCAACTCTTCCTTTCCCTTCAAAGTGAGTAAATTTATTGAACTGAGAGCTGCTTAGATTCTTTACTGGGAAAAATGAGAAAACAATAGCAAGAGGAACAACCCAAAAAGCAATTTGAATCCAAACTTTATTTTTTCTTTCGGATACCAGTTTAAATAATATTATTGAAATTATTACAAGTACAATATTTTTAATAATTGATTCTAATGGCGACATTTCTAATAATTCGCCGAAACAACCGCAATTTTCTTTTTCGCCCAAAATAAAACCGCTGTAAATTAAATATAATGTGAATGCAAATAATAAAATCCATGTTGATGGAATTGTAATTTTCTTTATGTAAAATGGAATTAAATAAAGCAGTCCAATTGAAAACTCAGCAGCAATAAACAATCTTACAGTATAACCAGCAATAATTCTATCAGAAGTAAATCCTTGATCGATCAAAATAATTTCAACTATACCGGGATAAATTAACTTAGATATTGCAGAAAGAATAAATGATGCCGCAAGAATTAATCTAAAAAAGTATGCAGTATAATTAGTGAGATTTTTCACTATCCGAATTTCAGTTTTAATGTTAACATTGAAATTGTCATAAGTAAAGTAACTCCACTCATTACAATAAGAGATGGACTATTGATTGCCACACCATAAACGAGCCACAATATTTGCCCAATCATATTAATCACTGTCCATGCTATCGAAATATCTTTGGTTGATTTTGTTTTCCAAGATTTAATAACTTGTGGAAAAAGAGAAGCGGCAACAAAAGTTCCGGCAATAAATCCAATTAATTCAATCATTATTACCCAATGATTTTTTCAATAGTTGATTTAACATTATCAACTCCAATAATCTCAAGATCAAACTTAGCTTTAATGTTCTTTAAATTATTTACTGGAAGAACAACTCTCTTAAATCCCAGTTTTTTAACCTCTTGAATTCTTTTATCAATGTATCCAACGCTTCTAACTTCCCCACCCAAACCTACCTCGCCAATTACTACAGTATTTTTTTTTACCGATTTATCAGTAAAACTTGATGCAACTGCGCAGCATACAGCAAGATCGACTGCGGGTTCGTCAATCCTTAATCCACCAGCCATATTGATAAAAACATTTTGAGAAGAAAGACGCAAATTTGCACGCTTTTCTAATACAGCTAAAAGAATAGAAAGCCTTCTGTAATCAAAGCCAGTTGCTACACGCTGTGGATTTCCAAATGTTGATGGTGTTACTAATGCTTGCACTTCTAATAGTATTGGTCTGGTTCCTTCGATGCTCGAGGTAACTATCGAGCCAGTCAATTCCTTATCATGTTCACCTAAAAATATTTGGCTTGGATTTATAACTTCATGAAGACCATCCTCGTGCATTTCAAAAATTCCAATTTCATTTGTGCTGCCAAACCGATTTTTGAGTGATCTTAATATTCTATAAGAATAACTTCGTTCTCCTTCGAACTGCAATACTGTATCAACAATATGTTCAAGAACTTTTGGGCCAGCAATAAATCCTTCCTTTGTTACATGCCCAACCAATAGTACCGCACAGTTTTGTTTTTTGGCTATCTGCATTAATTCAAGCGTACATTCTCTAATTTGTGTTACAGTTCCGGGTGTATTTTCAAGCCCAGGTTTATATGTGGTTTGAATAGAATCGATAATTACAATTTGAGGTTTATATTTTTCAATTGCATTAATGATTAAATCTAAATCCGTTTCTGTTAGTACAGAAATATTTTGAGATCGAACATTCAATCTTTTTGCTCTTATGTTTATTTGATTAACAGATTCTTCGCCAGTTACATATAAAATTTTATCATTAATTCTAGAAGCAGCTTGCATCATTAAAGTTGATTTGCCGATCCCAGGATCCCCGCCAATTAGAATTACTGAGCCAAGAACAAGTCCGCCTCCTAAAACTCTATCTAATTCATCAATATTTGTCTTAAAGCGAGTATCTTCATTAAGTGTCTGAGTAGTTAAGTTAACAAGGTTTGGTTCTATATTTATTTTTTTTCGAGCGGATTGTTTTGTTTCAATATATTCTTCTGTAAAAGAATTCCAATTTTCGCAAGAAGGACATTTACCTAACCATTTTAACGACTCATATCCGCAGCTAGAACAAATGTATTTTGTTTTTGCTTTTGACATATAAAAATTACTCGAAAAAATTTTTTTATTAAAATCCAGTCCGCTGAATAAAACTTACAATGACCGGGTCTTTACTCTCAATCAATTCTTTGGGAGTACCAGTAAAATAGATTTTTCCTTCATGCATCATAGAAATTTTGTCTGCGGTGTTTTTCACACTAAACATATCATGAGTAACAATTATAGAAGTAACTTTTAATTTTTCATTTAATTCACGTATCAAATCATCAATTGCATCAGACATAACCGGATCTAAGCCAGTAGTTGGTTCATCGTATAAAACATAATCTGGATTAGTTACAAGTGCCCTTGCCAACCCAACTCTTTTTTTCATTCCTCCAGATAATTCAGCTGGTTTTAAATTTTGCGTTCCTGGAAGTCCAACAATCTCCAATTTTTCTTCAACAATTTTTTCAATTCTACTTTTTGATAAATCGTAATTGTTTTCTACAAGAGGTAAACTAACATTTTCAAAAACAGTCATCGAATCAAACAGTGCCGCACCTTGAAATAAAAATCCAAATTTCTGTCGAATTTTATACAATTGATCACTATTAGCTTCGTTAAGAGATATTCCTTCGATTTTAATTTCACCTTCATCTGGATTTAATAAGCCAACAATATGTTTTAATAATACACTTTTACCGCAGCCGCTTCTTCCAATTATTGCTAAGGATTCACCAACATTAATAGTAAGATTAACTCCGCGAAGAACATTATTACTGCCGAAACTTTTGTGTAGGTTGGATATTTCAATCATAGTTTAACTGAAAAAGTTAAATGAAATATAAAAAAGAATATGGAGTTTAGCGAAGCAAAATCAACTCTATAATGCTAACCATTTCAATAAATATCTCTAAGGATGTAAACCAGTATGGCATTCAACACAAAGCATTCGTTTCCATTCATTAGTAACCGAAGTGCCTGGATGACGGAATTCAAGTGATGAGTTTATTGAAGCATATTGCATTTTATCTGGCGGTCCTTGAGCATTAATAACATGACATAAATTGCAGTCCTTTGAAATCACTCTCTTTTTTTCAGTAGTGTGATTATCATTGTGGCATCTGAAACAACCCATAAATTCTACATGTCCGATATTATTTGGATAGGAGTCCCATCTTACTTTCATTTCTGGAAAAATATTTTTGTTAAATTCGTTTTGAATTCCGGTTATTGCTTTGCTGATCAATTCTTTTTTATTTTCGAAATAATCTGGATAGTTATCCTTATAAAAATTATTTATAAATATTTCTATTTTTGAAAGTGCTTCGTTTTTGCTTGCAAAATTCTTTCCAAGAATTTCCATTGCTGCAAATTTTATCTGCGGTAATTCTTTTGGAACTGACCCGGAAGTAAGTGCATTATTAATAAAAAATGCCGGCGGCTGATAACTGTGAGAAGGACGATTGTGGCAATCCATGCAGTCCATCACTCTAGTTTCTAAGCTGTCTAATGGAGTTGATCCTATTCTTTGATCCTTATCTTCATAAACAAAAACTTGACCGGTTTTTTTGTTAGTGTACTTAACCCATGGAATTTTCAGCCTTTTATCATCAGCGGCTTTGTATTCGATATGAACGTCGGGATTGATATGCCAATGAACACCTTCTTGTAAACCAAGTGCACTTAATGAAGAACCGATTTTCATTGTTAAAGTTATATCCCATTCAGAATTTTCTTTGTCGTTTAGATAATGCTTAGTACTTCTCAATTTGTGAGGGTAAAATTTTTGAGGCCAGTGACATTGCTCACAAGTTTCCCTGGCTGGACGCAAATCTTTTATAGGTGTATGAATCGGTCTAGAAAATTCATTTGTTAAAACTGCAATTACTTGTCGTAAGCCAGAAACTTTAGACCTTACATACCAATCAGCACCACTTCCAATATGGCATTCAACGCAGCCAACTTTTGCATGTGACGAGTTTTGATATGCTGTAAATTCTGGAATCATTACAGTGTGACAAACTTTTCCACAAAATTCTGTTGATTCTGTATAATGAAAAGCTTCATAACTGCCCACCGCTGTAGCTAATAAAAAAATTGAGCTCCCAACTGCAAAAATCCAAAATGCATTTCTAGTTCTTAGATTATTAAAATCTACAACCGGCCACGTTTTTTTGCTAATTTGTTTTGGGTCCTTCCCTTTTTTGGATTTCAACCACATCCCAACTGGAATTAGAATAAGGCCGAGAATTAAAAGTGAGGGAAGTGCAATATATATTATCAATCCGAGGTAGGTACTGCCCATATCAAAAACAGTACTTACAACGAAAAGGAACACAATCATAAAAAAACTAATAACGGCAATGGTTGCGCCAATTAATGATACCCAATTTTGAGTTGAATAAGGAAGTTTTAATTTCATAACAATCCAATAAATTCCGATTTGCAAGGCAAAAGTTAATAATCATTAATGTTAATGGAAAGTAAAAAGGGGC
>VGVY01000036.1 GCA_016873835.1 Ignavibacteria bacterium
CAATCAATACTTTTGGATTCATCAAATTAATATCATAGTATTCAACTAAATCAATTATACTAGCTTTTTTTGTTTCTATCATTACACCATTACCAAGTTCTAAAAATTCATCGCCAGCTCGGATTAACGCTATTTTTACTTCTTCAATAAATGAAGCAAGAAGAGCAAGAGCCGTTAATGCAGCAGAACCAATTGCAAATCCTTTTCCAGTTGCCGCTGTTGTATTACCAAGTGAATCAAGTGCATCTGTTTTCTTTCTTACTTCTTTTCCAAGTCCACTCATTTCTGCATTACCGCCGGCATTATCTGCAATTGGTCCATAAGCATCTGTTGCTAAAGTAATGCCAAGAGTTGAAAGCATTCCAACTGCTGCAATACCAATTCCATAAAGTCCCATATTCATATTTGATAAATCAAATCCAGATGCAAATAAAAACGCCAACATTATAGCAACACCAATAGATAAAACCGGAATAGCAGTTGAAAGCATACCAACTCCAAGTCCAGAAATAATTACAGTAGCCGGACCGGTTTTAGCATTGTTGGCAACAGATTGAGTTGGTTTATATTCATATGCCGTGAAATACTCTGTAGCTTTTCCAATTACAATTCCAGAAATAAGTCCAACAACAATTGCGCCCCAAATTCCAAGTGCATTATCAAATCCAAGTAAGTGAACAATTAAATAAGAGAATATCACAATTAATATTGAACAAAAATTTATACCGCGAGAAAGTGATTTTAATAAATCGCCAAGTTTAGCATCTTCTTTAGTCCTAACAGCATAAATGCCAACTATTGAAAGAACAATTCCAATTGCAGCAATTAACATCGGTGCTAAAACAGATTTAAATTGAAGTGATGGATTATCAATAAATGCTGCAGAACCTAAAGCTGCTGTTGCAAGAATTGAACCGCAGTAGGATTCATACAAATCCGCACCCATTCCGGCTACGTCTCCAACATTGTCTCCAACATTATCGGCAATAGTTGCTGGATTTCTAGGATCATCTTCAGGAATCCCAGCTTCAACTTTTCCAACTAAATCAGCACCAACATCTGCAGCTTTTGTAAAAATTCCTCCGCCCACACGTGCAAACAATGCTTGAGTTGATGCACCCATTCCAAAAGTCAACATAGTTGTTGTGATTATGATAAGATTATGTCCTTCGTTTAATTCCCATGGATAAACAGCATTCATTATCAAAAACCAAATTGAGATATCTAAAAGCCCCAACCCAACCACAACGAGACCCATTACTGCACCACTACGGAAAGCAACTTTTAATCCTTTATTTAAGGAATCTTTAGCTGCATTGGCAGTACGAGCAGATGCATAGGTTGCTGTTTTCATTCCGAAGAACCCAGCAAGACCAGAGAAGAAACCGCCGGTTAAAAATGCAAAAGGAACCCACGGGTTTTGGACTTTCAACCCATAGGCAAGAAATGCAAAAAATAATGTTAGTCCAATGAAAAAATAACCGACTACTTTATATTGTTGTTTCAAATAAGCCATTGCCCCGGAACGAACATGTTGTGCAATAATTGCCATTCGTTCTGTACCTTCGCTTTCTTTCATCATTTGTTTGAAAAACAGATAGGCAAAAAAGAGAGCTGATATAGAAGCTATCGGAACAAACCAAAAGAGACCATCAAGCATAGTTACTCCTAATTTATTATTGTTTTAGTTCAATGAAAAAAATACTGAATGAATTTTATAATTGTATGAAATTAAATGATAGATTATATCAAGCATATCAATAAATAATGGGGTTCAAATGATACCGAAATTTTATGGTAAAAATAAGAAAAATTATGAATTTGCCTAAGAGATTCTTTTGCTTTTGAAGAGAGCCAGAGCTTTAAATATTAAAACTCTGGCTTGTTTTCAATGAGGATGTGTTTTTAATTTTTGGGCTGGTATACTATCTTTCTAATTGTATCAAACTGCAGATACGGATATTCATTTCTTAAAGACTCAATTGCATTGCTGGCACTTATTTTTTGAGACCTTAAGCTTTTAAATTTTTTTCTTATAATATAATCCCGTACTGATTTTTCGTCTATTAATCCTCTGCTGGTAAGAAGACAATAAATATCATCGCTTACTAGTTCTGCTATAGGATTGCTGACTTTATTTGTTATGTTTTCCATTTCCCCTCCAATTATTATTAATTTTTAAGCTGTATTCCCCTCTTATACAACCACTTTTAATGTTAATAAGAATCTGAGTTCTAAATAATTAAAGGGAAGTGATATATCAACAGCACAGATGTGTCGTTTTTTGCACTAAAGAGATAAAAAATTGTCTTAACCTACATGAATATGCAGTTGATAAATTAAATGTCAAATAATTCCTTTTCTTATTGCTTTTGCAACTGCTTCGGATTGGGAATGGACATGAAGTTTCCGGTATATATTTCTGATATGATGGCGTACGGTATCAACACTAATAAAAAGTCTATCGGCTATATTTTGGTAATTATTTCCATCAGCAAGGGAAGTAAGAACTTCTTTTTCTCTTGTAGAAAGTACGAGGTCTTCTTCAACGTTTTGTGGAGTTACTGTTCGTTGAAAAAGAGTAATTACCTGGCGTGCAATAAGTGAGCTCATCGGGGCACCGCCTTCATAAGCGTCTTTAATAGCGTCAAGCAATCTTGATGGAGGTGTTTTTTTTACTAAATATCCGCTTGCGCCAGCGCAAAGAGCTTTAAAAATTGATTGGCTGTCTTCATAAACAGTTAACATCAAAATATTTAGATACGGTTTTATTTTTTTTGCGCGAGTTATTCCCTCAATGCCGCTCATACCGGGCAAGCCAATATCCATAAGGACAATATTGGTATCGAGTTGTGGAAGTTTCTGAAGAAAAGATTCGCAATCGGGATATGAACCAACACAGCTGTAATCTGGAGTCCCGTTAATTAAAGCAGCCAGTCCTTCTCTAATTGTTGTATTATCTTCAATGATTGCTACTTTGATCATAGAAAAGAATATTTTAATAACTATCTTAAGTTAATTCTTTTTTGTTGGAAATGTTATAGTTAATATTATAGAAATATGATTGAGCTGCTGCAAGAATGAAATTGCTAATAATTTGTTTTCGATTTGTTATTAATCTTTCCTGAAAAGACAATTGTTGTTCCTTGTGAGGACGAAATTACTTGAAGATTTCCACCCAATATTTTTGTTCTGCTTTTCATATTTAATATTCCGTTTCCATAATTAATTTTATCCAACTCCATTCCCTTGCCATCATCAGACAAAGTAAGCTCTAATAAATCTTTATTTAAGTTTGCTTCAAGAGTAATTTTTTTGCAGTTGCTATGTTTAACTGCGTTATTAACCGCTTCCTTAAAAATCAAAAAAAGATTTTGCTTATAGTCCATTGGAAGTTTTATTGTGGAAAATTTTTCTAAGTTAACTGTGCCAAAGGAAATTCCCATTGAATTAAACAGATCGCTGTATGTGTCTTTAAGTCGTAGAATTAAATGATAAAGCGAATCACGCTGAGGATTAACCATCCAAACTATATCGCTCATATTATCAATCAGTGTTCTCGCTTTTTCGCTTATTGATTTTAGTTTGACTGATGAATCTTCTGATTTTGATTCTAATTCATAATAAGCAAGTTCACTAAGAATGGAAATCTCTGTAAGCCCTGAACCAATATTATCATGCAAATCGGCAGATAATTTACTTTTAATTTTTTCTATAGTTAAGAGATTTCTAAATCTCATCGTACTGAGATAATAAATAATAAAAGCAATAGTTAATACAAGCAATAAAACAAACCACCAGGTTTGCCAGAATGGCGGAGAGATAATGATAAACAGTTTCGTCCCAATATTATTCCAAACACCATCATTATTAGAACCGCGCACATAAAAAATGTACTCTCCCGGAGAAAGATTAGTATAGTTTGCAATTCTTCTTCTCGAATCAACATAATGCCAACTCTCATCAAATCCTTCTAAAAAATAAGCGTATTGATTATCATGTGGATTAGTATAGTCTAATGAAGCAAATTCTATCGAAATTAAATTTTCATTATATGGGACGTTGATTGTATCTCTATCTCCATTTATTACCTCGTTAAAAATTCTAATTGAACTAATAACAACTTGCGGAACAAAATAGTTATCTTTAACTCTATTGGGGAAAAAATGATTTAATCCGTTTATTCCACCAAAAAACATTTCTCCGCTTTTAGATTTATAGTATGCACCTCCGCTGAACTCTAAACTTTGTAATCCATCATGAAGGTCATATTGGGTAATATTATCAGTTACAATATTCAATTTGAACAAACCATTATCAGTACTCATCCATAAATTCTGGGAATTGTCTTCTAATATTCCATATACAACAGAGCTATTAAATCGATTTGTTTTATTATACTTTGTAAATTTTTCAGTACGTTTATTAAATTTTAAGAGACCTCCTCCGTAAGTTCCAATCCATAACATCCCTTTGCTGTCTTCATAAATAGCTAAAATTCGGTTGTCACTTAAGCTTGTTTCATCACCAACAATGTTTTTGTAAGAAATGAAATGCTCTGTATTTCTGTCGAACTTATTTAATCCGCCTCCAAAAGTACCAATCCATAGTATTTTGTCTTTGTCTTCAAAGATTGTGTAGATTCTATTATCACTTAAACTGAATGGATCCAGAGGGTTATTAAGATAATTTATAAAACTGATATTATTGTATGTGAATTTATCATTACGAATTTTATTTAATCCGCCTCCAAATGTACCAATCCATTTTTCATTATAGGAGTCGATAAAGATTGATTGAACCTGATCTGCTCCGATGCTCAAACTATCGGACGAATTATGTCTAAAGTTTTTTATTATTCCAGAATTTTTATCGAATATAAATAATCCTCCACTGTAAGTTCCAATTAACAAATTACCATTTTCATCTTCGCAAATAACTCTTATGTGATTAAATTCAGCATTGTTCTTAATATATGTAAAAATATTTCTTTTCCGATCCCATTTGATTAATCCTCCCTTATAAGTTCCGATCCACAGCACAGAATTTTCATCTTCCATTAAAGCCCAGACAACATCATCATTTAAACCATTTTTGCTGTTGAAGCTTTTATTTACTTGTTTAAACTTTTCTGTAGCACGTTCAAGTTTATTTAATCCTTTTCCTAGATGACTTCCAATCCAGATAATGCCGGATTGATCTTCATACAATGAGAGTATATCATTCTTTGATATAGAATTTGCGATGTTAGGATCATGAACAAATCTTGTAAATGTTTTTGTAAATAAATCAAGTTTGTTTATTCCTCCGCCGAATGTACCAATCCAAATATTTCCTCTATTATCTTCAATTATTGAGGTTACAAAATTTCCAGAGAGACTTTTATACTCGCTAGCTGAATTTTGATATCTAATAAATTCAGCGCTGCTTGGGTTCAAAGCTTGATTCTTTTTAGACAAATAATTCAAACCGCCACTATAAGTTCCAATCCAAAGATCTCCAAGCCTATCTTTATATATTGAAACAACTTGATTGTCACTTATACTTTTATCGTTCCTTTTATTGAAAGTATAGTTTTCGAAGGAATAGCTTTGATCTGAACAAGTAACTTTATACAACCCGGCTCCGATTGTACCAACCCACACAATATTCTGATCCACAGCAATTGATTTTACTCGATTTGAATTAAAGTTAACAGAATTCGAAGAACGATAACTAAAATGTTCTGTTTTAGAATTTTTCTTATTGAATTTAATTAATCCCTTACCCCAAGTACCGATCCAAATTATGTCGTCTGGTCCTTCAGCTATTGAAGTAATTGATCTGTCACTATTTCGGGAAAATGGTAATGGAAAGTCAAAAAATTTTTCGTTAGGTTTTTCATTAATAGTTAAATTTTCTGTTATATGATGCCTTTTGAATGTGCCGGTTTTTCTATCAAATCTATTTAATACACCTTCAACTGTCCCGACCCAAATAAAACCTTCACTGTCTTCACACAATGAGACAATTCCATTATCTGATAGTGAATTAGTATCAAGTGGGTCATTTGAAAAAATCTGGAAATTATAACCATCATATCGATTAAGTCCATTTGCAGTACCAAACCAAAGAAAGCCCTTTTTATCTTGAACTATACTATAGACAGTGCTTTGAGAAAGCCCATGTTCAATTCTGATTTGACGAAAAATATATTCTTGTGCGAAGTAATATTCGAAATTACAAAGGCTTAAAAGAAATAGCAGAATAATAAAATATTTGATGTGCATTGTTTTCAAAAATATCCGAATAATCATATCCTATCATAAGAATAGCATTTTAAAAAATCTACTCAAATAATCACCCAATTTATTCAGAATTTCATATTGGCGATTTAACTTGAATATTCTATATTTACCAAGGTTCTAGAATCAAGGCGGTAATGAATAAACATTTATCATATATTTTTATCTTCCTTTTGATTATAAGTCTTTGGAGTTGTGACAAAGGAATTGAACCTGGTGAACCAAAAGGACCGGGTGGATTTAGCGGCAAAGTTACATTTATAGGAAATTGGCCATCTGGTGTTACAAGGACTCATCTTGTTGTTTTCAAAAACCCAATTCAATCAAGTGATGACTTTTTCCCGCCCAATTTGACATTTGTAGCAGACTCAATCCCATATAGAACAACATCTTTCGAGTATAATTCTTTTGAAAATAATTTTATACCAATTTTCCAATTAGGATATGGCAATTTTAAATATGTAGTTGTTGCGCAATCAAAAACTCAGAACCTTTCATTAGATAGAAAGGATTGGTACGTTGTTGGCATATATTGTATTAATAATGATCAGTCAAAAGCGGCTACTTTAATAGTTGAACCAAATAAAATTACACCTAATATTAATATCGTGGTTGATTTTAATAATCCGCCGCCTCAACCTCCAATGTAAAAACTGGATTGTTAATGAAGATAAATTACTCACATAAACTAACTATACTACTGCTTTTATTCTGTTCTATTAAATCATATGCCCAAACGAATTCAATTAAAGGAAAAGTAATCAGCGATAAAGCACAACCGGTAATAGGTGCGAATGTTATTCTGGTAGGGACAACAATTGGGGATGCAGCAAATGAAAAAGGAATATTTGAAATAAAAAATGTGCAATACGGTATTTACGAGTTAGAAATTTCTGCAATTGGATATGAAAAAAGAAAAGTTTCGAATTTCAGAGTTAATGAATCAACAAAGCCTCTTACAGTAGTACTTAAAGAAACAGCTTTTGAAACTGAACAAGTTGTTGTGAGTGCATCAAAGTTTGAACAAAGAGTAGAAGACCTTACTGTAAGCACAACAATTATTAAACCCGATTATATAAACCGAAGAAATTTTTTAACCTTCGATGATGTGTTGCGTTATATTCCGGGAGTTCAAATGAATCTTGAACAAGTAAGTATACGAGGTTCTAGTGGTTATAGTAAGGGCGTTGGTGCTCGTGTTTTAGTGGCTATTAACGGCATTCCGCTTTATGCTGGAGATAATGGCGATGTAGTTTGGGAATTAATTCCTTTAAGCGACATTGAAAGAGTTGAAGTAATAAAAGGGCCAGCAAGTTCTCTTTACGGTTCCTCGGCAATTGGCGGAGTAATAAACATCATAACAAAATCCACTTCAAAAAGCTCGCTATTTTATTTTAAAAGCTATATTGGCACTTTTGATAAACCGAAACATACTGAATGGCGCTGGGATGATTCTTATCGAACATTTTACGGTGCTGAATTAAACCATTCTAATTCAATTGAAGATTTTTCTTATACACTCTCACTCAAAAAATTTGATAACATGAGTTATCGTCAAAACGATTATAGTAAACGTTACTTAGCTCATTTGAAATTGCATTATAATTTCACACCAGAAAATTATTTAATGTTCTTTTCTAATTATCTTTATTCGAACAGAGGAAATTTTTTGTATTGGAAAAATTCACAGAAGGCATTGGTTCCAAAAGATGAGGAAACTGGTAATTATGTTAAATCCAATAGAATTTTTAATGGACTAATATACCACCATGAGTTCAACAGAGAATTTTCAGGTGAACTAAAAACAAGTTACTATAGAACTCAATTTGACGGATATGGAATTGAACATACTACATCCATTGCAAGTTTATTTCGAGCTGAATTTATAACAAATTACATCATTTCAAATAAATTTACTTTAACCTCGGGGGTTGAAGCATCCTATGCTGATGTGAAGTCTAATATTTTCACTAATCCAGAATTCTTTGGTAGCGGTGCTTATATACAATCAGAATTTAAAGGGGTAAAAGATTTAATTGTTACCACTGGATTTCGTTATGATTATATTAAGTTAGATACAACGGCCGGCAAAAATGCTTTTACACCAAGGCTAGGATTAAACTACAAATATTCCGACTATCTAATTTTTCGTGCTTCATTAGGCACTGGATTTCGAGCACCTACACCAGCAGAAGTATTTACAACAGCTGGGGTTGGAGGAGGTGTTGATGTTAAACAAAATCCAAATTTAACATCTGAATCAAGTATAGCATTTGAAATAGGAACCCAATACAAACCTTATGAAAATTTGTTTTTTGATTTTGCATTCTACCAAACAGATTTTAATAATTTTATTGAGCCAAACCTGACTAAAGATGGCGACATTCAATTTATAAATTTGAGTAAAGCAAGAATCCAGGGGTTTGAAGCAATAACTGATTGGTCAATTTTAGAAAACGAATTAAAATTGATCTTTGGTTATAATTATATGTGGGCAAGAGATATAGCAAAAAATCGAGCAATGAAATATCGTCCACGAAATATTGTTTATGCTCAGTTGAAATACTCTCCAACTCCATTCGATTTTGGAATAGATTTTAGATATTTAAGCAAAGTTGAAGAAATTGATTTTGCACTGGTTGAGCCGCCACTTGCATTGGTTGTTGATGGAGAGAAACGGGTTCCGATTTTTGTAACAGATCTTTCTGCAAGTTACAGCTTTTTGATTGGAAGCGCGCCAATCAGGCTAAATCTAAATGCAAAAAATATTTTCAATTATTATTATGTTGAATTTATTGGGAACCTTGCCCCACTAAGAAATTTTTCAATAAGTACTGAAATATATTTTTAATTATTCACTTGAGTTCCCTCATTCCTTATTTACTAATTTTGAGGTACAAATGAAATTTAACTGGATTGAACAATTTAAAGCAGCTATTACAATATGTGATAATGATGGAATAATTGTTGAAATGAATGACAAAGCAGCAGAACTTTTTAGAGAGGATGGGGGTTATGATTTAATAGGAAAGAATCTTTTTGATTGCCACTCTCAACAGTCCACACAACAAATTAAATCTATGATTAAAGGGCAAGAAAGTAATGTATATACTATTGAAAAGGACGGTATAAAAAAAATGATCTATCAAGCACCATGGATCCAAAACAATGAAATGAAAGGATTAGTAGAGATTTCTTTTGAAATCCCTTTTGAACTACCACATCACAAAAGATAAATTATTTTAGTTGTTCGAAACTGTTTCAGGATTTATCGAATTTTCGCTCTGATCTTTTCTTATTACTTCTATTGTAAAATTTGCAGCCATCCCGGCAAGAGCGCCAACAGCAGTTAAAATTGGTGCAAATAAAGCTCCAAGCACACCAACTGTAACCGGTATTTCAATATATGTTTTTCCCTTTTCATCTTTAATAATAATTCTGTTAGCATTTCCTTCTTTAATCAACTCTTCAACTTTTGAAATTAACTCTTTCCCCTTCACCTTAAATTCATTTACCATTTCTTCCCCCAATTTGTTTGTTAATTAGATGTATCGGAAATAATGTTTGTTCCATTAGCAATTTCACAAACATAAATTTCAGGAATTAATGAATATTTTTTTTTGTACTCATAAACTATCTCTTTCTCGAATTCATTTATACAATCACTCGCAACCAAATTTAAAGTACATCCCCCAAAACCGCCTCCCATCATACGAGCACCGAACACATAATCTTTTTCTACGGTTTGATCCACTAAATAATCAAGCTCTGAACAGCTTACTTCGTAATCTTTACTTAGCCCGAAATGCGTTTCATACATTTTTTTACCAAACGAAAGAAAATCATTATTAATCAAATCTCTGCAAGCAAAATTAACGCGCTCAATTTCATCAACAATATATTTACATCGGTTGTAAATAATTTTATCAAATTTTGCTTCAACCTGATTCAGAGAACTACTAGTAATGTCACGCAAACTTTTTACATTAGGAAAATAATTCTGAAGAATTTTAACTCCACTTTCGCATTGCATACGTCTTGAGTTATACTCGGAGGAAGCTAGCGAATGATGTATCAATGTATTTACAAGTACTATTTTAAAATTATTATTATCAAACGGATAATAAGTGTAATCAAGAGATCTGCAGTCAATTTTAATTACTTTACTTGCTTTCCCAAAAATGTTAATGAACTGATCCATAATTCCGCAATTGACACCAACAAATTGATTTTCGGCTTTTTGCGAAAGTTTAACTAATTCTAATTTTTCAATTCCTAAATTGAAAATATGATTTAACGAAAATGCTAATCCAGCTTCTATAGCTGCTGAAGAAGATAAACCAGCGCCAATTGGAATATTCCCGCCAAAAACACAATTGAATCCACTAATGTTATAGCCAAATATCTTAAGTTGGTCGATAACTCCAAGAAGGTAATTCGCCCATCTCTTTTCTTGATACTCGATATTAGAGACTTGATGCTGGTAAGAATCATTTAAATCAAAAGCATGCAAAAAACAGTTATTATCATCGCGCGGTGTAAGAGCAAAATAAATTGATTTATCAATTGCTGCTGGAAGAACGAATCCCATATTGTAGTCTGTATGTTCTCCTATCAAATTTATTCTTCCGGGTGATCTTACAATCAATGGATTCTCTTTAAACAATTTTAAAAATTTTTCGCGAACTCTTAGCGCTGTTTCATTCATATTATCAACTTACATTTTTGATTTGAATTATTTGTGCAGCAATACTAACTGCAATCTCTTCAACAGAATTACTATTTATTTCCAATCCAATTGGAGCATTAACTTTATTAAAATATTTTTCATCAACTCCTTCGCTCTTCAATTCCGAAAAAATCCTTTTAAGTTTTGCTTTGCTTCCCATTAGACCAATGTACTTTAATCTTTTTCCTATTATTTGTTTCAAAACAAGTTTATCTGTTGGCAGTGCAGAAGTAACAATTGCGGCATATGAATAATTTCCTTCCATGATATGTCTGCTAATTTTATTAAACGGTGTTATAATAATTTTATCTGCTGATCTATTTTCAATTATTGTTTGAACATTTTCTCGATCATCAAAAACTATGACTTCATAATTCAATAATTTCATTTGTTTGGACAGAGCTAAGCCAACATGTCCGCCCCCAAAAATATAAATTGTATCTTTCAAACCAATATTTTCTTGATAAATCCATTTGCTGGCAGACGAGTATTTGAAATAAATATGTTCACTATTTGTTTTCCCATATTTTATTTTCAAGCCGTTTGGAGTTACTACTAATAATCCTTTTTTATTTTTTTCATAGGAAAGAATAATTGATTTAATAATTTTTAAGTCAGACTTATCAAGCATACAAATAAAATTGGTTTGATTTCCCTCGCAAATAAGTCCAGATCTTAACTTTTTGACTTTTTCACTATGATATAATTTGCTGTAAATATTGAATTTGTCTTTTGCTCTAAACAATTCTTTACATTCCCACATCAAATTCAATTCCATTTGTCCGCCGCCAATTGTTCCTACAAATTTATTTCCTTCGGCTACGGCAATTTTAAATCCGGCTTTGCCTGGAGAACTTCCTTTCGATTCCAAAACTACTGTGAGAATAACTTTTTTCTTATTTGCTAAGTTTTCTTGTACAAATTTCCACATCTTTAAATCTTTCAAACCAAATCTCCAATCGTCATTTATAAAATATTTTTATAATCTTCTTCTGAATTAATATTTTTCAAAATGTCAGGATAATTGCAATTCCAAATTATTTGCTTCACTGATTTATTTTTTTTAAATGTTCGTAATGATTCATTGCTTGGCAGACTAAGGATCAAATTATATAATGTATTATTAATCAAAATTGGATGACCCTTGCATGAATTAATTGACGGCTGAATCCAATTAAATTGTGGTTTAATCTGATCTATAAAATCAAAATAAAATTTCTCGGGAATTGTTGGCTGATCTACGAAATGAAATAAAATCCAATCAGAATTTTTTGCAGAACTTATTCCTTTCTGCAATGACGATAACATGCCTTTTTCAAAGTCTTCATTATAAGTTAATTTTATTCGAAGTGTTTCTTCTTGAAAATAATCTTTGATTATTTCTAAAATAATATCGCTTTTATATCCGGTAACAATTACTAAGTCAGAACAAACTTTTAAAAGTTTTTCTGCGATCACATTAACAAATGGTTTTTTATTTAAATGTAGAATTGGTTTAAATGAATTTATTCGAGAGGATAATCCAGCAGCAAGAATTAATCCAGTAATCCTCATTATATTCCAAACATTTTTATGATCTCATCTTTGGTATAAACTTGGGGCTTGCTTACCCACTTTGTGATCGAAGCAATGTCTTTCAAGCCATTGCCGGTAAGCATTAATAAAACTTTATCTTTTGGTGAAATAGATTGAGACAATTTATATTTTGAAAAACCAGCATAGCTTGCTGCTGAAGAAGGTTCAACTAAAATTCCAATTTCTTGTGCTATGATTTTTTGAGCGTTTAAAATTTCATTATCACTTACATCAACTGCAGTCCCTTTAGTCTCCTTAATAGCCTTAGCTGCCATAAATAAATTTCTTGGTGCTCCGGTGGAAATACTATCAGCAATGGAATTTGCTTCTATATATTTAAACTCTCCCGTTTGTAAAAACCGAACAAGTGCATTACTCCCAATTGATTGAACTCCAATTATCTTTGGATATTTTTTGATCCAACCCAAATTTTTTAAGTCATATAAACCTTTAAACAATCCAGATAATATTACACCATCACCAACTGGTACAAAAATGTATTGAGGCAATTTTCCTTTTGATTGAACATACAGATCATATGCAGCAGTTTTTTTTCCTTCAATTGTTAAAGGATTATAAGCTGTATTTCGATTGTATATTTTCTTTGCTTCAGAAACCTCTAAACAAAGATCAAATGCATCATCATAAGTTCCGTTTACTAAATAAATATTAGCTCCATATGATTGTATTTGAATTCTCTTTGCATCAGGAATAGTATGAGGAACAAAGATGTGGGATTTCATTCCAAGTCTGGAGCAGATTCCGGCAATTGATGAACCGGCATTTCCAGTTGATGCAGCAGATATTTCTGTAAATCCAAGTTCGAGAGCTTTTAAAGCAACTACTGCACTTGCACGATCTTTATAGGAAAGTGTTGGATTCCTTGTATCGTCAAACCAAAATATATTTTTTTTATCAATGGGAATATCTAATACTGGAGATGAATTTAATTCTAATCGATTTAATAATTCCTTAGAGGGATATTTATTAATTGGCAATAAAAAGTGATATTGCCAAAATTTTCCGGGATTTAATTTTAGAAATTTCTTTTTTGAAACTATTTTTCTTAAGCTTTTGTAATCATATTCAACAGTTAATACTCCTTTAAGTGGTTTGTTCTTTTCTGCTGTTCCACATTTTGAACAGAGATAAACAAACTTCTCTTCTATTTCTTTTAAAGAGAATGTTGAATTGCAATCGGAACATTTATAAAAATAATTTTTCATAATAAATAGCACGCTGATTTTCATGGAGGTATGATTTATCATTAGAAATAATGATGATTCATAATCCATAGTTTATTTTTACATTGTCAATCCCATAATCGCTTTTGCTGTGTGAAGCCGGTTTTCTGCTTCATCAAAGACAATTGAAATATTTGGGTTATCAAGAATCTCGTCAGTAACTTCATTTCCTCTATCTGCCGGGAGTGCATGCATAAGTTTAACATTTTTATCTGCCAATTTTATTCTTCCGCTGTCGCAAATCCAATCCTTATATTTTTCTAAATTTGATTTCATTTCTCGTTTACATTCATCTTCGTGTGACAAATAATATTCTTCATCATAAAAACCAAAGCCTCCCCAATTTTTTGGAATTACTATTTGTGCGCCTTCAAAAGCTTCATCCATATTATTCGTAAACCTTAAACTTCCTCCTCCTTCTTTTGCATTCTTTTCTGCTTTCTCAACTATGCCTTTGCTCAACGGAAATTCTTTCGGGTGTGCAACTGTAATATCGATTCCATATCGCGGGAAAAGTAGAATTTGTGTTTGAGGAACACTTAACGGTTTTGAGTGAGTCGTTGCATATGCCCAGGAGATTGTAACTTTCAATCCTTTAGTGTTCCGACCTAAATGTTCAAATATGGTCATCAAGTCAGCAAGTCCCTGAAATGGATGATAAACATCGTCTTGAAGTGACATAACTGGTTTTCTTGAATTTGCAGCTAGTTCATTCAAATATTTATTTCCGACTCCATAAAAACAATTTCGGCAAGCAATACCGTGACCCATTCTGCTTAGAATTATTGCTGTGTCTTTGGCAACTTCGCCATGAGTGATTTGCATTTTGTCTGGCGTGAGATCGTGTGCGTGGCCGCCAAGTTGCGTCATTCCGGCTTCCATTGAATTTCGTGTGCGTGTCGATTGTTCAAAGAACATCATGAATAATGTTTTGTGTGGAAGCCAGAGTGTCGGCTTCTCTTCATAAAATTTTTTCTTTAGATCAAATGCTGTCTCAAATACAATATCGAGTTCTTCTTTTGTCCAATCATCTTCTGTTAAAAAGTGTTTGCCTTTAAATTGAGTATTCATAAATTCTCCTCAGAAATAGAAAGCGAAAAATATAGATTACATTGCTATCCGCTGATTAATTTTTTTCTATTGATTAATTATTTCAAATGGAAATAGTGAATAAAACTTAGTCGCTTTTAGTAAATCGTTTAGTAATATTTCTTCATTTGATGAATGAGCAAGTTCCTCTTTACCCGGTGCAAATCCTATTGTTGGAATACCAAAATGTCCGGCAGTTGCAACCCCATTTGTAGAAAAGCTCCATACACCGCTTTTCGCTTTCCCAACTGCAAGTTTTGAAGTCCTTAAGGCAGCATCAACGATCGGATGTTTTTCATCATAAACCCAAGTTGGGAAATATGCTTCTTGTGAAAAGTGAGTTCCTTTCCAACTTACACCTTCCACGTTTGGAATTGAAATTTTTGCATCGCTTTTATGCTTTTTAATTATTTCCTTCAATTCTCTTACAACACTACTTTTATTCTCTCCAATAGTCATTCGCCTATCAATATGAATCTGACAAAAATCCGAAACTGAACACATTGACGGTGCTTTGGAAATTACATTACTCACAGTGATAGAACCTTTTCCAAGTGTCGGCTTGGGTTTCAGTTTTTTATCAAGTTTTTCAATCTCAGAAATTATCGGCATCATTTTATAGATTGCATTTATCCCTTTTTGATTGTGTGCGCCATGAGCGGACTTTCCCGTGGTCGTAATTTTTAATTCCATTCTGCCGCGTTGACCGCGATATACTTTTAAATCAGTTGGTTCGCCAAGTAGAACAAAATCAGGTTTTATCCCTTCGTTTTCAATAATATGATAAAGAGGATAACCATCGGCATCTTCTTCGAGAACAGAGCCGATAATGTAGAGAGTAAATGAAAAATTATTCCCATACAAAGATTTTAGAATTTTTCCGGCAATCATAAAACCAGCCATTGCTGGTTTTTCATCAACAGCGCCCCGGCCATATATTTTTCCATTTTCAATTACACCGCCAAATGGTGGGCGTACCCAATTCTCAGTTTCCGTGACTTTTACTGTGTCGATATGTGCGTCGTACATTATTTTGATTGGGCCATTGCCAATGCGACCAATTGCATTGCCAAAGTTATCATGATATGCTTCATCAAATCCAAATTCATTCATCTTTGCAGCAATAAATTCAACAATTTCTTTTTCATCTCCGCTGTAGCTTTTTATTTGAATAAGTCTTTGAATTAAACCAAATAAATTCTCTTTTTCTACTTCAACCAATTTGAGTATTTCATCTTTCATTTTTCTATATCTCGAAATATTTTCTTTAATGATGTTAATTATATAAAAATTTCTTATTTATAAATTAATGATTATTATAGATATATACATCGTTTAACAAGGATACAAAATGCCCGATATAATGAATCCTATCCCTTTCCAAAGCTTGCTTAAAAGAATAATTGAAGAAGAAAAAAATCATAAAAGTATTTTTGGAATTAAATCTGTTAACTTTTATAAAAGTAATTCAAAAAATCTATATCCCTACCTTGGAAGATTTCTAGAAACGCCTATTGGTCCAGCAGCTGGCCCACACACACAGTTAGCACAAAATATTATTTGTGCTTACTTAACTGGCGGAAGATTTTTTGAGCTGAAAACCGTTCAGAAAATAGATGAGTTAAAAATTGATCGACCATGCATTGATGCTGAAGACGAGGGATATAATGTTGAATGGTCACAAGAACTAAAACTTGAACAGTCTTACGATGAATATTTAAAAGCATGGATTCTTCTCCACTTTATAAAAAAATATTTCGGATTGTCAGATAATGCAAACTCTGGATTTATATTTAATATGAGTGTCGGTTACGATCTTGAAGGAATTAAAACAGAGAGAATGAATCATTTCATAGAAGAATTGAAAGATGCAAACAAATCTAAATTGTTTTTAAAGTATCAGAATGAACTAATTGAATTTACTGGAACTATTGATGCTGATAACAACAGCTTTATAGATTATATTAAAAGCATCTCTCCATTTGTCTCAAATTCTGTAACGCTTTCTACAATGCATGGATGCCCGCCAAATGAAATAGAATCGATTGTTAAATACTTAATCAAAGAAAAAAAACTCCACACATATGTTAAACTAAATCCAACTCTGCTAGGATTTGAATTTGTTCAAGCTTCATTAGAAAAACTTGGCTACAATAAAATATATCTTGAAAAACACTCATTCGAAAATGATTTACAATGGAAAGACGCAATATCAATGCTCCAGCGTTTAAAGTTGTTTGCAAAGGAAAATAAAAAAGAGTTTGGAGTAAAACTTTCCAATACTCTTGCTGTTAAAAATAATAAGCAGAGAATTCCCGGAAATGAAATGTACATGTCGGGCAGAGCGTTATTCCCATTAACAATTAATCTTGCTCATAAAATTGCCAAACAATTTAATGGGAATATAAATATTTCTTTCTCTGGTGGTGCTTCAATTAATAATACTAAAGAGATTTTAGAAACTGGCATCAGACCCGTTACGTTTGTAACTGAACTTTTAAAACCTGGGGGGTATAATCGTTTAAAACAAATTGCTGAGCTACAGATTGAGTCTTGTTTAATTAATTCAAATTCAGTTGATGTAATGCGATTGAAAACATTTGCAAAGCTTTCGTTGAATAATTCCATTTACAATAAAGAGAATAGGGGTGTAGAATCAATCAAAGTACCGGAAAAGCTTGATACGTTTAATTGTTTTATTGCTCCATGTAAAGTTGCATGTCCAATTCATCAAGATGTTCCAGAATACATACGATTAGTTGGTGAGGGGAAATATGAAAAGGCTTTGCAAGTAATTATTGATAAAAATCCCCTTCCGCATATTACCGGATATGTTTGCGATCATCAATGTATGTTTCATTGTACAAGAATCGATTACGATGAGGCCGTTAAAATCCGTGATTTGAAAAAAGAAGCAGCTTTGTACGGATTTAATAATCTAATGGAAAACATTGCACTAACTGATAACGATAACAGAACTATTAAAGCTGCAATAATTGGCGCCGGACCTTCGGGCTTGTCTGCAGCGTACTTCTTAGGAAAATCTGGAGTTGATGTTACTGTTTTTGAAAAAGAGATGAGGGCTGGTGGAATAGTCCAAAATGTACTTCCGCAATTTCGCCTTCCTCAATCAGCAATTGACAACGACATTAAATTTATAGAACAATTTGGAGTTAGATTTATTTATGGATCTGAAAAATCTTTTTCGGTCAGTAAATTGAAAGCTAAAGGATATAAATATATTTACATTGCAATCGGCGCTGGGAAATCAAACATATTTAAAATCAAATCTGATAAAGAAATAATTAATGCAATCGATTTCTTAAAACATTTTCATAAAAACAATAATTTCAGCTTGGGCAAAAACGTTGCTGTCATTGGCGGAGGTAATTCTGCAATGGACAGCGCTCGAGCAGCGATGCGCTGCATTGGAGTAGAGAATGTCTTTCTATTATATAGACGCACAAAAGAGTTTATGCCGGCTGACCGTGAAGAATTTGAAGCTGCAATTTTCGATGGTGTAATGTTTAAAGAACTTTTACTGCCATGCGAATTTACAAATGGAAATTTGATCTGTCAAAAGATGCGGCTTGCTGAGCCTGGAGTTGATGGACGAAGAAATGTTGTGCCAATAGAAAATAGTTTTGAAGAGTTCAAAATTGATTTGATTATATCTGCTATTGGTGAAAGTGTTGAAACAGATATTCTTGAATATAATAAAATACAAATCACATTAAATAAAGCCGAAGTAGATCCAGCAACAAATGAAACGAATATTGAAAATGTTTTCATCGGAGGAGATGCATTAAAAGGACCATCAACAGTTGTTGAAGCAATTGCAGATGGGAGAAAGGTTGCTAATGCAATCTTAAAAAAAGAAAATTTGCTTTATCCTTCAATTAATGTAAATGCTGCGGTTAACACCAAAAATCTCAATTTGCTAAAAGCAAAAGTTGATTGGCACTCAAATGATATACAACATGAGTCATTACGCTGTTTGAGTTGTAATATGATCTGTAATAAATGTGTTGATGTCTGCCCGAACCGCGCAAATGTTGAGATAAAAATTGCTCACCCGGTATTCAGAGATGCGAATCAGATTCTTCACATTGATTCACTTTGCAACGAATGCGGAAATTGCGAAACATTTTGTCCGCACGAAGGCGCACCTTACAAAGATAAATTTACTCTCTTTGCTTCTGTTGATGATCTAAACCAAAGCAAAAATGATGGATTTGTAATTTTGAATGGTGAAAATCAATACAGTGTAACTGCGCGAATCGATGGTCAGTTTCTGGAGTTTAGCGACATACTTCATACCGACGAAAGGTTTGGTAAGTATTTATTGTTTATAAGAAGTGTAGTAGAGAATTATTCGTTCTTAATTTCGTAATATTTTATTTGTATGTGTCATGTCGAATCCCGCAAAGTGGGAAGAGACATTTTTAAGATTTCTCACAAGCATTAACACCCTTTACAAAACGAAGAGCTTCTTCTTTTGTTTGTATTTCTGTTAGTTTCAAAAACAACTATCTAATTTCTAAAACAAAAATAATTATTAATAGTTACAGCAACACTTTTTGACTATTATACCCGAAATGACAACCACATTTTAGCAAGTAGAGTTAAAATGTAAAATCAACTCCAACATTTTGCTCTATAGCTTTATTATAAACATTCAGCGCAGTTGAAATATCTTGAATCGCTAATCCAACACTTTTAAATAACGTAATCTCATCATCTGTTTCTCTTCCCACGACTTTCTTTAAAATTATATCTCCAAGATTAGCATGAACTCTATCCCAGCTCCATTTTCCTTCGTTTACTGGGATCATAAAATCACCGGCTTCAGATTTACAAGCATCAACAAAATCACAAACAACTTTTGATTTTACTATTGTATCAGTATCAATTTCTCTCATTGCTGGAGCGTGAGAACCAACCCCGTTAATATGTGTTCCCGGTAATATCCAATTGCTATTTATTATTGGTTCTTTTGCACTCGTAATTAACGTTACAATATCGGCTTGTTTCACTGCATCTTCTGGTCTCTCAGCAATTTCAATTTCTGATTTCACAATTCCTTGCAAAGATTTTTTAAACGCTTCTTTCTTTTCTTGAGAGTCGATTGAAACAAGAATCAATTTTTCAATTTGACTAACACAATCAACAGCCCAAGCATGAGTTTTCGCCATTCCTCCAGTTCCAAATAGAACATGCACTTTTGAATCCTTTCTTGCAAGCAGTTTGGTTGCAAGTCCAGCTGCTCCGCCAGTTCGCATTGCAGTTAAAAATCCGCCGTCCATTATTGAAATAGGAGCGCCAGTTTTTTCATCCAGCAATAATATTGTTCCCATAACATTTGGTAAATTAAATTTTGCTGGATTATCCTTATAAACGGTAACTATCTTTGCACCCAAGGCGCCCATTCCTTTTAAATATGCCGGCATAAAAAGTGCGAGCCCATTATTTTCGGGTGAAGTGATTGGAGTTCTTTGGGGCATATTAGCATTTCCACTTGCAAAATCAGCAAAAGCTTTTTCTAATATTTCAATCGTATCTTGCATCGTTAATACTTTCATAACATCATTTTTTGAAAGCAGTTTTGTCATAGTTCCTCCAGAAATCTATTTATTGTTAAACCATTCTTTGTAAAGTTCAGGTCTTCTATCTTTAAAAAATAATTTTTTAGCATGGGATTTTTCATTTAATAAAAAATTAACATCACACACCAATATCTCCTCTATTTTTTCCTTTGTCCTTTCAATTACTTCTCCATTCGGATTGCACACAAAAGATTCTCCGCTGAATACCAAAAATTCTTCTTCCCCAACTCTATTACATAATGCAGTATAATATCCATTTTGAAATGCTGCGACCCTAAGCTCTGCTTCATACAATCCTTCAGGCCATTCACCAACAGACCCGGCTTGTGGAATAAAAACAATTTCTGCTCCATTCAATGCAAGTGCTCTCATATATTCAGGATAATGTCTATCGTAACAAATTGCAACTCCAACCTTTCCAAAAGCAGTATCGTATACTTTAGCTTCAGAATCTCCCGGTTCATAATATCCTTTTTCATAAAAATATTTGTAATTGGTAATGTGAACCATTCTTGTAATTCCTAAAATTTTACCATCTGCATCAATTACTGGTGAGGAATCGAAAGTTTTGCCATTTAAGTTTTCATACAAATTAAGAATTATGACAACACCCAATTCTTTTGCAATGGAAGAAAATAGGTTCGTTGTGCAACCCGGGA